>NZ_JABBWU010000015.1:0-238116 GCF_012999525.1 Microbispora sp. H10836
CTCGCCCTGCTCGTCCTGCTCGTCCTCGCCCTCCGCATCACCGGCGCCCGGCGCCGCAAGCGCATCGAGAAACTGATCCTCCTCAACAGCCAAGGCAGACCCCTCGGGGCATGAGCACCTGAACGCGCGGACGGATCGACGCCCACCGCGACACCTGCCACGAGGCGAACCCAGCCCACCCGACCAGCACTATCCGCCCCTCAGGAGGTGGCGACCATCAACCGACCACCCAGGCAACCGACGCCGGTCCGGCGTCCGGCCCGGGGCCGGGCGCTCGGCCTCGTGGCCGCGTTCGTAATCGGCGCGCTCGTCGCCGGCGGCCTGGTGTTCTGGACCACCCGGCCGAGCTCGATCGAGCAGATGGCCAGCCAGATCCGCGCCGAATCCGCCCTCCGCGACAAGACACAGATCAAGACCCTGACCGAGCTGGCCCGCACCACGCGCGACCGGCTCGTCCCGGTGGTCGAGGGGCTGAGCCGGGCCATGCCCGTCGACGGCACCGCGGGTCCGGCCGTGGTGACCACGGCCGACGTCGAGAACTGGCGGAAGGCGGCCACCGCCGCCGCCGACGGCTTCGCCGACCCGCCGTCCGGCGAGACCGCCACCAACGTCGCGAGGTCGACTCTCGCCTCCGCCGCACGGCAGCTCGCCACGACCGTCGACACCTACGCGGCCGCGCGGGACCTCACCGGACCGGCCCGCACCACCGCTCTGGACCTGGCCGCACGGCAACGCGCCGACGCGCTCTTCACCTGGTCGGTCGGAGGCACCGCCCTCGACGCCGTGAACGTCGACGCCGGCTACGGGCACCAGCACGTGTTCCTCCCGACAACGCCCGGCGACGGAGCGCTCACCCCCGACACCGAACCTGAGGGGAGTCACGAATCGTGACCAAGGCACTGAAATACGTCTTCGCCGTCCTGCTGGCCGGGCTCGCGCTGACGCTCGGCGCACCGGCGGCGTCCGCTCACGGCGGACCGATCAAGCTGGAGGTGATCGGGGACGGCGACCACAACGTCAACGTTCTGGTGACGTACAAGGAGGACAAGCACCCGGTCACGGAGATCGTCGAGGCGACGCTGACCGCGACCGCCACCGACGGCCGCACCTTCGGGCCGGTGCCGCTGAGGTCGGCGCCCGAGGGCCAGAACGTCTACCGCGCCGCGGAGCCGCTGCCGAGCGGCGAGTGGAAGGTCACCGTGAAAGCGACCGAGCCCGCCAAGGCGAGCAAGACGGTGACGGTGAAGGCCGGTGCGGTCGACGTCGTCCCCGAGGCCCCGGCGACCACGCTCACTCCGGAGAAGGCGGCGGCGACCGGGCTGCTCAGCGACCGGGCGGCCGCGCAGGACGCCGACGACTCGGGCATGCCGCTCAAGATCGGCATCATCGCGGTCGCGGCGGCCATCGCCGTCGGGGCCTTGATCTTCATCCTGCGTCGCAGGAACCTGTACGCCCGCCGCTGAACGCGGCGCGACCCTGCCCGGCCCCGGCCGGGCGGCAGGTGCACAGCGGACATGCGGCTCCGCCGGGAAACGGCGGACCTCACAGGAGGGCCGGTCACACCGACCGGCCCTCCTGTGACGTTTCCGGCGACCAAGGTTCGCGGCGAACAATGTCGCGGCCGGATCGGGGAAGGGCCGCCCGAACGCCCTGACGGCCCGGAGGGGAAGGACCCGGGGGAAAGGCACCGCAGGGGAAGCACGGGAGGGGGGATCCCGGCGGGCGTCCGGACGGCCTCGGTAGGCTCCGGCCGGTCGGAGACCGGCCGTCGCGAGGCTCTAAGGTCTGCTCGCTCCGGCAGCACTCGGCGCGCTGTCACCGGCCGCACTGCCGTCGGTCGCACTGCCGCCGGTCACACTGTCACCGGCCGCACTGCCGTCGGTCACACTGTCACCGGCCGCACTGCCGTCGGTCGCATGTCACCGGTCGCGGCCGTCGGGCCCGGCCGGCTCGTCACAGGGCCGACGCGAGGCCCGTCGGTCAGGACCGGCGGCACGGGCGGTCAGGAAGCGGCCGGGGCGAAGACGCCGAAGAGGTTGCCGGACGGGTCGTGGAGGTAGGCGAAGTCGGGGCCGCTCTCGTTGCCCACGACCTCGCTGAGCACCTTTCCGCCCAGGGCCTCCACCTTCCGGCAGGTCTCGGTCACGTCCCGCACCAGGACGGTGAAGACGGCGTGGCCGGGCATGCCGCCCCCGGTGCCGAACACCCCGCCGCGCACCTCGTCGTCACCGTCGTAGCTGATGAGCCGATAGTCCATGCCGACGGCGGCCGAGGCCTCGTCGGTGCGGAACCGCCAGCCGAACAGGTCGCCGTAGAACCGCTGGACGCCCTCGGGGTCGTCGCTCGCGATCTCGAACCAGGCGACCGTGTCGACGGCGGGGGCGGGAGTGGTCATCGTCGTCTCTTTCTCTCTGCTTTCCGGGTTCTCGGTGAGGTAGAGCCTCCCGCCCTTCGGCGACACCCCCCTGTCGGCGTTTCCAGAATCTCACGAACGTTTTTTCGAAAGTCAGGTCAGTCGAGCACCGGTGTCCGCGCGATCATGTCCGGCACGTCGGCGTCGAACGCCTCCAGGGGCCGGCCGGGCACCGGCTCCTCGGTGAGGACGGCCTCGGCGATCCGGTCGAGCCGGAACACCCTGACGGCGTCGCGCAGGCGGCACCAGGCCACCAGATACCACCACCCGCTCCGCCCGCCGACGAACGCTCCGGGTTCCACCTCCCTGGTCGTCAGCACACCGTGCGCGTCGCTGTACCGGATGCGCAGGACGACGCTCCGGAGCAGGGCCTCCTCGATGACCCGGCCGATCGACCCGGTGTACCGGGACTCCGGCTTGTCCTCGGTGAGGATCTGCACGCGGGCGGCCAGTTGCCGGGCCCGCTCCCCCTCGGGACCGGGCATGGCGGCGACGAGCTTGCGCAGCGCGCTGCGCGCCTCGTCGGCGAATGGCTGCTGTTCTGTGCGGCTCAGGGCGATCGCCACCGCCACGGCCTCGGCGGGGGTGAAGTTGAGCGGGGGCAGGGACATGCTCTTGTCCAGCGCGTAGCCTCCCCTCCGCCCGACCTCCGCGTAGATGGGCACGCCGGCCTGCTGCAGCGCGGAGATGTCCCGCTCGATGGTCCGGGAACTCACCTCGAAGCGCAGGGCGAGCTCACGCGCGGACCGGCAGCGCGGGGAGATCGCCCGCAGGTCCTCGACGATCGCGTAGAGCCGGTCGGTACGGTTCACGCCGCAGAGGGTAGGCCATCCCACCGACATTTCTCGCTGACCCGTTCGAGTGACACGCGTTCCCGCAGGTCACGACAGGAGCGACAGGAGCCGGAGCGCCATGCCGCCGCGGGCGGGCGCCCGATGTCCTTCAGCCGCCGACGGCCTCGGCGAGTTCGGCCAGGCGGTCGCGGCCCGGCTCGGGGAACCGTTCCTCCAGGACCTCGGCCCAGGAGATCCGGTCGAGCCGGAAGACGCGGACGTCGTCGCGCAGCCGGCACCAGGCCACCAGGTACCAGTGCCCGCCCCGGCCGCCGAGGCAGATGCTCGGCTCGACGTCCCTGACCGTGGGCGCGCCCTTGCTGTTGACGTATTCCAGGCGCAGCACGTGCCGCCCGCGCAGCGCTCTATCGATGGCGCGCTTCACCGAGTCGGGGCCCGCGAGCGCGTACCCGCCCTGGTCGAGCCGGATCGGGACCCCGGCCTCCCGGAGCTTCGCGACGTCGCGCACGACGGTGCTCCTGCTGACCCCCAGGCGCGAGGCGAGCTCGCGCGCCGACAGGCATCCGCCGGATTCCAGCTCCTTCACCAGCGCGTCGCGGCGTTTCATGATTCGACGCTACGTCGATCAGTGCGGCGAAACCCGCCCAACACACCTCACTCGGACGCCACAGCACTATCACCCCAAGTGCGCAGGAGTCCCCCAGGGACGGGTGTTCCGGATGCGCTCGGGCGGTATCCCGCACAGGGCCGCGCGCTCGCACCCGAACCGCTGCCAGTCGAGCTGGCCGGGCGCGTGGGCGTCGGAGTCGACGGCGAACTCGCAGCCCATCTCGTACGCCAGCCGCATCAGGCGCTTGGGCGGGTCGAGCCGATCGGGCCGGGAATTGATCTCCACCGCGACCCCGAACCTCCGGCACGCCTCGAAGACGATCTCGGCGTCGAACCGGGACTCGGGCCGCCCTCGTCCGCGTACGACGCGGCCGGTGCAGTGCCCGAGGACGTCCACATGGGGGTCGGCCACCGCGGTGACCATCCGCCGGGTCATGTCCGCGGCGTCCATCCGCAGCAGCGAGTGGACGCTCGCCACCACGACGTCCAGCCGTTCGAGCAGCTCGGGCTCCTGGTCGAGCGAGCCGTCGGCGTTGATGTCCACCTCGATGCCGGTCAGGATCCGGAACGGCGGGCCGCCGTCCCCGGCGTACCGCTCGTTGAGCCCGGCGACCACGTCGAGCTGCCGCCGCAGCCGGTCGGCGGACAGGCCGTGCGCGACGGTCAGCCGGGGCGAGTGGTCGGTCAGCGCGAGGTACTCGTGACCGAGCGCACGGGCGGCGTCGGCCATCTCCTCGATGGGCGATCCGCCGTCCGACCAGTCGGAGTGGCTGTGGAAGTCGCCGCGCAGCGCCGACCGCAGCGCTTGCGCGGCCTCGTCCAGGTCGACGTCCTTGGTGTCCTCCAGCCGCCGCAGGTAGGTCGGCACGGCGCCGTCCAGCGCCTCGGTGACGGCCAGGGCTGTCACCTTGCCGATGCCTTTCAGGCCGGTCAGGCCGCCGGCGCGGGCGAGCCGCACCAGCTCCTCCCGGGGCAGGTCCTCGATCGCGGCGGCGGCGCCGCGGAAGGCGCGCACGCGGTACGTCGGCTCGCCGGCCCGTTCCAGCAGGAAGGCGATGCGCTTGAGTGCCTCGACGGGGTCCACATCCGGCACGCTACCCGGCGTACGGAGCATCAGCTGGACGGGACATAACAGACTCATCAGGAACCCCAGACCTGCCTGTCCCGTTCGTCCAGCCAGACGATAATGTGTGCCGATCTCGACAAGCAGGAGCCCGATTGGCAGAGCCCGGGGAGAGCCCCCCACCGAAGAACCCGCCACCCGGCAACTCCTCCTTGCCCTTCCATCCCATGGCCATGGGCGGCGCGCCGCGGCCGGCGGCGACGCCGCCCGGGAGCGGCGTCAAGTCCTCCACCATGATCAAGCTCGGCACCCTGGGCGTCCTGTCCGTCCTCGTCGTCGGCTTCTGCGCGGCCCAGGACGACTACGAGGAGGTCGGCGCGGACTGCGTGGACACCTCCACGATGAACCCGGACGGGTCGTACGTCGTCGTCGACGACTCCTACTGCGACGACGATGACGACGGGAACGGCCACAGCCACTACTCCGGCTCGCACGGCGCGTACCGCTGGTACTACGGCGGCACCCGCAACGGCGGCCGGGTCTACCACGGCACGACGATCCGGCCGGCCGACGCGCAGATCACGACGAGGTCGGGGCGGGTCGTGCAGCGCGGCGGCTTCGGCTTCCACTCCGGCGGCGGCGGCTGAGCGGGGCCGGCACGTGCGCAGACTGACCTCGGCGCCCAGGGAGAACTGGGCCGCCCTCATCGAGTCGCAGGGCCTCGCGTTCCACCGCTCCGCCCACCCCGAGGGGCTCACCCGGCCGTACTGGGACGAGAGCGTCCACTACGTCTTCACCATGGACGAGGTCCTGTCCCTGGAGGAGCAGGTCGAGGAGCTGCACCGGATGTGCCTGGCCGCGGCCGACCACATCGTGGCCTTCGACCGGTTCGCCGACCTCGGCATCCCACCGCACTGCCGCGCGGCCGTCGCGGAGTCGTGGCGGCGGCGCGACCCGCACGTCTTCGGCCGGTTCGACCTGCGCTACGACGGCACGGGACCGGCCAAGCTGCTGGAGTACAACGCCGACACCCCGACCAGCCTGGTCGAGAGCTCCGTCGTGCAGTGGTTCTGGCTCAAGGACGTGTATCCCGAGGACGACCAGTGGAACTCGATCCACGAGCGCCTGGTCGACCGCTGGAAGTCGCTCACGCTGCAGACGGGCCCGGCACACTTCGCGTGGACCAGCGCCGACGAGACGGGCGAGGAGGCGATGACCATCGGCTACCTCCAGGAGACCGCGGAGCAGGCGGGGCTCGTCACGGCGGCGATCGCCATGGAGGACATCGGCTGGGACCCGCTCAACCGCCGGTTCGTCGACATGGAGCACCGGGTCGTCCGCACGCTGTGCAAGCTGTACCCCTGGGAGTGGATCGTCGCCGAGCCGTTCGCGCCGCACGCGCTCGCGCAGCAGGTCTCGATGACGTGGATCGAGCCCCTGTGGAAGATGCTGCTGTCCAACAAGGCCCTGCTGGCGATCCTCTGGGAGCTGTACCCGGACCACCCCAACCTGCTGCCCGCATACCTCGACGGTCCCCGCGAGCTGGCCGGCGACCCCGGCTACGTGCGCAAGCCGCTACTCGGCCGCGAGGGCGCCTCGATGCGGATCGCCGCGCCGGGCGTCGAGATGGAGACCGCGGGCGAGTACGGCACGGAGGGCTTCGTCTACCAGGAGTTCCTGCCGTTGCCCGAGTTCGACGGCTGGCGTCCGGTGCTCGGCGCCTGGATGGTCGACGACGAGTCGGCCGGGCTCGGCATCCGGGAGACCTCCGGTCTCGTCACCGACGACACGTCCTCTTTCGTCCCCCACCGCATTCACGGCTGAAAGCGAAGGCCCCCGTGGACACCAAAACCTCCATCGCCGACGTGCTCACGCACGGCTCCCTGGCGATCCTCTCGTACGCCATCCTGGGCGTGCTGCTGCTCGTCGCCGGGTTCTACGTCATCGACCTGGCGACGCCCGGCAGGCTCAGCAAGATCATCCGTACCGACCGCAACCCCAACGCCACGGTGCTGGCCGCCTCCAGCGTCGCCGGCGTCGGGCTCATCGTGGCGGCCTCCATCTGGTCGTCGGGCGGCGCCCTGCAGGAGGGGCTGCTCGCGACGCTCGTGTTCGGCCTGGTGGGCATCGCCGTGCAGACGCTCGGCATGGTCGCCTTCGACAAGGTCGCCGGCATCTCGGTGCGCGAACTCGTCCGGGAGACCACGCTGCAGCCCGCCGCCGTGCTCCTCGGCGTGACGCACTTCTTCATCGGCCTCATCACGGCCGTCGCCGTCATCTGACCCCGTACGGACGTGGTCCCGCCCGCCGTGAAACATTCATCGGCCGGCGGGCAGACGCCCAGGTGGGAGCGGCGGGCGTGCCGCGAAGAAGTTTGCGCGGGTACGCCCGTATAGACCGTTCCCGCCCGGAGGGCCTACTCTCCTCCTCGTGATCACGGGGACCACGACGTCCGGGCAACCGGCGGAGGAGTCGCCCCGGAAAGCCAGCGACCCCGACGACACCCTGGAGGCAGCCGCCGTGGACGGAACGGCCGTCGCGGAGCCGGAGGACACGGCAGGCCCCCGGGCAGCCGGCGCGGAGCCCGAAGACGCCGTCGGCGCCACGGCCGCCGCCGGACCGGAGGAACAGCGGGACGGCCAGGCCGGTGAGAGCGCGCCTCAGGGCCCCGCCGGACGGTTCCTGAGGTCCAACCGGCACCTCATCGCGGTGTCGGTGCTGTGCGGGCTGTCCGCGGCCCTGAACTGGACCCTGTCCCTGCTCAGGTTCGCCCACTTCCAGGTGGCCACCTACGACCTCGTCATCTTCGACCAGGCGGTGCGCGGATACTCGCGCTTCTCCGCGCCCACGGTGCCGTTGCGCGGGATCACCGGCGGCTTCGGCATGGACTACATCCAGCTCGCCGACCACTTCTCGCCGATCCTGGCCGTGCTGGCGCCCTTCTACTGGCTCCACGACGGGCCCGAGACGCTGCTCGTGGCGCAGGCCGTGCTGTTCGCCCTGGCCATTCCGTTCATCTGGATGTTCACCCGCCGCGTGCTCGGCACCCCCCACGCCTACCTCGTCTCCGCCGCGTACGCGATCTCCTGGCCGATCGCGCAGGCGACGGCGGTGGAGTTCCACGAGGTCGCCTTCGTGCCGCTGCTGAGCGCGATCGCCGTCGAGCGGCTGCACGCCGGGCGGCGGCTGCCCGGGCTGCTCGCGGTGCTCGGCCTGCTGCTCACCAAGGAGGACTTGGGCCTCCTGGTGGCGGGTCTCGGCGTGTGGCTGTTCCTCACCGGGCAGCGCCGGCTCGGCGCCGGGCTGGCCGTCGCCGGAGTGGCCGTGTTCCAGGTGGTGCGCAAGTTCCTGATCCCGCTGGCCGGCGGCAACCCGGCCTACTACACGCGCTACTCCAAGCTCGGCGAGGACCTGCCGCAGATGTTGTGGAGCGCGGTCACCCGGCCGCACGAGTTCGCGGCCATGCTCTTCGACGACCACTCGAAGTGGGACACCTGGGGCCTGCTGCTGTGGCCGGCGCTGTTCCTGTGCCTGCTGTCCCCGCTGGTCCTGGCGGCGCTGCCGCTGATCCTGGAGCGGCTGCTGGCCGACTCGGACAACTGGTGGTCGACCGGCTGGCACTACGACGCGTTCGTGGTGGTGATCCTGCTGCTGGCCGGGGTGGACGGCGCCGCCCGGCTGATCCGGTGGCTGGAGCGGCGCGGGCTGCCGCGCCCCGGGCACGGCCTGCGGCTGGCCTACGCCGCCGCGGTCTTCGCGGTCGCGGTCACCACGGTCCCCTACCGGCCGTTCGACAACCTGATGAACCCCGACTTCTACCGGCCCGACCCGCGTACGGCGGCCCGGGAGCAGGCCATGAGCCTGGTCCCCGACGGCGTCGTGGTGGAGGCGACCGACGACTTCGGCGCGCGGCTGTCCGGCCGGACGACCGTGCTGTGGTGGGACTACCAGAAGCGGGGCACGCCCTGGATCGTGGCCTCGGTCAACAACGACCTGCGCGGCCTGGTCAACAGCTACCTGGCCGAGGGCTACGAGATGCGCCTCGACCGCGACGACATCGTCGTCCTGCATCGCATCGGCGCCTGACGCCGCCGTTCCGACGTGCGACGACGCCGTCCGCGCCCCCGTACGGCACGATCTCCGGGATGACCTGGCACGCTAGAGGGCGTGAGCGAGCGGGGCACGGGGAGCGGCGGACAGGTGCGAACGGACGGACAGGGCGACGTGGCCCGGGTGGCCGGAGACGGTGTGCCGATGAGCGACAGGATCCGGGAGGACACGGCGCGCCGGCTCGACCGGGCCATGGGCAGCCTCGGGACGGCCGCGATGGCCCGGATGGAGGAGCGGCTGGCCTGGTACCGCGCACTGTCGGCGGAGGACAGGTCGTGGGTCGGCCTGGTGGCGCAGGCCGGCATCGCGGCGTTCGTGGAGTGGTTCGGCCACGCGGGCGAGGGACGGCCGACGCCGAGCATCGAGTTCTTCGGCACCGCGCCGCGTGAGCTCAAGCGCAGCGTGTCGCTCCAGCAGACCGTCGACCTCGTCCGCATCGTCGTCGAGGTCGTGGAGGCCCAGGTCGAGGAGCTGGCCGCGCCCGGCGGCGCGGAGCTGCTGCGGCACGCGATGCTGCGCTACACGCGCGACGTGGCCTTCGCCGCCGCGCAGGTGTACGCCAGGGAGGCCGAGGCACGCGGCTCGTGGGACGCCCGGCTGGAGGCGCTGATCGTGGACGCGCTGGTGCGCGGCCAGGTCGACGACGGGCTGCACTCGTGGGCCGCCGCGCTCGGCTGGACCTCCGCGCCGGTCGTCGTCTTCGCCGGGTACGCCCCCGACGAGGACCCGCAGAGCGTCATCGACGGGCTGCGCGACAAGGGCCGCCGTCTCGGCCACGAGCTGCTCGCCGGGGTGCAGGGCGACCGGCTCATCGTCATCGTGGGCGGCGCGGACGGCGTCAAGGACGCGGCGCGCGGCGTCGTGCCGCGCTTCGGTCCCGGGCCCGTCGTCATCGGGCCCGAGGTGCCCGACCTGCACGCGGCGGCCAGATCGGCCCGCGCCGCCATCGCGGGCCTGCGCGCCGCCGCCGGCTGGCCCGACGCCCCGCGCCCGGTGCTCGCCGAGGACCTGCTGGCCGAGCGCGCGCTGGACGGCGACGAGGACGCCCGGGCCCAGCTGGTGGAGAACGTCTACAAGCCGCTCGCCGGGACCCCGCTGCTCGACACGCTCGCGACGTACCTGGAGCAGGGGACCTCCCTCGAGGCGACCGCCCGGCTGTTGTTCGTCCATCCGAACACCGTGCGGTACCGTCTACGTAAGATCACGGAACTGACCGGGTACCAGCCCACCGAGGGACGGTCCGCATTCACCCTCCAGGTGGGTCTCATACTCGGGCGCCTGTCCGTAACCTGAGCCGGGTGCCTTAATCTTCTCGACACCGAAACTGTAGGTACCCCACAACGCGGCGGCCACAAAGTTCGTTCGGATCTCCATCAGTGTGGTGAACCTCTACAGGGCAGGGTTGAGTACGTGCTCGTCATCGTCGCTCCGGGCCAAGGCGCCCAGACCCCAGGATTCCTCAGTCCGTGGCTCGAGATACCCGAGTTCCGCGAGCGGATCTCCGCGTGGTCGGAGATCGTGGAGCTCGATCTCGTGTCGTACGGAACGACCGCCGGCGCCGACGAGATCCGCGACACCGCCGTGGCCCAGCCCCTGCTGGTGGCCGCCGCCCTGGCGTCGTCCGAGATCCTCGGGGTCCGGCCGGACATGGTCGCCGGGCACAGCGTGGGCGAGCTCGCCGCCGCCGCGATCGCCGGTGTGCTGACCCCCGAGCAGGCCCTCGCGCTGGTGCGCGAGCGCGGCCGGGCCATGGCCAAGGCCGCCGCCGTCACCGAGACCGGCATGAGCGCGGTGCTCGGCGGCGCGGAGGAGGACGTCCTCACCGTGATCTCCAAACACGGGCTGACCCCCGCCAACATGAACGGCGCGGGTCAGATCGTCGCGGGCGGCACGCGGGCGCAGCTGGAGGCCTTCGCGGCCGAGCCGCCGGAGAAGGCGCGGGTGCGTCCCCTGGCGGTCGCCGGAGCCTTCCACACCGTCCACATGGCCCCCGCCGTCGACCATCTGCGCGCCGAGGCCGCGGCGCTCACCCCCGCGGACCCGTCGGTGACGCTGCTGTCCAACGCCGACGGCGCGGCCGTCGCCGGAGGTGGCGAGTTCCTGGACCGGCTGGTGAACCAGGTGGCCAACCCGGTTCGCTGGGACGCCTGCATGGCGACGATGGCCGAGCGCGGCGTCACCGCCATGATCGAGCTGCTGCCCGGCGGCACGCTGACGGGCCTGGCCCGGCGGGCCCTGCCCGGCGTGAAGACCGTGGCGCTCAAGACCCCCGGTGACCTGGACTCCGCCAGGGAGGTGCTGAAGTGAGGCTCGGCCAAGGCGCTCCCGCGGCGAGGGTGCTCGCCTTCGGCGGCTACCAGCCCGCCCAGGTCGTCACCAACGACGACCTCGCCGCCCGGCTCGACACCAACGACGAGTGGATCCAGAGCCGCGTCGGCATCAAGGAACGCCGCGTGGCGGGCCCGGAGGAGTCGGAGATCGACCTCGCGGTGCAGGCGGGCGGCAAGGCCCTGGCGGCCAGCGGCCTGTCGAGCGACGACATCGACCTGGTGATCGTGGCGACCTGCACGATCGAGGCGCCCATCCCCAACGCCGCGGGCCGCGTCGCCCACCGGCTCGGCATCACGGCCCCCGGCGCCTTCGACATCAACGCCGCCTGCGCCGGCTTCTGCTACGCGCTGGCCGCCGCGTCCGACGCGGTGCGGTCGGGCTCGGCGACCAACGTGCTGGTCGTCGGCAGCGAGAAGCTCACCCAGTGGGTCGACCCCGACGACCGGTCGACCGTCGTCATCTTCGCCGACGGCGCGGGCGCCGCGGTCGTGGGCCCCTCCGACCGGCCGTGCATCGGCCCGGTGGCGTGGGGCAGCGCCGGCGACAAGGCCGAGGCGATCGCCATCAAGGACCGCCAGTCCTTCCTCCATCAGGAAGGCCAGACGGTGTTCCGCTGGGCCACCACCGCGCTTCACCCGGTGGCCAAGCTCGCCTGCGAGCGTGCGGGGGTGGACCCCGCCGACCTGGACGCGTTCGTCCCCCACCAGGCGAACCTGCGGATCGTCGAGGCCATCGCGCGCAAGCTGGGCGCCGAGAAGGCCGTCGTCGCCAAGGACATCGTGCTCGCCGGCAACACCTCCGCCGCGTCGATCCCGCTCGCGCTCTCTCGCATGATCGAGCGCGGCGAGGTCCGGTCGGGCGACCTGGCCCTGCTGCTGGGCTTCGGCGCCGGCCTCACCTACGCCTCCCAGGTGATCGAGATCCCCTGAGGAACTTGTACGGCCTGCCGTACAGAGCTGGGGCAACCCAGAAAACCCGGAAGACAGAAAATCCAAGGAGTAGTCGCGACATGGCACTGACCGAGCAGGAGATCCTCGCGGGCCTCGGCAAGATCATTAACGAGATCACCGGCATCCCGGCCGACGAGGTCACCCCGGAGAAGAGCTTCGTGGACGACCTGGACATCGACTCGCTCTCGATGGTCGAGATCGCCGTCGCGGCCCAGGACGAGTTCGGCGTCGAGATCCCCGACGACCAGCTCAAGCACCTGAAGACCGTCAAGGACGTCATCAGCTTCATCCAGGCCTAGGGCGTATCCCCTAGTCCCCGCCGTACGACGGCCGCACGGACGTGCCCGCCCCGCCTCCGATGAGACGGCAGGGCGCGTCCGGCCCCTTTCACGCTCATACGCAAGAGGAGTGCAGACAAGTGAGTAAGGACCGGGTACGTGTCGTAGTCACCGGGCTCGGCGCGACGACGCCCCTCGGTGGAGACGTCGCATCGACCTGGTCGGCGCTCCTCGAGGGGCGGTCGGGCATCCGCACGCTCACCGAGGACTGGGTCGACACCGTGCCGGTGAAGTTCGCCGGTGTGGCGGCCGTCGACCCCGGCGAGGTGCTTCCCCGGCCCGAGGCGAGGAGGCTCGACCGCGCCGAGCAGTTCGCCCTGATCGCCGCCAGGCAGGCCTGGCAGGACGCGGGCGCCCCCGAGGTGGACGGGGACCGGCTGGGCGTGGTGGTCGGCAGCGGCATCGGCGGCATCGGAACGATCCTGTCCGCCTACGACCTCTACCGGGAGAAGGGCTGGAACCGGCTGTCGCCGTTCACCGTGCCGATGCTCATGCCCAACGGCTCGGCCGGTTGGATCAGCATCGAGCTGGGCGCCAAGGCCGGCGCGCACGCCACGGTCAGCGCCTGCGCCACCGGTGCCGAGTCCATCGGCTACGGCATCGACATGATCCGCTCCGGCCGGGCCGACATGGTGGTCGCCGGCGGCACCGAGGCGGCGATCCACGGTCTGAACGTGGCGTCGTTCGCCGCGGCGCGGGCCATGTCGACCCGCAACGACGAGCCCGAGCGCGCCTCCCGCCCGTTCGACAAGGGCCGCGACGGCTTCGTGCTCGGCGAGGGCGCGGGCATCGTGGTGCTGGAGTCGGAGGAGCACGCCCTGGCTCGCGGCGCCCGCATCTACGCCGTGGCCGCCGGAGCCGGTTACACCAGCGACGCCTACCACATCACCGGGCTCGACCCGGACGGCAAGGGCGGCCAGGAGGCCATGCTCCGGGCCCTCAGGAACGCGGACCTCGCCCCGTCGGACGTCGTCCACGTCAACGCCCACGCCACGTCGACCCCGCTCGGTGACGAGATCGAGGCCCGTGCGATCAAGGAGGCCATCGGCGGCCACGCGATCGTCACCGCCACCAAGTCGATGACCGGCCACCTCCTCGGCGGCGCCGGCGGCATCGAGTCGATCTTCACCATTCTCGCCCTGCACGAGCGGATCGTGCCGGCCATCGCGAACCTGGACGACCCGGCCGACGGCATCGAGGTCGACCTCGTACGCGGCGAACCCCGCAAGCTCGAGGGCGACCAGCTCGCCGCGATCAACAACTCCTTCGGGTTCGGCGGACACAACGTCGCCGTGGCCTTCACGACGGTTTGACAAGGGAGTCTCGAATGACAGTGCTCGACAGCAGGACGGTGGCCGACGCCGCCGAAGCGGCCGCCGTCGATCCTCGTGACCCCCTGGTGCGCCTCGGCCACCTGCTGGACGAGGGGTCGATCCGGACGATCACCCCCGAGGACAGGAGCGGCGTGCTGGCGGTGACCGGCCGCGTCGAGGGCGTGCCGGTCGTGGCGTTCTGCAGCGACGCCCGTGTCCAGGGCGGCGCGATGGGCGCGGAGGGCTGCGAGCACATCGTCCACGCCTACGACGTCGCGGTGCGCGAGCGCGTGCCGATCATCGGCCTGTGGCACTGCGGCGGCGCCCGGCTCGCCGAGGGCGTGGAGTCCCTGCACGCCGTGGGCCGCGTGTTCGCCGCCATGACCAAGGCCTCGGGCCTGGTCCCCCAGATCTCCGTCGTCGTCGGCCCTGCGGCCGGCGGCGCCGCCTACGGCCCGGCCCTGACCGACATCGTGATCCTGGCCGACCAGGGCCGCATCTTCGTCACCGGCCCCGACGTCGTCCGCAGCGTCACCGGCGAGCAGATCGACATGGCGGCGCTCGGCGGTCCCGAGCCGCACAGCAAGCGCAGCGGCGTCGTCCACGTCGTCACCAAGGACGAGCCTGAGGCGATGCTGCGCGCCCGCCAGCTCGCCAGCCTGCTCGGCCACCAGGGCCGGGTGCGCGAGGTGGACGAGGTCGACTTCAGCGACGTGCTCCCCGACAACCCCCGCCGCGCCTACGACGTGCATCCGCTGGTGAAGGGGCTGCTCGACGAGCCCGGCGTGGAGCTGCACCCCAAGTGGGCGCCCAACATCGTCACCACCCTGGGCCGGCTCGGCGGCCGCACGGTCGGTGTCATCGCCAACAACCCCATGCGGCTCGGCGGCTGCCTCGACTCCGCCTCCGCCGAGAAGGCCGCCCGTTTTGTCCGGATGTGCGATGCCTTCGGAGTGCCGCTGGTGGTGCTCGTGGACGTGCCCGGTTACCTTCCCGGTGTCGGCCAGGAGCACGACGGCGTCGTCCGGCGCGGCGCGAAGCTGCTGCACGCGTTCGCCGAGGCGTCCGTGCCCCGCGTCACCCTGATCACCCGCAAGGCGTACGGCGGGGCGTACATCGCGATGAACTCCCGCTCGCTCGGCGCGACCCGGGTGTTCGCCTGGCCGAACATCGAGGTGGCGGTCATGGGCGCGGTCGCGGCGGTGCGCATCCTCAAGCGGCGTGAGCTCGCGGCCGCCCCCGAGGAGGAGCGCTCCGCCCTCGAGGCCCGGCTGGCCGAGGAGCACGAGAAGGCCGCGGGCGGCCTCCAGCGCGCCCTCGACCTCGGCGTCATCGACGAGGTGATCGAGCCGGCCAAGACGCGCGGTGCGATCGCCCGGGTGCTCGCCCAGGCCACCCCGGCCCGGGGCGCCCACGGCAACATCCCGCTCTGACGACGTACCGGAAGCGCCGGTCCCCACATCAGGGGACCGGCGCTTTCGCGTTCTCGCGGTCCGGCTGGTGAGCGCGCTGTATCCGGGCGATGAGGCGTTCGATCCGCCCGCCGCCTGGTGGGGCACCCCACTGGGCCGGGCGGTCGCCCGGCGCGCGGGGCACCCGGCCGCGACCGCGGTGCCGGTCTCGGTCGCCGCGGCGATGCTCGGCATCACCCGTCAGGGCGTGCACGACCTGGTGCGCCGCCACAAGCTCGACCGCGATTCCGGGGGCGCGATCACCACGGCGTCGATCCAGGCCCGCCTCTCCCGTAGCCGCGGCGACCGGGCGGCGGCCGGCGTGAGGAGCTCTGAATGACCGTTTCCACCGGTTCCACCGGCGACGTCCTGCGGCTCGCGGACGGCCTGGCCGTCCGGCGGCTGGGATACGGCGCGATGCAGCTGCCGGGCCCGGGGGTGTGGGGCCCGCCGCGGGACCACGCGACCGCACTCGCCGTGCTCCGCCGGGCCGCGGAACTGGGTGTCACCCACATCGACACCAGCGACTTCTACGGCCCGCACGTCGCCAACGACCTGATCAGACAGGCCCTGCACCCCTATCCGGACGACCTGGTCATCGCCACCAAGGTCGGCGTGGTCCGCGACGAGTGGCACGGCTTCGAGGCCGCCGCGGAGCCGGAGCGGCTGCGCGAGCAGGTCGAGGAGAACCTGGTCCGGCTCGGCCGGGCCCGGCTCGACCTCGTCTACCTGCGGGTGGGCGGTGACGGGCTGCTGTTTCCCGGCGAGGTGCCCTTCGCCGAGTCCTTCCGGGCGCTGGCCGGGCTCCACGAACGCGGGCTGATCCGCGCGCTCGGACTCAGCGGCGTGACGACGGAACAACTGGCCGAGGCGCGCGCGATCGCGCCCGTGGCGGCGGTGCAGACACCTGTTCGACCCGGTCGGGCGCGGACGTCCTGGCCGCGTGCGAGGCCGCCGGCATCGCGTTCGCCGCCTACTTCCCGCTCGCCGCCGGCATGCTCCGGCCCGGCCTGGATCTGTCGCAGGCCCCGCCCGGCATGGCCCCCTCGGCCGAGCGGCTGGCCGTGCTCGACGAGGTCGCCGGCCGGTACGGCGCGACCCGCGCGCAGGTGGCGCTCGCCTGGCTGCTCGGCCGTTCCCCGGTCACCCTGGCCATTCCCGGCACCTCCTCGCTCACCCACCTGGAGGAGAACATGGCCGCGGCCCTGCTGCGCCTGTCCCCCGGGGACATCGCCCTGCTGGACGGGCTCGCCTGATCCGGTCCGCCCGGTCCGTACGACAACACGGGCCGGGCGGACGCGGGCGAGGTCAGGACGTGAGCTCGGGAAGCTCCAGGTAGGACTTGCCGCGGACGAACCACTGGAAGTCGGCGGCGTTCTTGCCGCTGGGCGAGGGCAGCCCGGCCCGCAGGTTCACGGCCGTGTTGACCAGGCCCCAGTCGAGGCCGCAGCCCGACGCCTTCGGCACGGCGAACGTCGTGTCGGTGGCCGTGGCCTTGAAGACCGGCGTGTCGTCGATGAACGTCAGGTCCAGCGAGGTGATCTCGGGGTTCAGTGTGATCGGGGCGGCGTCGCTCCCGATGTAGCACTTCTTGCCGAGCAGCGAGTGGATCATGCGGATCTTGATGCCGACGTTGGTCGGGAAGACCGGGCCGGCCTCGACCTTCCCGGTGCCCTGGGTCTCCACGTACACGTCGGTGAGCTTGGGCACCTCGAACGGCTTGCCGATGAGGCCGCCGGGCACCTTCATCCGGCCGCCCACGACGCTGCCGAACGCCGCCGCCGTGCTGCCGTCGGCGAGTCTGCCCTGCGCCACGGTGATCCGCAGCGGCTGGCTGATGTCCTGGGTGATCGAGCCGAGCTTGATCGAACCACCGACGGTGATGATGAAGATGCAGCTCCAGGTGTCGGGAGCGGCGCCGGCCGGAAGCCGCGGGCAGCCGGCCCAGTCGGCGTCGCTCGGATGGTAGTCGTAGGCGGCCGTCGCCTGGGCGGGCGCCGCCGTGCCGGCCAGCAGCGCCACCGCCGCCACGCCGATCGCCAGGCTCCGGGCAAGAACGCTCATGGACTCCTCCTCGGGTCCGCGTCGGGGGGTGCGGACGTGGATGAGTCCCGGTATATCTGCGAAAAAGACGGCTTTCTATGCGGTTTTCACAAGGCGCAAGGGTGACTTGTTATCACGATCCGCGCAAAACAGTCGCCGCGGAACCGGATCAGACGGCGGCGTGCAGCCAGCGGACCGGCGCCCCTTCACCCGCGTAGCGGAACGACTCCAGTTCCTCGTCCCACTGCTTGCCGAGCAGGCGGTCGAGCTCCTCCTCCAGGACCACCCGTCCCTGCGCCGCCATGAGCATGACGTTGCGCAGCCGGTCCTCGGGGATCATGATGTCGCCGTTCGCGCCGACGACCGCCGTGAAGGCGCCGAGCGTCGGCGTGTAGGCGTGCCGGGAGCCGTCGACGCCCGGCGAGGCGTCCTCGGTTATCTCGAAGCGGATGCGCTGCCAGCCCATGAGTGAGGACGTGATCGCCGCCGCCGTACCGGGACGCCCCTCCCACTCGGCCTGGGCCCGCAGGGTCCCGGGCGCGGCAGGCTGGGCGGTCCACGTCAGGTCGACGGGCACGCCAAGAACGCCTGCGACGGCCCACTCAATGTGCGGGCACAGCGCAGGCTGAGCCGAGTGGACGTACAGGACGCCACGAGCAGCAGCCACCGGACCTCCCAATTCGCATGAGGTGCGCCTTCCCCAACGGCCTCACACTTGGAATGATCACGGTTGGATGACTGTAGGAGAGACTACCGTCCGTCGCAGTCCGGCACCAGAGGGGGGTCATACCGATTGGCGCTTGGTGACCAACCGAATCGGGAAGGACGCGTTCCGTAACCGTCACGGAAGGTCTCCCCCATGCGCAGCCTCCTCGTCGAACCCCTCCCAGGACGGCCCGTCCTCATCCGGCCGGACGAACTCCTGACCTCCTCCCCCGCGGCCGTCGCCCGGTGGGCCCTGGCCTCCGAGCCCCTCCCCGGAGCCGGCCGCGTCCACCGCGTACGGCTGCCGCCGGGCACCGACGTGATCGACCTGACGGCCGTGCTCCGCGACCGCGGGCATCCGGCCTCCCCCAATCACCTGCTCACCGGCCAGCCGCTGTTCTTCGGCGGACCCGGCGGGCCGCCCGCGCCCGCGGCGCCGCCGCCGTACGCGCCGGGCGAGCAGTGGGACGTCACCGTGGCCGTCCTCGACACCGGACTGGCGCCGCATCCGTGGCTCGCCCGGTGGTACAGCGACGACATCGCCGAGACGCCCGACGCGGACGGCGACGGCGCGCGCGACCGGCAGGCCGGGCACGGGACGTTCGTGGCCGGGCTGATCCTGCGGCAGGCGCCCGGCGTCCGGCTGCGCGCCCTGCGCCTCCTCGACAGCGACGGCGTGGGCGACGAGGCGGCGCTGCTGCGCGCGCTCGCCACGCTGCGCGGCGCGCGCGCCGACGTCGTCAACCTCTCCTTCGGCGGGCACACCTTCGACGACGCGCCGCCTCTCGGGCTGGCCGAGGCGCTCGCGGATTTTCCCGCCGTCGTCGCGTGCGCGGGCAACACGGCGTCGCCGCGCCCCTTCTGGCCGGCGGCCCTGCCGGGCGTCGTCGCGGTCGGCGCGCTCGACGGGGACGCCAGGGCGGAGTTCTCCGCGTACGGCCCGTGGGTGGACGTCTGGGCGCCGGGTGTCGGCCTGACCAGCAGTTTCCTCGAATACGGGGACTTCCGCGGCTACGCGACGTGGAGCGGCACGTCGTTCGCCGCCGCCCTCGTCACGGGCGCGCTCGCCCGCCTGTGCCGGGAGGCGCCGCCGGACCGGGCCGTACGCCGCCTGCTCGGCGGCGGGCGGCGCATCGCGGATCTCGGGGTGGTCGTGGCGGGCGGGGATCGATAAGGTGCCGTCACGAACAGAATCCCCCCGAGTGCGCAGAGTGACGTATGCCGACAGACAACTCGTTCGCCACCATCGACCAGGCCGCCTGGGAGGACCTGGTCGCCCGGTTCGACGGCAGGATGTGGGCGGTCGCCCGGGCGTTCGGGCTGAGCGCCGCCGACGCCGCCGACGCCGTGCAGGGCGCCTGGCTCCGGCTCGTGGAGAACGCGGACGCGATCCGCGACCCCGGACGGATCGGCGCGTGGCTCGTCACCACGACACGGCGCGAGGCGGCCCGGCTCAGCCGCAGGGCCCGCGGGGAGGTCGCCGCCGACCTGGACGTGCCGGACACGGCGCTCCCCGATCCGACGGCTGCGGTGGTGGACGCCGACTTCGGCAGGCAGGTGTGGCGCAGGCTCGACCTGCTCGGAGAGCCGTGCCGGTCGCTCATCCGCCTCTACGTGCTCCACCCCGAGGCGAGGTACGCCCAGATAGCGGTCCGGCTCGACCTGCCGGTCGGCAGCATCGGCCCCACCCGGGCCCGCTGCATGGCCCGCCTGCGCGCCCTCGTCGAGGAGGAGGCCCGATGAGGGAGGAATACCTGCTGGCCGCCCTGCGCATGGGAGCGGGCGCCGATCCGGTGCCCGAGGGTGTGTCGGCCGCCGCCCGGGCGGTCTTCGGCCTGCGGGTGCCCGGGGGTGTGCCCGCCGCGCCGGTCGACGTCGCCGTGCCGCCGGGGGCCCGCTCCGCGGACGGGACGGCGCAGTCCTGCGTCCGCAGGTTCAGCGCGGACGGCCTGGTCATCGACGTCGAGACGGCCGTGAGCGGCGGGCGGATGGAAGTGGCCGGTCAGGTGTCCCCCGCCCCCGGTCCGGACGCCAGGATCGAGGTGCGCACCCCGCACATCGGCAAGGTCCGCGTGCCCTCCGGCAGCGGTCACTTCGCGGTGGCCGGCCTGCCGCCGGGATGGGTCAGCGTGGTCTGCCACCGGCCCGGCCATGCCCCCGTTTTCACCCGCTGGATCCACGTTCGCTCATGACCCCGTTGGACCGAGCCGAGGCCGCCGTGCGGCTCTCCGGGACCGACCCCCGGCTGGCACTCGCGGAGGCGAGAGCCGTACTGGACCTGACCGGGCGGCCGGGACCCGCGGGCGCGTACGGCGAGGCGGCCTCGGTGGCGCTGCGCGCGGCGGCGCTCGCGGCCCGCGAACTGGGCGACCTCGAACTCGCCGGGGAGCGGCTGGAGGAGGCGATCGCGGCGGGGCACGGGTTCCCGCGCCGCGTGGCGCAGGCCCGGATGTCGCTCGTCACGGTCCGGGCCCAGCTCGGCGACCCCGAGGGCGGGCTGCGCCTCGCCGACCTCGCCGAGCGGGATCTCGCGGGGACGGACCTGGCCAGGCTCGGCGTGCAGCGGTCGGTCGCCCTGATCCTGCTGGGACGGCACGAGGAGGCCGTGCGGCACTGCGACCGGGCGGTCGGCCTGCTGGACGACGATCCCCGCTTCCGGGCGGGCGGGCTGCTGAATCGCGGCCTCGCCCACGCCTACCTCGAACGGTACGGCGAGGCCGAGGCCGACCTGGCCGAATGCGCCCGGGTCGCGAGGTCGGCGGGGCTGGACCACGTCGCGATGCTGGCGGAGGGCAACCTGCCCTTCGTGTCCGCGCGGCGCGGCGACGTCGCCGCCGCCTTCAGGCGGTACCGGGCGGCCGAGGCCACGCTGTTCGGCTACCCGGAACGGCTCGCCGCGATGCGCACGGACTTCGCCGAGGCACTGGTGGCGGCGCGGCTGCCCGGCGAGGCGCGCACGCTGCTCGAACAGGCCGTTCCGGAGCTGGTCGCGGCCGGGGCGCAGGCGGCGGTCCCCGGTGCGCGGCTGCTGCTCGCCCAGGCCGCGCTCCTCGCCGGGGACGCCACGCTGGCCGAGACGACGGCGCGCACCGCGCTGGCCGAGCTGGACGCGCAGGGCAGGACGGCCTGGCTGCCCCTCGCCAGGGAGGTCGTCCTGCGAGCCCGCCTCGCGCGGACCACGGCGACCGCCTCGCCGGCCGGTCCCGGCGCACGCGAGGGCCTCCCCGGCCTGGTCACCGAACTGATCACCTGTGCCGACGACCTCGCGGCGTGCGGCTGGCCGGGGGCCTCGGCGGCCCTGCGGCTCACCGCCGCCGCTGCCGCCGTGCGTCTGGGCGTGATCACACGTGCCCGCGCCCAGCTCGACCTCGTCGCGGCCGCCGCCACGCGCCCCCTCGTACGCTGGCACGCGGCGGCGATGCGGCACCGCCTGGACGGGGACCTCGACCGGGCCCTGGCGGCCGCGGCACGGGGCATCGAGGCCGTGCACGACGCCGGGACGCGTGACCACGGCACGGCGGGGGACACAGCGCTGGACGCGACGGGGGGCACAGCGCGGGACACAGCGCGGGACGCGGAACTGCGGGTGCACGCGGCACGGCCGGCCGAGGACCTCGCCGAGCTCGGCCGGGAGATCGCCCTCGACCGGGCCGGACGGACGGGAGACGCCCGGACGGTGCTCGAATGGGCCGAGCGATGCCGGGCGGTCGTGCGCGGCGCGACGGCTCCCGTGTTCCGGACGCCCGGCGCCCCGCCCGCCGGGGCGGGGATCCTGGTGGAGCTGGTGCGGCGCGGCGACGACCTGTTCGCCGTCACGGCCGGCCCGCAAGGCTGTGCGCTGCGCGCGCTCGGCTCCTACCAGGCCGCGGTGGAGTCGACCGTGCGGATCCGGTACGGCCTGCGCCGCCGCAATCTGCGCGACACTGCGGGCGACGCGGACGCCCCTCGAGGAGCGGCCGGCGAGGCGGTCGCCCACGAGCTGTCCGCGCTCGACCGCGTTCTCCTGTCCGGTCCCGGCACGCTCACCCGCGCGGGGAGCCCGCCCGGCGGGCCGGTGACGGTCGTGCCCACCGGAGCGCTGTGCACGCTGCCCTGGCCGCTGCTTCCCTCGCTGCGCGGGCGGCCGGTGTCGGTGGCGGCCGACGCCGCCGGATGGCTCGCCCCGCGCCCCGGGCCGGCCGGGGCCCCTCTGGTGCTGTCGGTCGCGGGACCGGGGCTCGACCACGCCGCCGCCGAGGCCGACATGGTCGCCGCCGCGCACGCGCGGGCACGGCGCGTCGGCGCCACCAGGGCGGAGGTGCTCCGCGCGCTGGAGCTCGCCGACGTGCTCCACGTCGCCGCCCACGGGATGTTCACCCCGCGCGGGCCCATGCTGTCGCGGATCACGCTGGACGACGGGCCGCTCATGGCCTACGACCTGCTGACCGCGCGGCGGATCCCCCGCCTCGTCGTGCTGTCGGCCTGCGACGCCGGGATGGCGCACGCCCCGGTGGACGGCGTGGCGCTGGGCCTCGCCGGGGCCTTCCTCGACCGCGCCGCGCACAGCGGAGTGGCGGGGTGCGTGGTGGCCGGGGTGGTGCCGGTACGCGACGACGAGGCTCTGGCGCTCATGACGATCTTCCACACGCTGCTGGCCGAGGGCCGCTCCCCCGCCGAGGCGCTGGCCCGGGCCTCCGAGAAGACGGCCGTGCCGGGCTTCGTGTGCTTCGGAGCCGGCGACGCGCCCTTCGGCACCGGCTGACCCCCTCGTGTCCCATCTCGGTCACCGCACGGCATGCCCTCTCCGCCGGTGCCGGCCCACCGACGAGCGCGGGAACCGGTCGCCGGGCGTTCACCCCGGACCGAGCAGCGCCGGCGGGGCTACGCTGCTGTGCCGTGCAGGAGACGCGCCTCGACACCGCTCGGATCCGGGCGGCTCGCCATGTGATCGACCCGGTTTTCCTCGACACTCCGCTGTACCGCTGCGAGGCGCTGGAGCCCGCCCTCGGGTGCGCGGTGAGCGTCAAGCTCGAAACGGCGAACCCGGTGCGCAGCTTCAAGGCCCGAGGCACCGAGGTGGTCGCGAGCCTGCTCGCGGGGAACGGCTCGCGGGCCGCGGTGTGCGCCAGCGCGGGCAACCTCGGCCAGGCCCTCGCCTGGTCCGGTCGCGGCCGGGGGCTCGACGTCACCGTCGTGGCATCCCGCTTCGCGCCCGCGGCCAAGCTTGATCGGATCCGCGCGCTGGACGCCAGGCTGGAGCTGGTGGACGGCGACTTCGACATGGCTCGCGAGCGGGCGGCGGACGTCGCGCGGTACGACGGCATCCGCCTGGTCGAAGACAGCCTGGACATCGAGACCTGCGAAGGCGCGGCGACCATCGGCCTGGAGCTGGTGAACACCGTGGCCTCGTTCGACGCCGTCCTGATCGCTCTCGGCGGCGGGGCGCTGGCCACCGGTGTGGGTCATGTGGTGAAGTCCTCGGCGCCCGACGTCGAGGTGATCTGCGTCCAGCCGCTGGGCGCACCGGCGATGACGCACTCGTGGCGCCGACGGCGCGTCGTCACCACAGACTCGGCCGACACCATCGCCGACGGCGTCGCCGGTCGGCGCCCCATCCCGGCCGTCCTGGACGACCTCCTCGTGGTCGCGGACGACTGCGTCCTGGTCCGGGAGGCGTCGATCATCGCCGGCATGCGGATGCTCCTCGACCACGCCGGCCTCGTCGTCGAACCGTCGGCCGCGCTCGGCATCGCGGCGATCCTCGAGGATCGCGACCGCTTCGCCGGCCGGCACGTGGTCACCGTCGTGTGCGGCGGCAACGTCGACATGGACGCCTATCGCCGCTGGGTCGGTGCGGCTCCCGCCCACAGGTCCTGACGCCTGCCCGCCGGGACCACCGCGTGACGCCCCGTCAGCCGGTCGCGACGGGCCTGCCGGGGTCGGCGACCCAGTTGGACCACGAGCCGACGTACAGGGCCGCCGGCAGCCCGGCGATCTCCAGCGCGAGCACCTCGTGGGCGGCCGTGACCCCGGACCCGCAGTACGCGCCGACGGGCACGCCCTCGACCGCGCCGAGGCTGTTGAAGCGCTCGCGGAGGAACTCCCTGGTGTGGAACCGCCCGCCGGGCTCGACGTTCTCACCGGTCGGGGCGCTGACCGCGCCGGGGATGTGCCCGGCGACCGGGTCCACCGGCTCCACCTCGCCCCGGTAGCGCTCGGCCGCCCTGGCGTCGAGCAGCACGCCGTCGGCCGCCAGCGCGGCGGCCTCGCCGGCGCCGAGCACCGGCATCCCTTCCGGCCGCGCCGTGAAGTCGCCGGGCGGCACGGGCCCTTCCTCCTTGGTCACCGGCAACCCGGCCCGCGTCCAGGCCCGCAGCCCGCCGTCGAGGACGCGCACGTCACCGTGACCGAAGTAGCGCAACGTCCACCAGGCCCTGGCCGCCGCCGTCGAGTCGGCGTCGTCGTAGACGACCACCGGCCGGGCCTGCGACACCCCGAGGCGGCGCATCGCCTCCTGGAACGCCTCCGGCGCGGGCAGCGGATGCCGTCCGGCGGGTCCGGGCGGGGCGGCGAGGTCGGCGTCGAGGTCGCAGAAGACCGCGCCGGGGACGTGGCCCTCGCGGTACGCCTCGATGCCGGGCGGGCCGCCCAGCCGCCACCGGACGTCGAGGATCACGGCGTCGCCGATCGCGGCGAGCTCCTCAGGAGTGATCAGCGGGCTCATGCCATCTCCTCGCCTTCGGTCGGTGTCGGACGGTGCCGCAGCCATTGTGCCGTGCGGCGGGCCGGCGCCGGCGCATCCCCGCCGCCGGTGCCCCCGGCGGATCTCGCGGAGGCGTCAGCGGCGGATCTCCGCCAGCGGGACGTTCTGCTCGGCGGAGGTCAGCGAGCCGTGGTAGCCGATCATCGACGACTCCACCGGCTCGCCGGCCGAGGCCACGATCACGCACTCACCGTACGGCACGGCCACCACGTCGCCGATGCGGCCGAGCCACTCGCGGCGGACGCGGCGGCCGAACCAGCCCGCGGCGACGGCCTCCTCACGGGTGACCACCCAGGCGCGCCCGCGCAGGACCTCCCGCCAGGTCTCCAGCACCGCACCCGCCGCGCCGGGGGAGGTGTAGACGTGCCGCGCGCGGGCCTCACCACCCAGCATGAGCACGCCTTCCCGAAGGTCGGGGCGCAGGTCCACGTCCACCTTGTCACTGGCGTTGACCATGCCGTGGTCGGCCGTGACGTACAGGACCGCGCCAGGCGGCAGCGCCTCGGCGATGCGCTCGGCCATCCGGTCCACCACGGCGACCTGTTCGAGCCACTCCCCGCCGCCCCACCCATGGAAGTGGCCGGCACGGTCGACCTCGCCGTAGTAGACGGTGACAAAGGAGGTCTCGCGCAGCGCCCGCCGCACGGTCTCGACGCGCTCGTCGACGCTGTCGGCGGCCCAGTGGCGCATGCCCCGGTAGACGGCGCGGGTCAGCCCGGTGCCGTCGAACCAGGCGGGCGCCACGTAGACGGGCTCGACCCCCGCCGCCGCCATGCGTTCGTAGACCGTCGGCAGGGGCTGCCACACCTCCGGGTCGACCGGCGGCACCCAGCGCAGGCAGTTGAACAGCCGGCCCTCCCCCGGGACGGCCAGCTGGCTGCCGAGCATGCCGTGCTCCCCGGGAGGAGCGCCGGTGCCCAGGGTGGCCAGGCTGATGGGGGTCGAGGAGGGGAAGCCGGCCGTGAGCGTCCCGCGCAGATGGGACGACAGGAACGGCGCGGCGCCCGGATGCGCGGCCAGGAGCTCGGCCCCGAGGCCGTCCACGAGGAACAGGCACACCCGGGCGGCCGGTTCCAGCGCCAGTCTCGCGGCGCCCGGCAGCCCGAGGGAGGCGAGCAGAGAGCCCGGCAGATCGGCCAGCGAGGCCGTGCCGTACGCGGGCACGTACGGCACGGGCGCGGCCGGCGGCACCGCGGGAGGCGCCGTGGGCGACGCCCCCGAGGGCGTCACGGCGGACGTCGCAGGGGGCTGGGGGTTGATCACGTCGCCTCCCGGCGGCTCGAGGAGGGCGGTCAGGAAGTGTGGTCAGGACACCTAGGTCGCCGTCTTGGCGGTGGCCTCCGACAGGGCCTTCGCGAAGGCCAGCACGTGGGTGACGGCCTCGGGGCCGTCGGCCGCCTCGCTGACCCGGAGGGACAGGTCGTCGGCCGTGATCGCGCCGGTGTAGCCGTGGTCGGCCTCGCAGTTCTCGTCGCCGCAGGTCGCCGGTTCGAGATCGACGTGGGAGATCGCGCCCCAGCCGATCGTCAGCGTGACCTCCGTCGGGGGGACGCCCGGCACGTACGCCGCCGGGTCGGGCACGACCCTGGTCACGGCGACCGACTGGATGCGGCTGAGCCGCACCGCCTCGGTGGTGGTGGAGGCGTGCGAGGCGGGCATGCCCTCGGCGGGCGGGTGCTCGTCGGTGTGGCAGACCAGCAGCCGCGTGGGCGAAAGAACCAGGACCGTGACGTGCCTGCGCACCTCCATCGCCGGGTCGAACGTGGCCTCGTGATGCACGACGTACGCCGTGACCTGCTCGTTGCCGAGCGCGGAGTCGACGGCGTCGGCCACCAGATCCGGGTAGTAGCCGCTGCGATCTATGGCCTCGCGCAAGCCCGCGGCGGAGACTCGGGTTTCCCTCATGGGTCCATCCTGCCCTGTAAGGGACACCTGTTTCACACCCCGGCGGTACGGGTTTTCCGCCCGGGTCCCGGCGCCCGGCCGATCAGCTCAGCCGCCGGGGGCCGACGTCGGGGCGCAGCGCCGTGACCGGCCGCAGCACGGCCCGCGCCCCCAGCACGGCCACTCCCGTCGCGTTCACCAGGACCTGGTCGAGGTCCATCCGGGCGACCTCGGGCAGGGCGTCGGCCAGCAGTCCCACCCGCACCAGCAGTTCCTCCAGCGCCTCCACGGCCACCGCCTGGTAGCCGTACTCGCCGAACAGCAGCGGCGCGGCGCGGACCGACCGCACCAGCCCGGCCGCGTCCTCCGCGGTCAGCGGCGCCAGGCGGTAGGCCTGGTCGCCGAGCAGCCGGGCGGTGACCTCGCCGAGGCCGAACGTGACGACCCCGCCGAAGTAGCGGTCCTGGGCCACGCCGACGACGGTCGGCACCGAGGGCTGCGGCGCCATGCGCTGCACCGCGAGCGGGGTGTCCGGCCCGAGCAGGGCCGCGAGGTCCGCGTACGCCTGCCGGACCCCGGCGGGCTCGGTGAGCCCGATGCGCACGGTGCCGGCGCGGCGGGCGTCCTCGGGGTCGGCCGACTTGACCACTACGGGCCAGCCGATCCGCTCGGCGGTGGCGACGGCCTCCTCGGCGTCGGCCGCGACGTGCGCCGGCCACACCTCGATGCCGTGGCAGGCCAGCAGCGCGGTCGCGTCGATCTCCCGCTCCTCGCCGTCCGCCCCCTCTTCGGTCAGTGTGGCGGCGACGATCCGCCGCGCCGCCGCCGTGTCGATCCCCTCGACGTACGGCACCGTGCCCGGGGGCTGCCGGCGCCAGTGGGCGTAGCGCACCACGTGGGCCAGCGCGCGGACCGCCTCCTCCGGGGCGGGGTACGACGGGATCGACCCCCGCTGGGGGGACTCGTCGCCGGGGCCGCCCGGCACCCGCAGCTCCGCGGGCATGCCCAGTTGTCCCTGGAAGGTGGCCAGCACCGGCTTTCCCGACTCCCGCGCGGCCTCCAGCAGCGCCTCGGCCACCTCGCGGCAGTCGCCCGGGATCGGCGGCATGTAGATCGCGACGGCGGCGTCCACCTCGGGCAGGACGCTCCGCAACGCCTCGGCGAACTCTCCCGCGCCGGCCTGGGCGCCGAGGTTGACCGGCGGGCGCGGCTCCAGGCCCGCGCCCGCGCAGGCCTCCTCGGCGAGCAGCGTGAGCGCGTCGGAGTTGCCGACCACGCCCACCCGGGGCCCGGCCGGCAGCGGCTGGTGCGCCAGGAGCTCGGCGACGTCGAACAGCTGCACCAGGTCGTCCACCCGGATGACCCCGGCCTGCGCGAACAGCGAGCTGAGCGCGGTGTCGGGCAGCGCGAGCACCGGCGCGCGGTGCCCGCCGGGGACGCCGCGCGACTTGACCACCACGATCGGCTTGGACCGGGAGATCCGCCGGGCCAGCCGGGTGAACTTGCGCGGGTTCCCGATGGACTCCAGGTACAGCAGGATCACGTCGGTCGCGGGGTCCTCCTCCCAGTATTGAAGGAGGTCGTTGCCGGACACGTCGGCCCGGTTGCCGGCCGAGACGAACGTCGAGATGCCCATGCCGCGCTGCGCCACGCGCTGCAGCAGTGCGGTGCCGAGTGCGCCCGACTGGCTGAAGAACCCGACCCTCCCCCGCCCCGGCAGGGTCGCCGCGAGCGTCGCGTTGAGCCGTACGGCGGGGTCGGTGTTGGCGATGCCCAGGCAGTTGGGCCCCACCACCCGCATGCCGTACCCCCGGGCGATGTGGACCAGCTCCTCCTGGCGTGCCCGGCCCTCCGGACCGGTCTCGCCGAACCCGGAGGAGAGCACGACCAAGCCCTTGACGCCCTTCCGCGCGCACTCCTCGACCAGTTCGAGCACGCCCTCGGCGGGGACCGCCAGCACGGCGAGGTCCACCTCGCCGTCGATCGCCGACACATTGCGGTAGGCCCGGACGCCGGCCACGGCCCGTACGTGCCGGTGGACGGGGTAGACGGGCCCGGTGAAGTCGGCCGCGAGCAGGTTGCGCAGGACCGTCTGGCCGATTCCGCCCGGTTCGCGGCTCGCGCCGATGACCGCGACCGACTCCGGCGTCAGCAGGCGCGCGATCGAGCGCGCCTCGGCGCGGTGCTCGCGGGCGAGCCGGACCTCCAGCGCGGTCTCGGTGCTGGACAGGTCGAGCGTCATCCGCACGACGCCGTCCTCGAACTGGCTCTGCGCCGTGTAGCCCGCCTGACGGAACAGGCCCATCATCCGGTGGTTGCCCGGCAGCACGTCCGCGATGAACGTCTTGATCCCGCGCTCGCGCGCGGCGGCCCGCAGGTGCTCCATGAGCACCGAGGCCACGCCCCTGCCCTGGTGGGCGTCCTCGACGAGGAAGGCCACCTCGGCGTGATCGCGCGGCTGCACCCGGTCGTACCGTACGACCGCGACCATCTCGGTGCCGATCGTGGCGATGAGGGCGACCCTGTTGTCGTAGTCGACGTTGGTGAACCAGACCACGTCCTTGTCGGTCAGCCGCGGCCGTGGCCCGAAGTAGCGGAAGTAGATGGACTCCGCGGACAGGCGTGAGTAGAACGAGCGCAGCATGCCGGCGTCGTCCGGCCTGATCGGGCGGACGTGCGCGGTGCCGCCGTCCGACAGCACGACGTCCGCCTCCCAGTGGGCGGGGTACTGAGGGTGCACGCAATCGAGGCTAGCGGTGCCTGGCTTGACCTGTATTGAGAGATTGCTTACGACTGAGGGGCCCATCTCGCGAGACCGCTTATAGGGGATCTACCAGCCGCGACGCGACGAATTGGGCAACGCTTGTGCATCGACTGTGCCCGTCTGTCCGCTCTCCACCCCACGACACCCCTGGAAGCTGTTAGGTTTCTGGACGTCAGCCTCACAGCACGGAGAGGACGCCGCCCCTCCCAGGGCATGGCTCGCCTCCACTAGCAGTTGGCAAGGTGGTGACATCATGACGCGGGTCGTCGTGGTGGGCGATCTCATGACCGACGCGGTCGCCCGCGCGAAGTTCCCTCTTGCCAGGGCGAGCGACACCCCGGCCGTCGTGACGATGCACGGCGGCGGCTCCGGCGCCAACATCGCCTCCTGGCTCGCCGTGGAGGGCTCGGAAGTGGCCTTCATCGGCCGCCGCGGCGCCGACATCACCGGCCGCAACCGCGACATGGAGCTCATGGGGTACGGCGTGGACGCCCGGCTCGTCATGGACCCCGAGCGGCCGACCGGCACCTGCGTCGTGCTCGTCACGCACAAGGGCGAACGGACCATGCTGTCCGACCCCGGCGCCAACGCCGCGCTGTCGCCCGAGGACCTGCCGCGCGACCTGTTCGCCTCCGGCGGCCACCTGCACATGTCGGGCTACACGCTGATCAACGAGGGGTCGCGCGACGCCGGCCTCGCCGCGCTCGACATGGCCCGCCGCGCCGGCATGTCGATCTCCGTGGACTGCGCCTCCTCCGCTCCGCTGGAGCGGACCGGCGCCGAGCCCTTCCTGGAGTGGACCGACGGCGCGAAGCTGCTGTTCGCCAACGGCGACCAGGCCAAGGTGCTCACCGGCAGGGACGACCCCGCCGCCGCGGCGAAGGTGCTGACCGCCTGGTTCCCGCAGGTCGTGATCAAGCTCAACGCCGAGGGCTCGCTCTGGTACTCCAACAGCCGTCCCGAGCCGGTCCGCGCGTCCGCCGAGGTCGTCGACCGCGTGGTGGACGGCACCGGCGCCGGTGACGCCTTCAGCGCGGGTTTCCTGCCCGTCTGGCTCGACGGCAAGCCGGCCGCCGAGGCGCTGGCGGCGGGCAACGCCCTCGCCGCCAGGTGCATCTCCAACCTCGGCGCCCGTCCCCGGCTCTGACCCTCGCGTCCGGAAGGGCACAGTTCGGAACAGCGCAGTTCAGGACAACGCAGTTCAGAACGGGCTACGCGCGAGCGCGACCGGCCGCGCGGGCCGCACGCGCATCAGCGGCACGAAGGCCAGCAGGAGCAGCGCGGCTCCCAGCGGGATCAGATCCTTGCTCGCCAGGGGGAGCACGGCCTGCACGAGCACCAGCGCCGCGCTCCACCACGGCACCCGCCGCTGGGACGCGAGCCGGGCCACCAGCGTGACCATGCCCACGTAGAACAGCAACGGCACGACGGTGTAGACGACCGGTTCGACGCCGGGGATCGCCTTGACGGCGTCGAAGCGCGGCCCCATCGCGTCGTGGTCGGCGGACAGGAAGCCGACCACGATGTCGATCGTGAACTGCGCGGCCAGCGCCAGCGCACCGGCGAGACCGGCGATGTATCCCGCCATGGCGGTCAGCCCGCCGCCGGCCATCGTCCGGAGCCGCCCGAAGATCCACACGAAGAGGACCAACGCGGCCAGGAAGAACAGGTGCCTCATGGTCCAGGCCGGGCCGGGTCCCCGGCTGCCGTCGAGACCGTCGAGGATGCGGGCGACGCCGTACGCGCCGACCAGGGCCGGAGCCGCAACAAGTGCTCTCATGGCGACAAGTTTGGTGATCGGGCCCCCGCCCCGGGATGGGGTGATCACCCTGACTCCACCCTGGCCCGTCCCGGAGGCGAGTCCCGGCTCGCCGCCCCCGCGTGTCAGGGGCGCGCCGGTCCGGCCCCGGGCCGGGCCCGGGAGGCGGTCAGCTCGTGACGGCCAGGGCCAGGGGCAGGACGGCGGGTGCCCCGGCGTGACGCACCTGGGCGGCGGCCAGCGCCATCGTCCATCCGGTGTCGACGCGGTCGTCCACCAGCAGCACCGGCCCGCCCGCCGCCGCGATCCTCGCGGCGACGTCACGCGGCATCGCGAGCGTGCCCCGGATCGCCGACACCCGCTGGGCGCTGTTGTGCCTGGCCGCGGGCGACCCGTTGCGGTAGCCGAGCGCCCCGAGGTGCTCCAGCCGGCCGACCTGGGCGAGCCGCTCGGCGAGCGATCCGACCAGGACCGGCCGCGCGCCCGACGGCACCGCGACCACCGCCACCGGGCGCCGCTCCCACTCCCACGACTTCAGCACCTCGATCACGGCCGCGAACACGTCGTCGGGGACCGGGCCGTCCCCCGCCGCGAACAGCTCGCGCAGCCGGGTGCCCCAGCCGATGTCGGTCAGGCGGCCGAGCGCGCGGCCCGGCTCGGCGCCCAGCTCCGGCTTGATCCGCCCCTTCAGGTCCGGCAGGCCGGTGGGCCACTGGCGGCGCGGCTCGATCTCGACGCCCGGGCGCGCGAGGCGCTCGTGCGCGGCCCGGACGGCCTCGTCCGGCACCTCGGCGGAACGGTGGGCGCCGGTGCAGTTGTCACACCTGCCGCCGCAGGGCGTCGCGGACTCGTCGTCGAGGTGACGGCGCAGGTACTGCTCCCGGCACTCGGTGGTCGCGATGTATCCGAGCATCGCCTCCTGCTCCGCCCGGCGCTCGGCGGTCACCCGGGCGTAACGCTCGGCGTCGTAGCTCCACGGCTCGCCGGTGGCCTCCCAGCCGCCCTTGACCCGGCGTACGGCGCCGTCCACGTCGAGCACCTTGAGCATCATCTCCAGCCGGCTCCGGCTGAGGTCGACCCTCGTCTCCAGCGCGGCGGTGGACAGCACTCCCCCCTCGGACAGCGCCTCGAGCGTAGCCCTGACCACGCCCTCCGGCGGGAAGGCGAGCGAGGCGAAGTAGGCCCAGATCTCCCGGTCCTCGGGGCCGGGCAGCAGGATGACCTCGGCCCGCTCGACGCCGCGGCCGGCCCGGCCCACCTGCTGGTAGTACGCCACCGGCGAGGCGGGCGCGCCCACGTGGACGACGAAGCCCAGGTCGGGCTTGTCGAAGCCCATCCCGAGCGCCGAGGTCGCCACCAGCGCCTTGACCCGGTTGCCGAGCAGGTCCTCCTCGGCCGCCAGCCGGTCCGCCGGCTCGGTCTGGCCGGTGTACGCCGCGACGGTGTGCCCCTGCTCGCGCAGGTACGCGGCGATCTCCTGGGCCGCCGCGACGGTCAGCGTGTAGACGATGCCGGAGCCCGGCAGCTCGTGCAGCGTCCTGGCCAGCCAGGCGAGCCGCTGGTCCGCACCACCCAGCCGTACGACGCTCAGGTGGAGGCTCTCGCGCTCCAGCGGGCCGCGCAGGACGAACACCTCGCCGCCGGGCAGTTCGTCCCACTCCTGGGTGACGGCGAGCTGCTCGGCGACGTCGCGGGTGACCCGGGCGTTCGCCGTGGCCGTCGTGGCCAGCACGGGGATGCCCGGCGGCAGCTCGGCCAGCAGCGTGCGGAGCCTGCGGTAGTCGGGCCGGAAGTCGTGGCCCCAGTCGGAGATGCAGTGGGCCTCGTCGATCACCAGCAGCCCCGCGCTGCCGGCCAGCTCGGGCAGCACGTTGTCGCGGAAGTCGGGGTTGTTCAGCCGCTCGGGGCTGACCAGCAGCACGTCGACCGCGCCCTCGGCGACCTGGCCGTAGACCTTCTCCCACTCCTCGGGGTTGGCGGAGTTGATCGTCTCGGCGTGGATGCCGGCCCGCTCGGCCGCGGCGATCTGGTTGCGCATGAGCGCCAGGAGCGGGGAGACGATGACCGTGGGCCCCTCGCCGAGCTCGCGCAGCAGCGCGGTCGCGATGAAGTAGACGGCCGACTTTCCCCAGCCGGTGCGCTGCACCACCAGCGCGCGTCTGCGGTCCATGACCAGGGCCTTGATCGCGGCCCACTGGTCGTCGCGCAGCCGCGCGTGATCGCCGGCGAGCGCCCGCAACCGGGCCTCGGCCTCTTCCCGCAGCGTCACCTCTTCTTCGCTCACCCGCCCATTGGTACCAGGTCCGGCCGACCGTTTCCGCCGCGACGGCGGGAGGCGGGGCGGGAAGCTAGCCGCGTTCTCCGGACGCGCCGCTTCCGGCGCCCTCGTCTCCGAAGCGGAGGGGGAACCGCAGGCCGAGCTGCGAGTAGATCTGAAGCTGGTCGTAGTAGAAGCGGTGGCTGAGGATGAGGTGGTCCTCGAGGTGCCAAAACCAGGAGGCGCGCACGCTGATGCTCCGGCCGGTCGGGGCCAGGACGTCCCCTCCCGCGACCAGGTAGGGCCCGGTGTGCGTGCCCGTGGACATCAGCTCCAGCGCCACCGCGTCGCCGGCGAAGATCGTCTCCCAGAGCGTGAAGTGCAGATCGGGAAAGCCCTCCCATATCTGCAGGATGAAGGAGCCGATCTCCTCGCGGCCTTCCGCCTCCATCTCCGGTCCGACGACCACCGCGTCCGGCCCGTAGCACCGCGACAGCGCGTCCAGATCGTGTGCGTTCCACGCGTCGAGCGTCCGGTCCACGACGTCGTACACTGCGGCAGCCTCCCCTCCTGGTGAGAGTACCCCCGGCCGCCTCGCAGGCGTCGCGGCCGCATGTCGACGCCTGCGGCGGGACCGACCCGGACGGGCGTCGTGGTTGGATGAATCCCGCTATGGACGTGACCACCTGGTATCTCGAACAGACCAGCCCCGCCGACCTGCGGCCGGGACGGCCGCCCGCGCTGCCCGCGCGGGTCGTCCGCGCCGAGGTCCCCAGCCCGGAGTTCAGCCGCTTCCTCTACACCGCCGTGGGCGGCGACTGGCAGTGGACCAACCGGCTGCCGTGGACCTGGAAGCAGTGGAAGGACTGGCTCGACCGGCCGGGCGTCGAGACCTGGGTGGCCTGGGTGCGCGGCACCCCCGCCGGGTACGCCGAACTGGTGGCCCAGGACGGCGGCACGGTCGAGATCGTCAACTTCGGGCTGCTGCCGTACGCGATCGGGCAGGGCCTCGGCGGGTGGCTGCTGGGCGAGGCCGTGGCCCGCGCCTGGGATCTCGCCGAGCGATGGCCGGGGCGGGAGACCACCCGGCGGGTTTGGGTGCATACCTGCTCCCTCGACGGACCGGCCGCGCTCGCCAACTACAAGGCCCGGGGCTTGCGGATCTACGACGAGAAGCTGAACGTGCCGGGCGACGAGGACGAGGGCGAGACGCCCGGCCCATGGCCCGGCGCCGGCCCCCGCGACTGACCGGCCCGCGACCGCAGGCGCTGTCCCGTCGGGGAAGCCGGGACGGCGGGCGCGGGCCCGGCGATATGGTGTGAGTCGCGAACAGGATGAACTCTCGGCAGAATGTTCGAGACACACCACCGATGTTGACCTTCCCCGGCTCCGACGGGCCGGGGCCCGGCTCCTCGACACGCAGGAAACCACGACATGGCCCGACGCACGACGACACCCCCGCCGGACGAGGACTTCGAGGAGCGGATCGTCGACATCGACGTCTCCGCGGAGATGCGGACGAGCTTCCTTGAGTACGCCTACTCGGTGATCTACCAGCGCGCGCTGCCCGACGCGCGCGACGGCCTCAAGCCCGTCCAGCGCCGCATCCTCTACTCCATGAGCGAGATGGGCCTGCGGCCCGAGCGCGGGCACGTCAAGTCCTCCCGCGTCGTCGGCGAGGTGATGGGCAAGCTCCACCCGCACGGCGACTCGGCCATCTACGACGCGCTCGTACGGCTCGCGCAGCCGTTCTCGATGCGCCTGCCGCTGGTGGACGGGCACGGCAACTTCGGGTCTCCCGACGACCTGCCCGCCGCGATGCGGTACACCGAGGCCCGCCTCGCCCCGGCCGCCATGCTCATGGTGCAGTCGATCGACGAGGACACCGTCGACTTCAAGCCCAACTACGACGGCCAGGAGACCGAGCCGTCGGTCATGCCGTCGGCGTTCCCCAACCTGCTGGTCAACGGCGCCTCCGGCATCGCGGTCGGCATGGCCACCAACATGGCCCCGCACAACCTCGGCGAGGTCATCGCCGCGGCCCGCTTCCTGATCAGGAAGCCGACCGCCACACTCGACGAGCTCATGCGCTTCGTCCCCGGCCCCGACCTGCCGACCGGCGGCACGATCATCGGCCTGGGCGGCGTCAGGGACGCGTACGAGACCGGCCGCGGCACCTTCAAGATGCGGGCCAAGGCCACGATCGAGCAGGTCACCCCGCGCCGCAAGGGCATCGTCGTCACCGAGCTGCCGTTCAACGTGGGCCCCGAGCGGGTGGTCACGAAGATCAAGGAGCTGGTGAACGCCAAGAAGCTCACCGGCATCGCCGACCTCAAGGACCTGACCGACCGGCACAAGGGCCTGCGCCTGGTCGTCGAGGTCAAGAACGGCTTCAACCCCGAGGCCGTGCTGGAGGAGCTCTATCGGCTGACGCCGATGGAGGAGACCTTCGGCATCAACAACGTCGCCCTCGTCGACGGCCAGCCGCGCACGCTCGGCCTGCGCGAGCTGCTGTCGGTCTACGTGGACCACCGGCTCGACGTCGTGCGCAGGCGCTCGGCGTACCGGCTGCGCAGGCGCGAGGACCGGCTCCACCTCGTCGACGGCCTCATCATCGCGCTGCTCAACATCGACCAGGTCATCCAGGTGATCCGGAACTCGGACGACACGGCGCAGGCCCGCGCGCGGCTCATGGAGACCTTCGAGCTGAGCGAGATCCAGGCCAACTACATCCTCGACACCCCGCTGCGCCGCCTGACCCGCTACGACAAGCTGGAGCTCGACCGGGAGAAGGAGCAGCTCCAGGCCGACATCGCCGAGCTGAACGAGATCCTCGGCTCGGAGGACCGGCTGCGCAAGGTCGTGTCGTCCGAGCTGGCCGAGGTGGCCAAGACGTACGGCACGCCGCGCCGCACGGTCCTGCTCGAGTCCTCGGATGCCGCCAGGAGCGCCGTCGTGCCGCTGGAGGTGCCCGACGACCCGTGCCTGGTGATGCTGTCGTCCACCGGCCTGCTCGCCCGTACGACCGACGCCTCGCCGATCTCCGGCGAGGGTGAGCGCACGGCGCACGACGTGCTCGTGTCGGTGGTCCGCTCGACCGTACGCGGCGAGGTGGGCGTGGTGACCTCCCAGGGCCGGTTGATCCGGGTCTCGGTGCTCGACCTGCCCGCGCTGCCGCCCTCGGCCAACCCGCCCTCGCTGGCGGGCGGGCACCCGGTGTCGGAGTACGTCTCGCTCGAACCGGACGAGAAGGTCGTCGGCCTGGGCTCGCTCGACCCGGACGGCCCGGGCCTCGCGCTCGGCACCAGCCAGGGCGTGGTCAAGCGGGTCGTGCCCGAATATCCCGTCAACCGCGACGAGTTCGAGGTGATCGGCCTGCGGGACGGCGACGTGGTGGTCGGCGCCGTCGAGCTGACCTCCGCCGACCACGACCTGGTCTTCATCACCAGCGACGCGCAGCTGCTGCGCTTCCCCGCCTCGGTCGTACGGCCTCAGGGACGCCCGGCCGGCGGCATGGCCGGCGTGCGCCTCGACGGGGACGCGAAGGTGGTCTTCTTCGGCGTGGTCGATCCGGCGCGTGAGGCGCGCGTGGTGACGGTCGCCGGCTCCTCCACGGCCCTGCCCGGCACCCAGATGGGCGCGGGCAAGGTCTCCGACTACGCCGACTTCCCGCCGAAGGGCCGGGCGACCGGCGGCGTCCGCGCCCAGCGCTTCCTGAAGGGCGAGGACGTCCTGCTGCTCGCCTACGCCGGCCCCGTCCCGGTGAAGGCCGTCTCCTCGACCGGAAAGCCGGTGCCGCTGCCGGATGAGCTGGGCCGCCGCGACGGCTCGGGCGTGCGCCTCGTGCACGCCATCGCCGCGATCGGCGGCGCGCTCGGCGCGGACGGCGACGACGAGGCCGCCGCGACCGAGGGCGGCATGGCCACCACCGGCGACACCGGTGGCGAAGAGCCGGTCTCGTAGCCGTCACGGAGTCCGCCCGCCGCCCGCGCCGGGCGGACTCCGGTTCAGGTGCCGGCCGGGCCGCCCTGGAAGGACGAGCGGTACGCCTGCGGCGTGGTCCCCACGACCCGCTTGAACCGCTCCCTGAACGCGGTCGGCGACCCGAACCCGGCCTGCGCCGCGATGCGCTCGATGCCGTGGTCGGTGTTCTCCAGCAGGTACTGCGCCCGCCGCACCCGGGCCCGCAGCAGCCACTGCAGCGGAGTGGTGCCGGTCTGCTGACGGAAGCGCCGGCTGAAGGTGCGCTCGCTCATCCCGCCTCGCGCCGCCATCTCCGCCAGGGTGAGGTCGCGACCGAGGTTGTCCTCGATCCACGCCAGCACCGGCTCAAGCAATGAGCCGCCGGGCACCGGCGGATGCTCGTGGACGATGAACTGGGCCTGGCCGCCCTCCCGTTCGAGCGGCATCACCGACAGGCGGGCGGCGTCGGCCGCGACGGCCGAGCCGTGGTCGCGCCTGATCATGTGCAGGCACAGGTCGAGCCCGGCCGCCGCGCCCGCGGAGGTGAGCACCTGCCCGTTGTCGACGTACAGCACGTCCGGCCGCACGTCCACCGACGGGAACCGCCGGGCCAGCTCGGGCGCCGCCGCCCAGTGGGTCGTCGCCCGCAGGCCGTCCAGCAGCCCGGCCGCCGCGAGCGTGAACGCGCCCACGCAGATCGAGGCGAGCCGGGTGCCCCGCGCGGCCGCCTCGCGCAGCGCCTCCAGCGCCTCGGCCGGGGCCGGCCCGGACCGCTCCGAGCAGCCGGGGACGATGATCGTATCGGCCTCCGCCAGCGCGTCCACGCCGTACGGCACGCGCAGGGCGAACGCCTCGGTCGCCACTTCGGGGGCGGGCCCGCACACCCGCACCCGGTACGGCGTGCGGCCGTCCGGCAGGCGGGTGCGGCCGAACACCTCGATCGGGGTCGCCAGATCGAACGGCACGACATGGTCCAGCGCCAGGATCGCCACGGTGTGCATGATCGCCACCATAGACGGAATCCCGCCAGTGGAGATACCTCCGCCGTCGCGTGAACATCCTGGCGACCGGACTTGGCGGGAATCCGTTGGCCTTTGTCGTTCTCGCCGCTGGGATCGACGACGGCCGCACTCCTACGGTTGGTGACCGCACACCGACGACGAGGAGAGATGCCGATGCAAGCGCAGTTCGTGCTGTCCGACGGGTTCGACCCCCTGGACGTCCTCGCGCCGTACCCGTCCTCGCGCGCCGTCCGCTGATCGGGGACCGCGCACGATGACCAAGTTCTTCCTGGCCGTCCACGTCCTCGCCGCGATCCTCGCGATCGGCCCGGTCGCCGTGGCGGCGAGCATGTTCCCCGCCGCCGCCCGGCGTGCGGCGGATCGGAGCACAGCGGATCGGAACGCACAGGCCGGCGGCCCGGCGGTGCTCCGCGTCCTGCACCGCGTCTGCCGCGTCTACGCCGTCGCGGGCCTGGCCGTGCCGGTTTTCGGGTTCGCCACGGCGAGCGCCCTCGGTGTGCTCGGCGACGCCTGGGTCATCGCGTCCGTCGCGCTCACCGGCGCCGCGGCCGCGATCCTGGCCCTGGCGGTCCTGCCCCGCCAGGACGCCGTCCTCGCCCGGCTCACCGCCGGGGATCCCCCGTCCGCCGACGCCGGGGCGGCGAGGCTCGCGATGCCGACCGGCGTCTTCAACCTGCTGTGGGCGGCCGTCACGGTGCTGATGATCGTCCGTCCCGGCTCGACCACGGGAGTCTGACCATGTCGCGCCCTCACGCCGCCCTGCGTGCCGCCGCCGCCGTCGAGCTGGGGTCCCTGGCCGTCCTCCTGGTCAACCTGGCCACCACGCACCTGCCGCCCGTGTCCTCGCTCGTCGGCCCCCTCCACGGCTGCGCGTACCTGTTCGTCGTCGTGGCCGCCGCCCGCGACGCGGGATGCGACCCGGCCGGCAAGGCGCTGGCCTGGCTGCCGGGGATCGGCGGCCTTCTCGTCCTGCGGCGCCTCGCGCGCACGCCCCGGGAGAAGGCCGCCTCCGATTCCCCGCGGTGAGGCGTCAGGACGAGACGCACAGGCAGAACGGGTGTCCCGCGGGGTCGAGGTAGACGGTCCACCCATGCCCGGCGCCGGGCTGGTGGTCATGCCTGACCGCGCCCAGGGCCAGCGCCTCCTTCTCCGCCCTGACCGGGTCGTCCACGACCAGGTCGAGGTGGAACTGCTGCGAGTGCCCGGCGTCCGGCCACGCGGGCGGCCTGTGGCCGGGCACCCGCTGGAAGGAGAGACGGCCCTGGTCGTCCCCGGTGAGGGTGACCCAGTCATCCTCCTCGCTCGTCACCTTCCAGCCCAGCAGCCCGGCGTAGAAAGCGGCCAGGGCTTTGGGATCCGGGCAGTCGAGCACCACCGAGTACATGCGTGCGACACCGCTCATGGGTGACCTCTCTTCCGATGGGAACAACACCAGTAAAGACCTTATACCGGTGTTTTGCCGGGGAGCCATACGCCGCGGTGGCGAAAATCGCCACCCCCGCAGGGAGCGGCGAGAGGGCATCGGGCAACATCTGTGACATGACCGCTGCCTTCGACGATCTGCTTGCCGCCAACGAGAAGTACGCGAGCACGTTCACCCACTCCGGACTCAGCGGCCGCGCCTCGCGCGGACTCGCCGTGGTGACGTGCATGGACTCCCGCATCGACCCCCTCGGCCTGCTCGGCCTGACCGCCGGCGACGCGAAGATCCTGCGCAACGCCGGCGCCCGGGTGACCGACGACGTCCTGCGTACCCTCGTCCTCGCCGTCTACCTGCTCGGCGTCGACCGCGTGCTGGTGATGCCGCACACCGACTGCCGGATGTCCAAGTCGACCGACGAAGACGTGCACAACCTCATCGCCGCCGAGCACGGCGTCGACACCCGCAGCCTGGAGTTCCAGACGGTCCCCGACCAGCGGGCCGCGCTGCGGCACGACATCACCCGCATCAAGTCCAGCCCCTACCTGCCGGGCGACCTCGTGGTGGGCGGCGCGCTGTACGACGTGCACACGGGACGGCTCCAGCCCGTCGAGCTCTGATCTACGGTTCCCTACGGCAGGCCCCCCGCGGGCCTGCCGTACGGGCCAGGCGTGGGCGTCTCCGGGACCGGCGGCGCGCTTCGCTCGGCGGGACGGAACCCGGCCGGGAGGCTGCTACGTTCTTCTGCTGAATCGCGAAAACGCGCGCCTCTCTCCCCCCGGTCACATCACCGGTCCCGAGCCCCCACTGGAGCCCGCATGCCCCGCACCCCCTCCTCCGCCTCCGGCGGCACGTCGCGCCGGTCCTACCGCGGCATCGCCATCCTGGCGATCCTCGCGCTCATCGTCGTCGGCGCGCCGGCCCTGATCGGCGCGTTCAGCGGGTTCGAGCGCACCAGCGGCGGAGAGGTGGCGGTCGTCCGCGACGGCGGGCCGCTCGACGACAACAAGGTCCGCCAGGTCATCGACCCCGGCTCCGGGGTCGCCTGGATCGGCTGGTGGTCCCAGATACACCGCTATCCGGCGCAGCAGCGGTTCTACACGATCACCTCGAACTCCGGCGAAGGCGAGAAGTCCGGCGTCGACGTGGTCAACGTGCCGAGCAGCGACGGCGTCAACATGGGCATCGAGGGCACGCTGTACTTCGGGCTCAACCTCGACCACCGGACACTGGAGTCGTTCGACGACAAGTTCGGCACGCGTAAGTTCCGCAGCACCAACGGCGGGACCTACTACCCCTGGGAGGGCGACGAGGGCTGGTCCGCCTTCCTCGACCAGATCATCCGGCCGGTCATCGACAACGACCTGCGCACCCAGATCAACAACTTCCGCTGCGCCGAGCTGGTCTCCTCCTGCGCGCTCGTGCAGAACAACAGCGCCGGCCAGCAGGCGGGCATGCCGCAGCAGGGCAACAACGCGAACATCGCCAAGATCCAGAACGCGGTGAACACGAGCCTGGCCGAGGACCTCAAGTCGACCCTCGGCGCCGACTTCCTCACCAACATCCACTTCAACCTCTCGCGGGTCACTCTGCCGACCGAGGTGCAGGAGGCGGTCAACCAGGCGCAGGCCGCGTTCGCGAAGGTCACGGAGGCGCAGGCCAAGGTCGCCCAGGCACGCGCCGAGGCGGAGGCCAACAAGGCCCGGCAGGACGGCTACAACAAGTGCCCCACCTGTGCGGAGATCGAGAAGCTGAAGGCTCTGCCCCAGGGCATCACGGTGTACGCGCCGGGCAATACTGGAGGCGTCGCTCTGCCCACCAAGTAGGGAGCCGGGACCCCGATGCGCCTGCTCGCCCTTCCCATCACGCTCATCGTCATCGCGATACTCGTGTATCTGCTCGTGACGCTCGCACGCGGCGGGAAACCGGCGTCCCGCCGGGAGGCGGCCGGCGCACCCCGGTGGGAGACCGACACCGTCATGGAGAACGGGTGGACCCTGATCGTCGTGCGCAAGGTCGCCCTCGGCCCCGCCGGGCCGGTGGAGCTGGCCAGGCAGACGGTCAAGGCGATCCGGGACGACGACCCGGACTGGGACGAGCTCTACCGGGAGGGCATGGTGGAGGCCCGCAACCGGGTCAGCACGCTGGAGATCGAGTCCGGCTGAGCCCGCCGGAGGGCGGCGAGGACAGCCCCTCGATGAACGACTCCCGCACCCGGGCGACGTCCTCGGCGGGGGGAGGCCGCACGGTCACATGGCTCTTCCGGTCGCGATCACGCCCGGGAGATGGCCGCGTTGGCCGCTTCCGGACACCGCCCGCCGGATCGGGCGGGGCCGGTTCGGGTAGAGATGCGTGCGTCCGACACCCCCTCCCCCGGAAGGACGCCCCCATGAAGGCTCTGGTCACACGCGTGTCCACGATCTGCGCCGCAGTCGCCCTGGCGGGCGCCGTCACCGCCGCACCCGCCGCGGCGCAGGACACCGCCGCCTACACCTGCGCGACCGGCATCGTATTCACCACGATCGACTGGCTGACCGGCGTCGCGGCCCGCGACTGCACGGGGCCGGGCGCCAGCGACGGCGCCCCAGGGGGCATCACCCTCCCGACCGAGACCTACGTCTGCCGCTTTGTGTACTTCTCCCCCGAGAACGGCTACCTCTACGGCCGTGACTGCTACTGAGTCGGTGCCCGGCCCGGTGCCGGTCAGGCGTCGATGTGGTCGCGGTCCACCTCGGCGGCGCTGCCGATGATGAACTCGCGGCGCGGGCCGACGTCGCTGCCCATGAGGAGGCTGAAGATGTGCTCGGCCTCCTCCACGTCCTCGATCTTGACGCGGCGCAGGACGCGGTGACGGGGGTCCATGGTGGTCTCGGCGAGCTGGTCGGCGTCCATCTCACCGAGGCCCTTGTAGCGCTGCACAGGGTCCTTCCATCGCTTGCCGCGCCGCTCCAGGTCGCGCAGGACCTTGTGCAGCTCGGCGTCGCTGTAGGTGTAGATGTACTTGTCCTGGCCGCGCCCGGGGTTGGTGACCTCGATGCGGTGCAACGGCGGCACGGCGGCGAACACCCGCCCCGCCTCGACCATCGGCTTCATGTAGCGGTGGAACAACGTGAGCAGCAGGCAGCGGATGTGCGCCCCGTCCACGTCCGCGTCGGCCATTAAGATGATCTTGCCGTAGCGAGCCGACTCGATGTCGAACGAACGGCCGGACCCGGCGCCCACCACCTGGATGATCGCGGCGCACTCGGCGTTCTTGAGCATGTCGGCGACCGACGCCTTCTGCACGTTCAGGATCTTGCCCCGGATCGGCAGCAACGCCTGGAACTCCGAGTCGCGCGCGAGCTTGGCCGTGCCCAGCGCTGAGTCGCCCTCGACGATGAACAGCTCGCTGCGGTCGACGTCGTCGCTGCGGCAGTCGACCAGCTTGGCGGGCAGCGCCGAGTTCTCCAGGGCGGACTTGCGCCGCTGGTTGTCGCGGTGCACGCGGGCGGCGATACGCGCCTTGGCGGCGGCGACGATCTTCTCGAGCACCGCGCGCAGCTGCTGCTTCTGCCCCCGCTTGGGGTTGGCGAACAGCGCCTTGAGCTCCCGGGTGACCACGTGGGCGACGATGCGGCTGGCCGCGGAGGTGCCGAGCACCTCCTTGGTCTGGCCCTCGAACTGCGGCTCGGGCACCCGCACGGTGACCACCGCGGTCAGCCCTTCGAGGATGTCCTCCTTGGTCACCGGCTCGTCGCCGTTCTTCAGCAGCCGGGTCTCCCTCAGCTGCTCGTTGATCGTGCGGACCAGCGCCCGCTCGAACCCGGCGACGTGCGTGCCGCCCTTCGGCGTGGCGATCACGTTCACGAAGGAGCGTACGGTCGTCTCGTAGCCCTTCCCCCAGCGGACCGCGACGTCGACGGTGAGCTCCCGCTCGGTCTCCGTGGGCGTCATGTGGCCCTGCTCGTCGAGCACGGGGACCGTCTCGTGGAAGTGGCCCTCGCCCTGCAGCCGCAGCACGTCGCACACGGCCTCGTCGCGGGACAGGAACTCGGTGAACTCGCCGATGCCGCCGTCGAAGCGGAACGACTCCTCGACCGGCTCCTCGCCGCGGAGGTCGCGCACCACGAGCGTGAGCCCCGGCACCAGGAAAGCCGTCTGGCGCAGCCGCACGTGGATCTCGTCGAGCGAGACCTCCGCCTCGGGCAGGAAGATCTGCCGGTCGGCCCAGAAACGCACGCGCGTGCCGGTGACGTCGCGCGGGGCCGGGCCGCCGTCGCGCAGGCCGGACTTCTTGCGGAACTTGGCGGACGGGCCGTCGCCGTCGAACACGCCGGGCACGCCCCGGCGGAAGCTGATCTGGTGGACCTTGCCGTCGCGGTCGACCTCCACGTCCACCCGGGAGGACAGCGCGTTGACCACCGAGGCGCCGACGCCGTGCAGACCGCCCGAGGCGCCGTAGGAGCCGCCGCCGAACTTGCCGCCCGCGTGGAGCTTGGTGTAGACGAGCTCGACGCCGGCCAGGCCGGTCTTGGGCTCGATGTCGACGGGGATGCCGCGCCCGTTGTCGTGGACCTCGACCGAGCCGTCGGGGTGAAGCTCGACCTCGATGCGGGTGCAGTAGCCGCCCAGCGCCTCGTCGACCGCGTTGTCCACGATCTCCCAGAGGCAGTGCATGAGGCCGCGCGTGTCCGTGGAGCCGATGTACATCCCCGGGCGCTTGCGGACGGCCTCCAGGCCTTCCAGCACAGAGAGATGACGGGCGGTGTACCCCGTCTCCGCGCGAACCGCAGTCACACCCAACTCCCACTTATCAATCGAACACGCGTACGCAGCTTAACGCCACTCATGTTTGTACGCGTACAGCTTGCCAGGCGCAGCACGATGACCGGCACTTTCGCTGTGATCCCGGTCACTTTCCGGATCATTCTGCTCTGGGCGTAGTCGGAGCATGATTGGGAAGCCCTTCATCCGGTTAGATGTTGTCCCAAGTGACTGACGCCAACGTCCCCACGAAATGTGGGGCGACCCGAAAGGCGATACGTGACTGGAGCTCTCGCCCCCATCAAGCCGCTGACGGCCCTGGACCGGTGCGACCGGTGCGGTGCTCAGGCCTACATCCGCGCGACCCTGCCCGTGGGTGGGGAGTTGCTGTTCTGCGCCCACCACGGGCGTCAGCACGTGACTGTGCTGCGCGACAAAGGTGCTGAGATCCAGGACGAGTCGGCCCGACTCAGTGAATCCCCCGCGACCGCCTCTGACGGCGAGCGCTGACCCATAGACGGCGTGCCGGAGCGTCACGACGATGTCCGCTCCGCACGCCGTCGCCTTATAAGCCACCGGCCCGGGCCGGACACCCGCCGATCCCCGCTTCCCCCGGGGCCCCGGCGGATGCCGTCCCGGGCGTGATCAACGGCCGTCGGCGCACCGGCGGCCGCTGTACGGGTGCCGTGACCGGCCCGAGCCGGCGCACGGACTCCCCTGCGGCGGCGCCCGTCAGGGCCGCACGCGGTAGTGATAGCGGCCGGCGACGGTGAAGCCCTCCCGCTCGTAGAGCGCTCGGGCCGCGGCGTTGGCCTCCGTCACCACCAGGTACGCGCTGTCCGCGCCGTGCCCTTCGCCCCAGGCGAGCAGGGTGCGCAGCACGGCCGCGCCCAGCCCACGCCGTCTGACGCGTGGCTCGACGGCCATGCAGTAGATTCCGAGCCACCGGCCCTGCGGGACGCCCCTTCCCACCGCGCCCTCGTCGAGGAGGACGTACCCGGCGGGCACTCCGCTGAGGATCCGCTCGCCCCACGTCCGCGCCGGAATCTCCCCGGTGTCGCGATGCCGCCCTCCGTCCACGCTCCACCACGTGTGCAGCCACCGTTCCGACGGCGCGTCCTCCACCACCGCCCCGGCGGCGAGGCCACCGGAGGTCAGCGGCCTGGTCATCACCAGAGTGGGGTCCACGAGCCGGTAGCCCCGGCGGCCGAGTTCGTCGTCGAGCCCGCGCGACGCGCCCATGCCGACCGAGAACACGCAGGGCTGGCCGAGGCCCGCGTAGAACCGCTCCGCCCGGCCGACCGCCTCCGGCAGGTCCGTACGCTCCCCCAGCGCGAGCACCGAGTTGGCCCGCTTCGTCACGCCGCCCGCGTGCCGGTAGACCCAGCCGCCGTCCTCGGCCCGCCCCGGCGCCGGCCAGGCCTCGTCGACCAGCAGGTCGAACTGTGCGATCTCCTCATCCACCCGCCGCAGCCTAACCTGGGGGGCCGGATAAGCTGCGGAACCGTGCTCATCCTGCTTCCGCCCTCGGAGGGGAAGGCCGAGCGGGGGACCTCCACCGTCCGGCGGCTCAGCTTCCCCGAACTCGCCTCCCCGCGCGAGAAGGTCCTCGACGCCCTCGTCTCGCTCTGCCACACCCCCGAGGCGCGCGACGTGCTCGGTCTGTCCGAGGGGCAGGCCGGCGAGATCGAGCGCGACCTGGCGTTGCCCACGGCGCGCACGCTGCCCGTCGCCGCCCTCTACACGGGCGTGCTGTACGACAACCTCGGCCTGGCCACCCTCTCCCCCGAGGCCCGGCGGCGGGCGGACCGGAGGATCGTCGTGTTCTCGGCGCTGTGGGGCCTGCTGCGCCCGTCCGACCGCGTGCCGCCCTACCGGCTGTCCATGGGCGTACGGCTGCCGCCGATGGGCGGCCTGGCCGCGTTCTGGCGGCCGTCGATCAGCGCCGTGCTCGACGCGACGAAGGGGCTCGTGGTGGACATGCGGTCCGCGACGTACGCCGCCGCCTGGCAACCCGGCGAACGCGGCGTGGCCGTACGGGTGCTGAGGGAGGCGGCCGGGAAGCGGACGGTCGTCAGCCACATGGCGAAGGCCACCAGGGGCGTGGTGGCCCGATCGCTCGTCGAGACCCCCGACCGGCCCCGCACGGCCGGCGACCTCGCCGACCTGCTGACCGGCCTGGGGCACCGGGTGGAACTGGCCGGGTCCGCCGGCCGGGGACGGCCGCGGACCCTCGACGTGATCGTGAACGAGTGAGTCAGAGGTTGAGCCGGGAACAGGCCCGTCGGTACTGCTGCCCGGCGTCGCCGAGGTGCGACCAGGGCAGCCGGCTGAACCGGCCGCCCGTCCTGGCCAGGTGGCCACGCGCCGGACGCCGCAGGTCCGACAGGTAGAACGCGGCGCCGAAGACGTTGTGCGCCTCGACCGCCCGCGGGTGCGCCCCGCCGAGGCGCCGCTCCGACCAGTGGGCGGAGGCCGAGACGATCTCGCGTTGCGCCTCGAAGGAGAACCAGCCGCCCCGCGACATGGGAGTGCGCCCGGCGGCGACGATCTCGAAGTGGGCCAGCGGCACGAGCGCGGGCAGCGGACTGCCCTCCGGGGCGTGCGCGGCGGCCGAGCGGGCGAAAGCGAGCATCTCCTGGGCGGTGCCGCCCCAGCCGGGCGACAGCGTGATCAGACGGGCCACCGCCCCCGAATACAGCGTCGGCCAGCGGCGGGAGCATTCGTACCAGACCGCGTCCTTGTCGCCGCGCGGCCGGTCCAGCCCGACCGCCAGCCACATCAGGCCCTCCCACGGCACCGGGTCGCCCGGCGCGAGCGCCGCCGCCGTCAGCAGCGGCTGCCTGGCCTGTTCCATCGCCGACTGATAGGTGTGCAGCCGGTCCGCCTGCACCGCTCTGGCCCGTACGTCGGGCCGCAGTTCCCAGGCCTCCTCCAGGCGGGCCCGGCCGAGCCACAGCCAGAGGTCCGGATTGCCCTGGTGATAGGCGAGCAGCGCCTCGATCGACCGGCTCGCCCCGATGACGGTCCGCGACAGCGCCTCCACCCGCAGCGACCGCGTCTCCGGGTCGCCCCTGCTGTCCGCGAGGGCGGCCGCGGCCGGTCCGAGGTCGCCCCGGCAGGCGGCCTCGACCGCCTCGTCGAGCATTGAATCCGCCCACGGGCGGTCCGGGATCACTCGTGGCCCCCGAGCACGCGCCCGATCCACTTCGATCACTCCCATGAGGCGCGAGCCTAGGAGCCTCGACGTGCCCGGGGCGCTACCACGAGGTTACGGGGGTGTAAAGTCGTCTCCCTTAGATCTTTCGCCTACTGCGGTCACCCAGGCGGTGCCTCGCCGCGTTGTCGCCCCACCCACGAAGATTCCTCGCACGCTCGGAATCTCCGTGGGGCCCGGGAAGATCGCCCATAGCTCCGCTATGGGCTCCTCCTCCGCCTTGCGAGGCATCCACCTGGCCGATCCTCGCTACGGCGAGATCTGCGAGACACTCCTACGTCATCGCCCCCTCGGCCGTACGTGGCCGGGGGACGATCGACTCGTGCGTCAGTCCAGGTAGTCGCGCAGCACCTGGGACCGGGAGGGGTGCCGCAGCTTCGACATGGTCTTGGACTCGATCTGGCGGATCCGCTCACGGGTCACGCCGTAGACCTTCCCGATCTCGTCGAGGGTCTTCGGCTGCCCGTCGGTGAGACCGAACCGCATCGACACCACGCCCGCCTCCCGCTCCGACAGCGTGTCGAGAACGGAGTGCAGCTGCTCCTGCAGCAGCGTGAAGCTGACGGCGTCGGCCGGGACGATGGCCTCGGAGTCCTCGATGAGGTCGCCGAACTCGCTGTCGCCCTCCTCACCCAGCGGAGTGTGCAGGGAGATCGGCTCGCGGCCGTACTTCTGCACCTCGATGACCTTCTCGGGCGTCATGTCGAGCTCGCGGGCCAGCTCCTCCGGCGTGGGCTCGCGGCCGAGGTCCTGCAGCATCTGCCGCTGGACACGGGCCAGCTTGTTGATCACCTCGACCATGTGGACCGGGATGCGGATGGTCCGCGCCTGGTCGGCCATGGCCCGGGTGATCGCCTGCCGGATCCACCATGTGGCGTACGTCGAGAACTTGTAGCCCTTGGTGTAGTCGAACTTCTCGACGGCGCGGATCAGGCCCAGGTTGCCCTCCTGGATCAGGTCCAGGAACAGCATGCCGCGGCCGGTGTACCGCTTGGCCAGCGAGACCACGAGACGGAGGTTGGCCTCCAGCAGGTGGTTCTTGGCACGGTGGCCGTCCTCGGCGATCCACTCCAGCTCGGCGCGGACGTCGACGGGCAGGCCGTCGGCCTCCTGGGCGAGCTGCTCCTCGGCGAACAGGCCGGCCTCGATCCGCTTGGCGAGCTCGACCTCCTGCTCGGCGTTGAGGAGCGGCACCTTGCCGATCTGCTTGAGGTAGTCCTTCACCGGGTCGGCGGTGGCGCCGGCCGCCGCGACCTGGGCGACGGGCGCGTCGTCATCGTCGTCGGTGAGGATCAGTACCTCGTCCTCGGACTGGACGAGCGCCTCGGCCTTGGGCTCTTCGCCCTCGGTCTCCCCCTCGGGTTCGGCGTCGGCCTCCTCGGTCTCCGCCTCGGCGTCGATCTCGACGTCCTCGACCTCGATGTCGAAGTCCTCGATCTCGACGTCACCTTCGAGGTCGATGTCCTCGTCGTCCTCGGCGATGTCGGCCGACTTCGGCTTGGAGTCGGCCTTCGGCGCCTTGCCCTCGGGCCCCGCGGCGGGGGCCTCCGGCTTGGCGGGCGCGGCCTTCTTCGGCGGAGCGGGCTTCGCCGGAGCCTTGGCGGCAGCCGGCTTGGCGGCGGGCGCGGGCTTGGCCGGGGCGGGCCTCTTCGGCGCCGGCGCGGAGTCGGTGACCACTGCGGTCACGGTCTCCGGCTGCGACTCCTTGGCCGCCGCGGATTTGGTGGTCTTCTTGACGGGCGCGGTGGTGCGGCGCTTGGCTTGACCTCGAGAGCGCTTGGGAGCCGCGGAGTCGGCGGCCGTCACCACGACGGTCACACCCTCCTTGCTGAGGCTGCGCAGGAATCCAGCGGCTTGCGACATCGGGATGTCCGCTTCCTCGAAGGCCTTGCGGACATCCTCGGACTCGAGGAAACCCTGCGAGCGCCCACGCTCGAGGAGCTGCTGAATCACTGGCTCGTTCAGCTCCGACGGCTTCGAGCGAGTCGAACTTGCAGGCGACACGAACACCTCTCGAACGAACGCATGGCGAGAATGGACCCAGGTGCTTCTTCTTTTCCGGTGGTGAGGTCGCGCAGACCGCGACATGCCATTGTGGCACGCCGCGGTACGTGATACGGCCGCGTCCCGCCGGGTTGCCCCTCCACCCTAGGCCGACCGAGACACTAGTGCGTACGGAAGGAGGTCACTGATACCCGAAAGCAACCGTTATGACTGTTTCATTCAGTCACTCTTCGTGGCCGGTGGGACGTGGACCGCGAGTACCGTTACGTCATCGTCCTGTTCATACCCGGACAGCATGTGGTCCACCAGGAAATCGAGCAGCATATTCGGGCTGTTCAGCACCTCCGGGGGCGCTTCGGCCACTACGGACGAAAGCTCCCTGAGTCCGGCATCCAGCCCGCGCTTGCGGTTCTCCACCAAACCATCCGAGTACAGGACGGCGGTGTGACCCGGCGGCACGCAGAACCTGAACTGCTTGCGGCTCGTGGCCCAGCCGAGCGGGGTGCCGGGCTCGGTCTCGTGCAGCAGCCCGACGCCCTGCGGCGAGACCAGCAGCGGCGGCGGGTGACCGGCCAGGGCCAGCGTGCCCTCCCCGGTCCCCGGCTCGACGACCATGTACGCCAGGGTGGTGACCTGCTCCTCCTCCTCGGTCGCCTCGAAGACGCGGTCGAGTCCCGTCAGCACCGCCGCCGGGGGCGGGTTCGTCAGCGCGAGCGCCCGCATGGCGTTGCGGATCCGGCCCATGCCCGCGGCGGCCTTGACGCCCTTGCCCATGACGTCGCCCACCACCGCCGCCACCCGGCCGTCCTGCAGGACGAACGCGTCGTACCAGTCGCCGCCCACCTGCACGTGGCGTGAGCCGGAGCGGAAGCGGTAGGCGAGCGTCATCCCCCGCACCACCGGCAGGCGCTCGGGCAGCAGGCTGCGCTGCAGCGTCTCGGCCGTCTTGTGCTCGCGCTCGAACAGCGTGGCCCGCTCGACCGCGAGGGCGCACTGGCCGGCCAGCGCCTCCAGGAAGACGCCGTCCTCCTGTGAGATCTTCTGGGTCCGCATGAACGAGAACCGCAGCGCGCCGAGCGCCCGGCCGGCCGCGAGCAGCGGCAGGCCCACCCAGGCCCGCTCGTCCGACTGCGCCAGGAAGCCGGAGATCCGCGCCTCGTCGGCGCCGGCGTCGACGAGCTGGGCGCGCAGGCTGTCGGGGGACTCGGCGAAGAGCGGGCGGCGGCTGTTGACCGCCATCGTCATCACGTTGGGGTGCGCGAGGTCGATCTCCTCGCCCGGGGCGTCCGGGGTGCCGCCGCTGTTGATCACCTTCAGCGTGGCCCGGTCCGGGTCGAGCAGCGCGACGGACGAGTGGTCGGCGGCGAGGGCCGTACGGCCGACGTCGATGATGACCTGCACCACCTGCTCGACGGTGAGCGCCTCGGCGAGCTGGGCGGTCGCACCCTGGAGGCGGGCGGTGCGCAGCGCGGCGGCGCCGAGCTGGTCGGTGAGGCGGCCGCGCATCTCCTCGGCCTCGCGCTGCGGCGTGACGTCGGTGTTGGCCCCGACCCACTCCACCACGCGGCCGTGCCTGACGATCGGCACGGCCCGGACCTCGAAGTGCCGGTAGCCGCTGGCCCGGGTGCGCACCCGGTAGCTCCACTCGAACATCGTGCGGCCGCGCAGCGCCTCGCGCCACGCCTCCTCGGTGCCGGGACGGTCGTCGGGGTGCACCGCGTCCAGCCAGCCGTGCGCGAGGTACTCCTCCAGGCCCTGGCCGGTGATGGCGCGCCACTGGGGCGCGTCCTCGGCCACCGAGCCGCTGGGCGAGCTGATCCACACCAGCTGCTGCTGCGACTCCACCAGCGAGCGGTAGCGCTCCTCGCTGCGCTCCAGCACCTCCTCGTTCAGCTGCCGCTCGGTCACGTCGACCCCGAAGAGCGCGGTCCCGATGACGCCGTCGTCGCCATGCAGCGGGAAGAACGACACCGTCCAGTGGCGGCTGTCGCCGTTCTCCGCGCGGGTCCTGATCCGCTGGTCGGTGATCGGCAGCGCCTCGTCGGCGATCCGGCCCAGCACCGCCTCGATCAGGGTGCTCAGGTCGGCCGGCAGCAACTCGGCCGGTTGGCGGTCAAGATGCAGCTCGACAGGATGGCCGGTCAGCTCGGTAAAGGTGGAGTTGACCCGGACGAAACGCCCATCCGGGTCGAAAAACGCGAAGGCAAACGGCGCCTCCGACATCAGGCCTCTGAAGAGGTCGGAGTCTGATATGTCCAAACCGGGCTCCCGGGGCCGGGGCACGGAGGTTTCGGCGCTCATGGTCGGCACCTCCGTCGCGTGCCAGCGTCTCCCACGAGGCACATCTCCATAACTGTGATTGGTAGCGCAGATCTGCCCTACATCATGGGCGATCGGCATACGCGGACGGAAGCCCCGCCCGGCATGCGGTCAACGCATCCTGTCAAAAGACCGGCGCCTCGCGCAGGAGGATCGGGCCTACTTCTTGGCGGCCCGCTTCGCTTCCTGCTTGGTCGCGCGAACCAGTTGCAGGCTCTCGGCGTCCACGACGTCGGCCACCGACCGGTGCACCCCCTCCTCGCCGTACGGCCCGGCCGCCTCACGCCAGCCGTCCGGGCGCACGCCGCACTGTTTGCCCAGCAGGGCCAGGAAGATCTGGGCCTTCTGCCGGCCGAATCCGGGGAGGGCCAGCAGCCGGCGCAGCAGCTCGGCACCGTCGCGGGCATCCTCCCATACCTTCTCGGCCGAGCCATCGTAGTGCTCGACGAGATATGTCGCGAGCGCCTGGACGCGGGCCGCCATCGCCTTCGGATACCGGTGAACGGCGGGCGCCGCCGCGAACAGTGCCGCGAACTGGTCAGGATCATAGGAGGCGATCTCACGCGCGTCCAGGTCGCGGCCGAGCCGGTCGGCGATCGCGCGGGGCCCCGCGAAGGCCCGCTCCAGTGGCACCTGTTGGTCGAGCAGCATGCCGACGAGCAGTGCGAGGGGGCTGCGGCCGAGCAGCTCGTCGGCCTCGGGATCCTGGGCGAGCCGGATGCGCATGGGTCAAGCTTCCCACGCGGTGGCCCGCCAAGGCTTGACACTGCCCGGGAAAGAGGTGGAATAAGGGGCGGCAGGTCCCCATTCAGCGAGGAATGCAGTCCATGCCCGTACTCGCAGCACGAATCAGTGGCGGCCCATCACCAGAGCCGGGTCTCCGCGAACCGGCGGAGCTGGTGACCGATCGTCTGGCCGCGGAATTCCTGACCGTCCCCCTGTCCGCCGTCGCCCGCTGCGTCGCCGACGCATGGGTGTGCGGGGAGCACCTGGGACTCGACGTCACACCGGAGATCGTCGAGCGGGTCGCCCGGGAACGCCTCCTGGGTCTCGTGAACTCGGCGCCGCCTTCCCGGAGGTGAGGCGGCGAACGACGCTCGCACGGCCGTCGCCCCGGCCCGCCGCCGTAGTCTGGGAAAGGCTGGAGCGGCAGATAACGGGGAAGTCACCGGCCCGTGTTCCTGATGCCCTTCGCGGCGGGAATGCGAGAAGGTGGTGACCGTGAGCGAGCGGAGCGAGATCTCGTGAGTCGCCGGCGCCGACGTGACCCCCGGGAGACCCGGCCGCCGGACGACGTGTTCGCGGAGATGCTGCTGGCGGCCAGGGAACTGCTCGCCGTGCGCAGTCCGCTCGACGCGGAGCTCATGGTCTCCGACATGCTCGGCGCCTGGTGGGGCAGGCGGCTGCGCGGCGGCGACGTCGAGCAGATCCTCGGCGAGGGCCTGGTGGACTACGCCGCCAAGGCCGGCACGCCGGCCGCGCTCACCCTGCTCGTCTCGGTCGCCTATCTCGGCACCGCCCGCCAGGCGGCCAAGGCGGAGGGCGCGGCGCTCGCGCTGATGGAGTCCGACGTGGCCCGGCCCCGCTGGGCGGACCGCGTCGGCGCCGTCAAACCGACCGGCTGCTACGTCTCCAGGGACGTGTACGGCGACCAGGACACCGTGGTGTGCACGTTCGCCTACAACGGCGAGGACCGGCACGCGCTGGTCGTGGTCGTCGACTACAACATGGGCGGGATGGCCCGCGACGCGTGGGTGTCGTCCCAGGTCGAAAAGCTTCTGGAGCAGGCCAGGCTGGAGGCGGCGGGCAACGCGCTGCTGCGGTTCGAGGAGCTGGAGCCGCAGCAGGCGCGGGCGCTGCTGGAGTTCGCCATGAAGGCCACCAGCGCCGCCGCGCACGGCCGTGGCGGCCCGAAGCTGGTGAGCGACAGCTACAGCGCCTACCACGCCTTCGCGCGGGCGCGGATCAAGGCGCTGCCGCCCGGGCGGATGCGGCCCGCCCCCGCGCACACGGAGGCGCCCTACAGCCGCGACCGCCGCGCGATGCTGGCGGCCGAGTTCCTCGCCTCGGACGCGGCGGAGAACCTGTCGGATCCCTCGGCCGCCTCCCGGTGCGCCGACCACATCATCGACCACGGCTGCGACCAGGACTTCGGCCGGCCGATGCGGGTGAGCCCGACCAAGTGCGAGACGTTCCTGCTCGACTGGCTGCCGCGCAAGGTCCTGCTCACCCCGGCGGAGCAGGACGCGATGCCGCACGTGCTGTCGGCGTGGGTGCGTTTCGCCGGCCCCCGGATCGGGCTGCCCGAGGAGGGCGTGCGGGCCACGCTCGACGCGGTCTGGGAGGCGACCGCCCGGTTCACCGAGGCCTACCGCGACCCGGCCACCTTCGGGCTGGACCGCTCTCTCGTGGAACGGCTGCTGCCGGACGGCGACCTGTCCGCGCTGGCCCGGCGCGCGTTCGCGTTCCCCTTGCTGCAGGGCATGCGCGGATCGACCAACCTCGACCTGCTGAACCCGGCGGACGAGGCCGACCGGCGCATCCTGCTGGAGATCGACCACGCCGGCGAGCTGGGCCGTACGGACCTGGAGGAGCACCTCGCCTGGCACGAGGAGATCGCCGGGCGGCTGTGGGTGGGCGACCCGCCGCAGCTGTGGGAGGCCGCCCAGCGCCTGATCGACCTGGGGCACGACCGGCACGACGTGCTGCACGTCCTCATCGAGATCGCCGAGCGGATCGGCGACCACCCGGACGAGCTGGCCGCCGCCCTGGACGACATCGCCGACATCCCGGACGAGCCTCCCGCCTGACGGCCCCTCCGGCCCGGGCGGCCCCGCTCAGGAGGCGTAGCCGATGTCCTCGTACCTGAGGTCGTGGAACCCGTTGGCGCCGATGTTGGCGAGCGCGGACCGCACCGCCACGCCCTGCGGGCACTGGTAGAGCGGCAGCACGTTGACCTTCTTCCAGACCATCCGGTCGGCCTCGTTGAGCAGGCCGGGCACCTTGTCGGCGTCGAGCGTGCTGCCGGCGCGGTACATCGCCTCGTCGATCTGCTTGCTGCCGCTGCGCCCGATGTTGGCGTACCACTCGGTGTCGTCGCCCCGGCCGCCGCTCTCGCCGTCGGCGTAGATGTCGAAGGCGCCCGAGACGGGGTACGGCGTGCTCGGGTAGGCGAAGGCGGTGATGTCGAAGTCACCGGGGATGAGGTGCTTGCCGAAGAAGTCGTCGAAGGACACCCTGCGCACCTCGACCCGGATGCCGACGCGCTGCAGCATCTGCCGGGCGGAGTCGGCCTCGACGCCGCTCATGACGATTCCGTCGGGGACGACGAAGCGCAGCGTGAGCGGTTTGCCGTTCTTCACGCGCGTCTTGCCCGACAGCCTCCAGCCCGCCTGGTCGAGCAGCCGCCCGGCCCGCCCCGGGTCGTACGCGCCGATCTCGCCGGCGTTGGCCCGGTAGCCGTACTGGCTGTTCATGAGGAAGTGGTTGTCCAGCGTCACGGCCGGCCAGCCGAGGCCCTTCAGGTCCGCCTGCATGAGACCGCGGCGGTCGAGCGCCGCCGCGACGGCCTCGCGCACCCGCGCGTCGGCCAGGACCGGGCTCTCGCCGTTGAAGGTGAACTGCCGGTACTGGGTGCCGGCGGCCTGCCGGATCACGGCGTCCCACGCCTCCCTGACCCGCGCGTAGTCGCCGGGGGACGGGCCCACCTCGAAGACGTCCACGTCCCCCTTGGTGAACGCGTGGACCATCTGGTCGGGGCGCACGGCGCGGAACACGATGCCGTCCAGCTTCGCCCGGTTGCCCCACCAGCCGGGATTGCGAGTGAGCGTGACCGTCTTGCCCTTGACATCGAGGCTCTCCACCTTGAACGGCCCCGCGGTCACCGGGATGCGGTTGATCCAGTCGGCGTTGAACGCCGCCGCGGTCGCGTTGGTGGTGCCGGGATACAGCGGCGTGAACAGGGACTGCCACTCGTTGAACGGCTGGGCGAGGGTGACCACCACCTCGCGGTCGCTCGCGCCCCGGGCCACGCTCTGGATGTTCTCGTACGCGATGGTCGAGTCGACCCGGTAGTCCCGGTCGCGGCCGCTCATGGCCTTCCACTGCGCGGCGAAGTCCGTCCAGGTGATCGGCCTGCCGTCCGACCACTTCGCCTTGGGGTTGATCGAGTAGGTGACGACCTGGCGGGGGGAGGTCGCGGTGATCCTGGCGTTGGTCACGTAGTCGGTGTCGATGGTCAGCCGCCCCCGCGCGTCCGATTGGAACGTGCGCGGCAGCAACGCGTCCGTCACCACCTTGACGGCGGTGGTGTCGCCGTCGACGTGGTTGCGGTTCCACTGGGACGGGAAGTCGGTGAGCCCCCACCGGAGCGTGCCGCCGTCCTTGACCTTGTCACGAGCCAGCGGGTTGATGTCGTACGCCCTGACCGGGGAGGGGGCGAGCCCGGTGTCCGGTTCGCCCGGCCCCCGCTGCACGCCGCAGGCGCCGGCGGCCCACAGAGCGGCCAGTGCGGCCAGGGCAACCGGCCATCGTGCTCTCACGTGCTTCTCCGATCCTCCCGGCTACCCTACGCTGTCGATTAGTAGCAGGAAGTGACGACCGTCGGCCATCGGGACACGCGCCCTGTGGATTTCCCTACGACATCAGGACAACTCGTCCACCGCGCTGCGGACGTCCTCGCTGGTGATCGTCGTCAGCTCGGCGGCGTTCGCCGATCCCTGCTCGGCGAGGCGGACGTCGCGCCGCAGCGCGGCCCGCTCGTACAGGGACCGGGCGAAGCGGCCGTTGCCCAGCCCGTCGATGAGCCCCTCCCGGCAGACCCAGTCGAAGACGTCCGCGAGGTCCCGCGCGGCGGAGGCGTCGAACCTGTCGCCGCTCCGCGCGGCGAGCAGCTCCGCGATCTCGGTCAGCTCGGACGGCGAGTAGGAGGGGAACGACACGCGCTGGTTGAACCGGGAGGCCAGGCCGGGATTGGTCGCCAGGAACGCGTCCATCTCGCGCTCGTAGCCCGCCAGGATGACGACCAGACGGTCGCGGTCGTCCTCGGCCCGCTTCAGCAGGGTCTGCACCGCCTCGGCCCCGAAGGCGTCGCCCCCCGAGTAGCCGGTGTTGACCAGGCTGTACGCCTCGTCGATGAACAGCACGCCGCCGAGCGCGCGGTCGACCAGCTCGTTGGTCTTGATCGCGGTCGCGCCCAGATGCTGGCCGACCAGGTCGGCCCGCGACGCCTCGACCACGTCGGGCCGGGCCAGCAGGCCCAGGGCGGAGAAGATCCGGCCGAGGATCCGCGCGACGGTCGTCTTGCCGGTGCCCGGAGGGCCGACGAACACGATGTGCCGCATCTGCGACTGGACCGGCAGGCCCTGCTCCTGCCGCATCCTGGCCACCTTGAGCTGGGCGGTGATCGCGTGGACCTGCCGCTTGACCGGGTCGAGGCCGGCCATCCTGTCGAGGTCCGCGAGCGCCTCGTCCAGGGTCGGGGTGACCTGGTAGCCGCGGTATCGCGCGGTGATCTCGTTGAACGCCTTGGTCACGTCGTCGGCGGTGACGGTGACCAGGTCCTCCCCGCGCGGCGCCCCGCCCGCGCTCACCACGCGCACGTCCCGGGCCTGTGCGGCGGCCTCGGCGAGGCTGCGGGCGAATCGCGCGTTGCCGAGGTCGTCGACGAGCGCCCGGCGGTGCACGTCCTCGAACAGCCGGCGCAGCACGGGACGCGCCTCGGGGGCGAGCAGGTCTCCCCGGCGCCGCTGCAGCGCCTCGGTGATCTCCAGCAGTTCCGCGGGGCTGTAGCTGGGGAAGCGCACCCGGGTCGCGAAGCGGCTCGACAGCCCCGGATTGGACGCGAGGAAGTCGTTCATCTCCCGCTCGTAGCCGGCCAGGATGACGATGAGCCGTTCGCGGTCGTCCTCTGCCCGCTTCAGCAGCGTCTGCACGGCCTCCGCGCCGAACCGGTCGGGCTGGCCGTCGCCGGAGTTGATGAGGCCGTACGCCTCGTCGACGAAGAGGACCCCGCCGAGCGCGCGGTCGATGAGCTCGTTGGTCTTGATGGCCGTGGCCCCCAGGTACTCCCCCACGAGGTCGGCCCGCTGCGCCTCGACCACGAACGGCGTCTCCAGCAGCCCGAACGCGTAGAAGATCTTGGCGAGCGACCGGGCGACGCTGGTCTTGCCGGTGCCGGGAGGGCCGACGAACACGAAGTGGCGCATCGGCCGCTCGTTGGTGTAGCCCGCCTCCCTGCGCAGCCGGGCCGCCTCGATCGACGCGGCGATGGCGCGCACCTGCTCCTTGACCGGTTCGAGGCCGATCATGGACTCCAGCTCGGCGAGCGCCTGCTCGACCGTGATGGGCGGCGGAGCGGCGGCCTCGGCCGGGGCGGGCTGGTGGCCGCCGGGCCCCCCTGTCCTGCCCGGTGCGCGCACCTGCACCTGGGTCTCGGCGCCCGCCGCCTCCCGCTCCGCCTCGCCGCGCACCTTGCGGGCGAGCACTAGGCGGTAGAGGAGCACCGCGGCGGCCGCGCCGTACGCCCCCCACAGGGCGGCGGCCGGCGACAGCGGCGACAGCGACAGCGCGACGACCCCGGCGGGCACGAGGGACATCAGCGTCGTCAGCCACGGCGGGACCCACCGGATCAGGTGGGCCGCGCCGCCGGCCAGCGCGCCCAGCAGCATCAGCAGACCGGGCATGATCGACTGCCCGCCGAAAGCGCCCATGAACAGCGGCAGCAGCAGGCCCCATCCGGCGAGCACGAGCACGGTCGCGGCGGCACGCGGATAGCTGAGGGCCAGCGCGAGGAAGCACAGCGCCAGGAACGTGTAGATGAACGTGGGCATCAGCGACCAGTTCAGCGCCGCGGCCACTCCCATTGTCGCGACCAGCAGCACCACGAACAGCGCGCGTCGCGCGAACGGCGGAAGCCTGAAATAGCGGAAACGCACCTGTTCGAACAGATCACGTGCCGCAGTCCGGTTTAAGAGGCTCGCCGCCCGTGCCCTGCCGGAGTCCCGCATCGACGCCTCCCCGCTTCGACCCCGGTTATACCGCACGTGCGGACGGAATGGGTGGACCCTTGCGGCACGGTGGACGACGCACGTCGCCGGCCCCTGTTCGATCACCTGGAGCGATACGGATCCGGCGATATGTTCCCGACATCCCTGGAAGGGCTGAGAGATCCGCTTCCCATGGCCTAAGCTGCCACGCATGTTCCAGCGGGCCGGAATTTTCGGGCAGGAGCACTGAGCGGTCTATGATCATGGTTTCGGTCGAGTCCGCCGCCGTCCGCGCCGCAGGCGCCCTGCGCGAGCATCGGGCGAACCGGTGGTCGGTGCTCGTGCTCCTGTGTTTCAGCCTGCTCCTGATCGCGGTCGACGCGACCGTGCTGCACATCGCCGTCCCGGCGCTCACCGCGGCGCTGGAGCCGTCGTCCGTGCAGCTGTTGTGGATCATTGACATCTACTCGCTGGTCGTCGCGCCGCTGCTGGTCACGTTCGGCACCCTGGGCGACCGGTACGGCAGGCGGCCCTTCGTGCTCGGCGGTTACGTGGTGTTCGGCCTGGCCTCGCTGTCGGCCGCGTTCGCCGCGACCCCGCTCGCGCTCATCGCCTCGCGGGCGTTCCTCGGCGTCGGCGGCGCGATGATCATGCCGGCGACGCTCTCGATCATCCGGCAGGTGTTCACCGACCGGCGCGAGCGGGCGATCGCCCTCGGCGTGTGGAGCGCCGTCGCCGCCGCGGGTGCGGCCGTCGGGCCGCTGGTCGGCGGGGTCCTCGTCGAGCATCTGTGGTGGGGCGCGGTCTTCCTCATCAACGTCCCGCTGCTGCTGGTCGCGCTGCCGCTCGCCGTACGCATCCTGCCTGCCTCGCCGCGGCGGGCCGAGCATCCGTGGGACGCGCTGAGCGCGGCGCTGTCCACCGTCGGCGTCCTGGCCGTCGCGTTCGGGCTGAAGGAGGCGGGGTCGGGACACCTGCTGGGCCGTGGTCCCTCGCTCGCCGTCCTCCTGGCCGGCGTCGCGCTGCTCGTCTGGTTCGTGCGGCGGCAGCGGCGGCTCGACTTCCCCCTGCTCGACATCGGGCTGTTCACGCAGCGCGGCTTCGCGACCGGCGTCGGCTGCGTGCTGCTGGCGATCTTCGCCCTGGTCGGGCTGGAGCTGATGCTGGCGCAGTACCTCCAGCTCGTGCTGGGGCTGTCGCCCCTGCGGGCCGCCGTGCGGATGCTGCCGCTCATGGTCGCGGCCATCGTGGGCGGCCTGGCCGCCGCGCACGTGCTGGGGCGGATCGGGCTGCGCGCGACGGTCGGCGGCGGTCTCGCCCTCACCGCGCTGTCCCTCACCCCGGTGCTGAGCTGGGGCACCGAGCAGCATCCGGTGATGCTGACCGTCTGCTTCGTCGGCATCGGATTCGGCGTCGAGGTCGCCCTGCTGGCGGCGTCCGACACGATCATGGCGTCGGTGCCGGAGGCACGGGCGGGCGGCGCCGCCGCGATCGAGGAGACGGCCTACGAACTCGGGGCGGGCCTCGGCATCGCCGTCCTCGGCACGATCACCACGATCGTGTACGCCCCCTCGCTCGGGACGGTCCCCGGGATCCCGGCCGGGCTCATGGCGCAGGCCCGGGAGTCGCTGGCCGCGGCCGCGCACGTGGCCGGCGAGGCGGGCGTGACCGGAGCCGCGCTGCTGGGCGCCGCCCGTGTGGCCTTCGTCACCGCCCTGCACTCCACCATCGTCGTCAGCGTGGCACTGCTCGGGCTCACCGCGCTGGCCGTGGCCCTGCTGCTGCCCCGCCACGTTCCCACCCCTGCGGACGCCGGCGCCGAGGAGCCCGGCGGCGTACGCGACTGAGCCGGCCAGGCGCATGACGGCGGCACAGGCGGGGAAGTGTCCGGGCAAGTCATCCCCCACCCCAGGATGAGAAGCCTTGACTTCCTCCCCCGCCTAATGGCGGAGGACTCCCGCCCTCACGGGCCGGGCTTCCTGCTTCGCAGCCGACCGCACCCGGGAGGACCCGGAATGGCTCACATCAGCTCCACAGGCAGACACCGCTCGACCAGCGGCCAGGATGTTCTTGGCGGCGTTGACGTCCCGGTCGTGCCGGGCGCCGCAGTCCGGGCACGTCCAGTGCCGTGTGGACAGAGAGAGTTCGGCGAGCAGGTGCCCGCACGCGCTGCACGTCTTCGAGCTGGGAAACCAGCGGTCGATCACAACCAGGTGCCGCCCGAACCGCTGGGCTTTGTACTCCAGTTGGCGGCGGAACTCGCCCCACCCGGCATCGGAGATCGCCCGCGCCAGGCAGCGGTTGCGGACCATTCCTTTGATGTTGAGATCTTCGATCACGATGAGGTCGTGGTCGCGGACCAGCCGGGTGGAGGTGCGGTGCAGGAAGTCGGCGCGGGCGTCGCGGACCTTGGTGTGGGCGCGGGCGACCTTCGCCCTGGCCTTGGCCCGGTTGTTGCTGCCGCGCTGTTTGCGGGCCATCCTGCGCTGGTAGCGGGCCAGATTCCTGGCCTTGCGCTCCAGATGGCGCGGGTTGGGATCTTCTCCCCCGTGGAAGTCGTGGCCGCCGTCGCGTTTGTTCGTCGGTGGGGTAGACCCGCACCTTGTAAGCCGTACGCATGTTCGCGATTTACTAGCCCTTTGCCTGGTCGGTCAGCGGAAGGAGCAAGTCGTGCGCACTTGGCGCTCTGGGCTATCCCGGCTTCGCCGGGCCACCCCTTTGGGGATCCCCATTCCTCCCGGCTTTGAAGGGCCGGGCTTCCTCCGGAGGATTCGGTGAAGAAAACCCTGCACGACTTAGCCTCGCTGGCCGCCCGCATGGGCGTCGGCGGGATCTTCTTCGCCAACGGCTGGCAGAAGCTCGAAGCCGGCCTCAACGCCACCGCCGACCAGTTCACCGAGCTGCAGGCCCCGCTGCCCCACGTGTGGGCGCCGGTGACCATGCTGACCGAGCTGGTGGGCGGCACGCTGCTGATCGCGGGCCTCGCCGTGCCGGTCGTCGGACTGCTGCTGTTCGCCGAGGCCCTCGCGGTGTTCGTGCTCACGGCCGGGGACACCGGCCTGCCGCTCACCGGCGGCGACATCGAACTGATCGTGGCTCTCGGGGCCGCCTCCGTGCTGCTGGCGGTCACCGGCGCGGGCCGCATCTCGGCCGACCACATGGTGGTGATCAAACGGCGCGAGGCCGAGGCGGCCGGCGAGTTCGCCGCCGACGCCGAGGCCGACGCGGTCATCGCGGCGCTGCGCCCGCCATGGCCCGGCGAGCCGGGCGCGGACGGATCGCCGGGACGGCCCGCCGCCCCGGCGGCACCCGATCCCTCCTCCGGGGAGCGGCGGCCCTCGCCCGGGTCGCCGGAGCCGCCCCCGACGGCCGGTGCGGACACGGGCTCCACCGCCGCCGGGACGGTCGCGGACCCGCCCGGCGGGGAGGCTCCGGCCACGACGGTACGCAAGGCCACGCCGAGACAGCGGCGTGCGAGGCGGGACGACGACACCACCACGGAGAGCCGGGCCGAGGCGCCCCCGGCCCGCTGAGGAGCCGGAGAGCGCGCCGCGCCGATCGGATCAGGCCGCGGCGTCGGTCTCGGCGGGGACGGCGCGTGCCGCCGCGGCGGCACGCCCGCCGCGGCGCCGGGGGACGATCCCCTGGATCACGGCGATGCCCAGCAGCACCACCAGCGCTCCGGCGGGCTGGTTCCAGGTCAGGTGCTCGCCGAGGAAGACCACGCCGGAGGCGGCGGCGAACACCGGGATCAGGTAGGTCACGGCAGAGGCGGCCGTCACTCCCACCTTCCGCTGGATCCCGTACAGCAGCAGGTAGGCGATGCCGGTGCCGAAAGCGCCGAGCGCGAAGAGGCTGCCCCAGACCGTCAGAGGGACGTCGACCTCGACCAGGCTCACCCCCGCGAGCGGCGTGATCACCGCGAGTTCGGCCGTTCCCGCGACCAGCTGCGCGGCCGCCAGCACCATCGGCTCCTCACCGCGCGGGGTGATGAACCTGCCCATGTACGCCCCGCCCACGCCGTAGCAGGCGGCCGCGCCGAAGCAGGCCAGGCTGCCGACGGCCGCGCCGCCGGAGATCGGCTGCCACACGCCCAGCACCACCATGACGCCGGCGAAGCCGAGGCCGAGCCCGGTCACCCTGGCGGCCGTCGCCTTCTCGCTGCGCAGGAGCAGCGCGAACAGCAGCGTGCACAGCGGCGTCGTGGCGTTCCAGATCGCCGCGACGACGGAGGAGACGTGCTGCTCGCCGTACCCGAAGAGAGTGAACGGCACCGTGGTCAGCACGACGGAGGCGACCGCGAAGTGCCCCCACAGGCGCGGGTCGCGGGGCAGCCGGCGGCCGGTCGCGAGCACCGCGACCAGCAGGGTCAACGCCCCGACGGCCATCCGGAGGAAGGAGATCTGGAGCGGATGGAGGCTCCCGAGCGCCACCTTGATGAAGAAGAAGCTGTTCCCCCAGACGAGCGCCAGCAGGATGAAAGACGGAAGCCACCGTCGCATATGTGCAATTCCCTCCGCTCATGTGCCGGTAAGGAGCGTAGTGGGGCATGACACATTAGCGGCAGCGGTTTTCGGACCCGGGAAATCAGGACTCCCGGGAGAGCGGCAGGCGCAGGAGGAAACACGCGCCGTGCGGGCTGTCGATGATCGTCAGAGTGCCGCCGTGGCTCTCGGCGATCTGCCGGGCGATGGGCAGGCCCAGGCCCGCGCCCCCGGCGTTCCTGCTGCGCGCCGTGTCGAGCCGGGTGAACCGCTGGAAGACGAGCTCCCGCTGGTTCCGCGCGATGCCCGCGCCGTCGTCGAGCACCTCGAGGACGGCCGCGCCGGAGCGGAAGCGGGGGTCGCCGTCGGGCGCGTCCTCCCGCCGCACCGCCAGCCGTACGGTGGTCGCGGCGTGCCGCTCGGCGTTGTCGAGCAGGCTGGTGACCAGGCGGCCGAGCCGGATGCGGTCCCCCCGGACGATCACGCCGGGGGCAAGATTCGGGACGACCCTCCTGAGCGGGCGGCGGGTGTCCAGCTTGGCGGCCACGAGCCGGCCGAGGTCCAGCGGCTCGCGCTCACAGGGCGCGCCCGTGTCCAGCCGGGCCAGCGTCAGCAGGTCGGCGGCGATCGCCTGAAGCCGGTCGAGGCTCTTCAGCACGGCCTGCCCGATCTCGCTCACGTCGGACTCCTGTGGCGCGAGGAGCGCACCCTCCACCTGCGCGCGGATCGCGGTGATCGGGCTGCGCAGTTCGTGGGACGCGTCGGAGGTGAAGCGCCGTTGCTGTTCGAGCGTCTCCTCCAGCCGGTCCAGCGTGTAGTTGACGCTCTGCGCGAGCTCGCGGATCTCCCCTTTGGCCTCCGGGACCGGCACCCGCCGCCCGAGGTCCGAGGCGTTGATCTCGTCGAGCTCGCCCCGGATCGCCCGCACCGGCATGAGCGCGCGCTTGACGCTTCGCCGGGTGCCGTACGCGACGGCGGCGGTGACGAGCACCGATCCCACGGCCAAGCCGGCCACCAGGCCCGGCGGGACGTCGAAGGCGTTGGCCGGCGCGGCGCTGTAGACGATCCAGTCTCCGCCGTCGCGATAGACCTGCTGCGCGACCACGATGTGACATCCGTCCCGGCCGAAGACACCGTCGCAGACCTCCCGCGTGGCCTTACGGAGCGGCGGCCGGGGACGGAAGGTCGCCATGGCCGGTTTTCCGGCCATGTCCGGCGTCGCCGCACGCACCCTGCCCTGCGGGCCCACCACCTGGACGGGCCGGTCGCGCGCGGAGGGGGGATCGTATGGCAGGACGCTTCCGGCCTCCCCGCGGTCCACGAGGTAGGCGACCCGCGCACCGGCCGTCGTCACCTCCTTCAAGAGGTTCTCGCCGGCCGTCATGTACAGCGCCCACACCAGGACGACCGAAAACCCGGCGCACAGCAGGGCGACCACCGTGCCGGTGAACAGCGCGATGCGGCTCCTGACCGACCATCGATCCCCGAAACCCACGTGATCGCCCACTTACGATGCGGCCCGATTGACCGTGCGTAAGAAATCTACTCTTCAGGGCGTTATACGTCGGTAACGAGACAAACCGGACGAGCTGGTCCTGTGCGCGCGAAATCCCCGCACGCGCAACACGTCCGGCAAGCAGGTAAAGGAGCCTTCCGGGACGATGCCCCCGGATGGTGGGATATGGAGATATGAACACAGCCGGGCCACTGCCGGTGATCGACGTGTCCGCTCTCACCGGCTCCGGAGCGGGCCACGCGCGCGCCGAGGTCGCGCGCCGGATCGAGGCGGCCTGCCTGGACAGCGGCTTCTTCTACATCAGCGGCCACGGGGTGCCCGACGACCTGATCGCACGGCTCAAGGAGGCCGCGGCGCGGTTCTTCCGGCTGCCGCCGGAGCACAAGTCGCGCATCTCCATGGACCGGGGCGGGCGGGCCTGGCGCGGGTACTTCCCCGTGGGCGGCGAGCTCACCTCCGGCCGGCCCGACCTGAAGGAGGGCGTCTACTTCGGCGCCGAGCACGACCACGACGATCCCCGGCCGCTGCACGGGCGCAACCTCTTCCCCGACGACGTGCCCGAGATGCGCCCGGCGGTGCTGGCGTACATGGACGCCCTCACCCACGTCGGGCAGGCGGTCATGCGGGGCGTGGCGCTGAGCCTGGGACTCGACGAGGACTACTTCGCCGCCGGGTACACGGCCACGCCCACGATCCTCTTCCGGATCTTTCACTATCCGCCCCCGCCGTACGCCGATCCGGACGAGTGGGGGGTCGGCGAGCACACCGACTACGGCCTGCTGACATTGCTACTCCAGGACGACAATCCCGGCCTCCAGGTGCACACCGCCCGCGGCTGGATCGAGGCTCCGCCCATCCCCGGCACACTGGTCTGCAACATCGGCGACATGCTCGACAAGCTGACCGGCGGCCTGTATCGGTCGACCCCGCACCGCGTGCGCAACGCCACGGGCCGCGACAGGCTGTCCTTCCCCTTCTTCTTCGACCCGGGCTGGGACTGCGAGGTGCCGCCGCTGCCCGCCCTGCCCGGCCGCGAGGGGGGCCGGGCCCGCTGGGACGGCCTGGACCTGCGGGCCTTCACCGGCACGTACGGCGACTACCTGACGGCGAAGGTCGCCAAGGTCTTCCCGCACCTCGGCGACCGCGTGCTTCCGCCCGTACCGGGCGAGAGTTGAGGTGTGCCTTCGGAAGGTCCCGATCGGCCCGGTCGCCGGCGGGGACCGGTGCGGTCCCCGCCGGGACGCGGGTTGAGCGGCCTCAGCCGGCGAGGCCGTTCCCGGCGATCACCTCGCGGTACCACCTGGCGCTGTCGCGGGGCGTGCGCTCCAGCGTCTCGTAGTCGACGCGGACGAGCCCGAACCGCTTGTCGTAGCCCCGGGCCCACTCGAAGTTGTCCAGCAGCGACCACACGAAGTAGCCGCGCAGGTCGGCGCCGCGGTCCATGGCGGACCGGGCGGCGCGGAAGTGGGCGTCGAGGTAGGAGATCCGGCCGGGGTCGGCGACCCCGTCGGGCAGGGCGGCCCCGTTCTCCGTGATCATCAAAGGCGTGCCGGGGTAGTCCCGCGACAGCCGTACGAGCAGGTCCTCCAGCCCTGCCGGGTTGATCTCCCAGTCCATCTCGGTGACCGGGCCGTGCGGGTCCTCCCAGGCGATGCCCTCGCTGCCGGGATACTCCGGATGCCCCTCGGACGAGGGGTCGGCGACGACCCGGTTGACCGTGTAGTAGTTGACGCCGAGCACGTCGATCGGCTGCGCGATGGTCGGCAGGTCGTCCAGGTCGACCTCGGTGAAACGTTCCAGGTGGGCGAGGACGTCGGCGGGGTACTCGCCGCGCAGCACGGGATCGAGGAAGAGCCGGTTCGCCAGCCCGTCGATCAGGCGGGCCGGCTCGGCGTCGCCGAGGATCGGCGTCAGGTTCAGCGTCAGCGAGACCGATTCCGCGCCTCCCGCCCGCAGCGCCTGCACACCGAGGCCGTGCGCGAGCATCAGGTGATGGGCGGCGGCGAACGCGGCGGCCGGGTCGGTCACGCCGGGCGCGTGCCGGCCCGAGGCGTACCCCACGAACGCCGACACCCAGGGCTCGTTGAGCGTCGTCCAGGTGGCGACGCGGTCGCCGAGGCGCTTGTGCACGGCGGCGGCGTAGTCGGCGAACCGGTAGGCGGTGTCGCGGTTGGCCCAGCCGCCCTCGTCCTGCAGCGTCTGCGGCAGATCCCAGTGGTAGAGCGTCGCGACGGGCGTGATCCCCCTGTCGAGCAGGGCGTCGACGAGGCGGTCGTAGAAACTCAGGTCGGCGAGGCGCGGCCAGGCCACCGAGAACCGGTACGCCTTCAGTCCCAGCCACGCCATGATCTCGACGTCCTCGAGATAGCGGTTGTAGTGGTCGCAGGCCACGTCGCCGGTGTGCCCGTCAACGACCATGCCGGGGGTGTGGGAGAAGGTGTCCCAGATCGAGGGGACGCGGCCGTCGGCGCGCACCGCGCCCTCGATCTGGTACGACGCGGTCGCGGCGCCCCAAAGGAAGCCGTCGGGGAATGAGGTCATCGTGAACTTTCGCGGATCGTCAGCCGGGGTTCGAGGAGCGTCGAGTCAGGTACGGCCTGGCCCTCCAGCTTGGCCATGAGCAGCCGGACCGCCTGCCTGCCGACGTCCTCGGCGGGAATGAGCACGGAGGTCAGCGCGGGGCTGGCCCGCTCGGCGATGTCGTCCGGACAGATCGCCACCACCGAAACGTCCTCGGGCACCCGCCTGCCGAGGATCCGCAACGCCCCCAGCACATGGCCGGCGGCCGCCTCGTTGTGCACGACGAGCCCGGACAGCCGCGGCCGCTCGTCGAGCAGCAGCTTCACGGCGGCGTGGACCTCGTCGAACGACTCCTCGCAGGGCCGCGCGTCGGCCTCCAGGCCGTGCCGCCGGGCCGCTTCGACGAAGCCCGCCATCGTCCGCTCGGCGAAGCCCGTGCCGCGCTCGTAGACCACGCGCGGCGCGCCGAGCAGCGCGATCTCGCGATGCCCGAGGTCGGCCAGGTGGTCGGCGCACAGCGCCCCGGCCCGGGCGAAGTCGAGGTCGACGCAGGTCAGCCCTTCGGGGTCGGCCGGGAAACCGATCAGCACGCTCGGCTCGGCGAGCTTGCGCAGCAGCGGCACGCGGGGGTCGTGGATCTCCACGTCCATCAGCAGCAGCCCGTCGACCAGCGCGCTGGCCGCCACCCGGTGCAGCCCGTCCGCTCCCTCGTCGGCCGTCATGAGAAGCACGTCGTGGTCGTACTGCCGGGCCGTGGTGACGACCGAGGTCGCGAACTGCATGAGGACCGGCAGGTTCATGCCGGCCCGCAGCGGCAGCACCAGCGCGATGACCTTCGCGCGCTTGCTCGCCAGGGCGCGGGCGCCGGCGTTGGGGTGGTAGCCGAGCGCACGCACGCTGTCCAGGACCCGCTGCCGCGTGGTCGCCGAGATCGCCCGCTTGCCGCTCAGCACGTACGACACCGTGGAGACGGCGACCCCCGCGTGCTTGGCGACGTCGGCGATCGTCACGGTCCTCACCGGCAGAACCCCAGCGCGTTCACCGTGACCCCCTCGCTCTCGTACACCACATAAAGATCGCGCACTCCGGCCGCTCCCGCCAGAGGGGTGCTCACCTCGACGAAATCATGCCTGGCGACCGTGGGCGGGACGCTGACCGCGCCGGCGACCTCGCCGGTCAGGGGATCGTCGAGCCGCAGCGTGACCACCCCTCCCTCGTCGCTCGACACCGCCAGCACGCAGGCCGACAGCTCCCCGTCCGCGAAATCGCAGTCGCGGAAGACGATCCACGATCCCGGTGACGTGGAGCGCACCGCGTCCCCGGCGTCGAGCGCGGCGTCGCACAGCACCACACCGTCGTACTCGTCGTGGTCGGCCGCGTCCAGTGACCCCACGGTCAGGTCCCGGGGCGGGATGCGCTCGCCCCGCACGCGGAAGGACGCGCACAGGCGGATGTCCCCCGACGAGGCGCCCACCTGCACCTTGTGCGCGGCCTCCTCGACCACGAACCTGCCCCGCGTCACGTCCCAGAAGGCCAGGTCGCCGACCGGCACGTCCACCGACACCGTGCGGCTCTCGCCCGGCGCGAGCCGCACCTTGGCGAAGCCGCGCAGCTGGCGCAGCGGCTGCTTCACCCGCGAGCGCCGCTGGTGGGTGTAGAACTGCACGACCTCCTCCCCCGCGCGCTCGCCCGCGTTCGTCACGGTCACGCTGACGGTCAGCGTCTCGTCCTCGGTGACCTCCGCCGACGACAGTTCCAGACCGGAGTACGCGAAGCGGGTGTAGCTCAGGCCGTGCCCGAACGGGTAGAGCGGCCGGCCGCGGTAGTAGAGGTAGGTGGCGTCGGAGGCGATGATGTCGTAGTCGAGCAGGTCGGGCAGCTCGGCGGCCGAGCGGTACCACGTCTGGGTGAGGCGGCCGCCCGGGTCGTCGTCGCCGAGCAGCACGCCGGCGAGCGCGTGGCCGTACTCCTGGCCGCCGTGCGACGACCAGACGATCGCGGGCAGGTGCTCCTGCGCCCAGGTGACCGCGAAGGGGTAGCCGCTGGAGATCACCAGCACGGTGGCCGGGTTGGCCGCGTGGACGGCCTTCAGCAGGGCCTCCTGCCGCTCGGGCAGCGCCAGCGTCGCGCGGTCCTCGGTCTCGCGGCCGTTCACCAGCGGGTGGTCGCCGAGCACGACGACCGCGGCGTCGGCGCGGGCCGCCGCCTCCGTCGCGCGGGCCACGCCGCTCTCCACCGGCTCCACGGCCAGCACGGCCGCGGCGTCGGGGTCGTCGGTGGTGCGGACGACGCCGTCCACCACGGTGACGTACCTGCCGGAGGAGATGTTGCGCAGCACGACGCCCCTCGGCCGCTCCTCGATCCGGAAGGTCTGGCGCACCTCCCAGCCGTTCGGGCCCGGCTGGTCGTTGACCAGCACGCCGTCCTCCCCCGCCGACACGTGCCGCCCGTTGGCGCAGGACCGGAACGCGAACGCGCCGCCGCCCCAGTCGAACACGTCGAAGCAGGACCGCTCGCTCCCCACGTGCAGCGGCCCGCCCGCGGGGTCGGCGGACGCGCCGACGTACCCGCCCTCGGTGCGCAGCGCCACCCGGTCGACGCCCTCGCAGTAGACGGTCTCGCACCGCTCGGCGAGCCCCGCCAGGGCCGTCACCTGGTACGGCAGCGTGCCGCTGTACCAGTCCTCGAACAACGCGTCGGCCAGCGGGCCGATCACCGCGACCGTACGCGGGGCGGCCAGCGGAAGCAGGCCGTCGTTCTTCAACAGGGTGATCGACTGGCGGGCCGCCTCCCGCGCGAGCCGCCGGTGCTCGGGGCTGTTGACGACGTCGTGGGTGATGTCGTCGTACGGCGTGGCGGGGTCGAACTCGCCCAGCCGCACCCGGATCGACAGCGCGTGCCGGGCGGCGGCGTCGATGTCGGCCTCGGTCAGCAGGCCGCGGTCGAGCGCCGTCCTGATGTGGCCGAGGGTGGTGGCGCTGTCGGCGTCGTCCTGGGTGAAGCTGTCCAGCCCGGCCTTGATCGCGTGCGCGTACGCCTGGGGCAGGTCCTTGTGGTAGCCCTGCATCCCGGCGAGGTTGCCCGGCGCGTACGCGTCGCTGACCACGAGGATGTCGTCGGGCGCCCAGGTCCGCAGATGGCTGTCGATCAGCGGCGACAGGTGGGCCGGCCGGCCGTTGACGAGGTTGTAGGACGGCATCACGGCCACCGCGGCTCCGGCCTGCAGCGCCGGGCGGAACGCCCTGAGTTCGTACTCGTGCAGCACCCGCGGCGGCAGGCCGCTGGAGGTCACGCACCGATCGGTCTCGTTGTTGTAGCCGAGGAAGTGCTTCAGCGTGGGCGCCGTCTTCAGCACCTCGTGGCCGCCGCGCAGGCCGCTCGCGTAGGCCGTGCCCATGACGCCGGTGAGCCAGGGGTCCTCCGAGTAGCCCTCCTCGTTGCGGCCCCAGCGCGGGTCGCGCAGCGGGTTGACCACCGGTGCCCAGACGTTGCGGCCCACGCTCTGCGGGTCCTTGAGGTGGAAGGCCATGACCTCGTCGCCGGTCGCGTCCCCCACCCGGCGGACCAGGTCGGGGTTCCAGGTGCTCGCCAGCCCGACGGCCTGGGGGAACACGGTGGCCGGGCCGTGCCAGGCCAGGCCGTGCAGGGCCTCGGTGCCGGTGCGGAAGGGCCGCAGGCCGAGCCGGTCCACGGGCGCCTGATACTGGTGCAGCAGGCCGATCTTCTCGTCGAGTGTGAGCCTGCCGAGCAGGTCGTCCACCCGGTCGGCGGGAGACAGCGCGGGGTTCCGGAATGCCGGGTCTTGAGCCGGTTCGTTCATCTGGAGAGTTACCCTTCGCGTCGAAGCGCTTCGATGACCTGCCGAAAAACGCGCCCACAGGGCGCCGCGAGGATCCGCTGTTCGGTTGGGGAAGCGCCCGCTGTCGAAGCGCTTCGAAAGGGTTACCGCGAGTTTCCGGTGTGTAAATCCGGGCTCATCCGGATGATTGCCCGCATCCTCGGCTCAGGTCAAGACCCCCGTCGCGCCGGTTTCACCCCGATGTCACCTCGGCCGTACGCGGAGGCGGACACGGCGGGACACGGGGGCGGGCACGGGGGCGGGCACGGACCCGCCGGTCCGCGCCCGCCCTCGGATGGATGCCCCGGGAGTTCCCCGGTCAGCGGACGATCTGCAGCAGCGCCTGCCGCCTGGCCGCGGCCGGCTCGCTCAGGCTCTGCAGTTGCCTGCCGTTCTTGTCGAGCACGACCAGGGTGTTGGCGGTGCGTCCGGCGACCCGGACGACCAGGCGGCCGTCCCGCAGGTAGAAGGCCCCGATGAGCGAGCCCTTCACCGGGATGGCGGTCTTCTTGCCGGTGGCGACGTCGACCACGGCGGGGCGGAAGCCGCCGGGCCAGGAGCCGTCGCCCCCGGGCGCGTTGCGCGACAGCGGCGCCACGACCACCTTCGTGCCGTCGGGCGACAGGCTCTGCACATGGTTGGCGAGGTCGACGCCCTTCACCTTGATCGCCTTGCCGGTCTTCACGTCGAGGCGGTACACGCCCTCGGTCGTCCCCGCGTACCCGGCGAGGTAGCGGCCGTCGGCCGACCACGCCAGGTGGCAGACCCCGAGGGTGGTGCCCGCCTTCCTGCGTCCCTTGCCGTCCGCGCCGACGACCGAGACCGGCCCGGCGTCGGAGTCGCCCTTGTTCACGTACGCCACCAGGCGGGAGTCAGGCGACCAGACCGGGGTGGCGCACGGGAACCCGGCCGCGGCGCCCTTGGCCACGGTCGTGGACGTGCTGCCGCTCCCGACCCGGACCTCGCCGCGGTCCGTGATCCAGGCGAGCTTCCCGCCGTCCGGGGACGCGGAGAACTGGCCCGTCATCGGCATGACCCCGAGCTTCGAGAAGCCCGTGCCGGGCTCGTACCGGCTGATCGGGAAGCCCTTGCCGTAGGAGAGGTAGACGGCGACCCCGATGAGGGGCTTGGGCGCGGCGGAGGTTCCGGCCGGGGCGGCGGCCGCGGGGGCGGCCAGCGCACCCGCGAGCGCGGTGGAGAGCGCGGCGGCGCAGAGCAGGCGAGTGTTCATCGTGTCCCAATTCGTCGACGTTGCCGATGTTCGACGCCGCGGGCCCCGGTCCGGTTCGCGGGTATCCCATATCGGCATCGGCCACCGCGCCGGACCCCGCGTCCGGCGCATGGCTCCGGCGCCGGCGCCCGCTTCCGGGACGGCGCACGAGGCCGGCGGACGCTTCCCGGACGGGGGACGTTTCCCGGACGGGGGACGAGGCCGGCGGCGGTCAGCGCTGCGCGGGCAGGCGGCCGGAGTCGACCGAGTCGAGCACCCGCGCGGCCGCCCCGAGCGCCGCGGCGCCGTACCCGAGCGTCGACACCTCCAGGCGGCAGCCTCCCCCGCCGGGGGCCAGCACCCTGCCGTACATCTCCTCCTCCGCGCACGCGACGAGCCAGGGCGCCAGCGGCACGTAGTAGCCCCCGAGGATCACGACCTCGGGGTTGAGCATGTTGGCCACGGCGGCCATTCCCCTGCCGAGGTGGCGTCCCACGTCCTCCAGCAGCGCGAGGATGTCGCGCTCGCCGTTGCGGGCGCGCCGCACGACCTCGTCGATCTCGAGTTCCAGCTCGGACGGCGAGGCGTCGGGCGCCGTGCGGGCGAGGATCGCGCCGATCCCGGCGACGGCCTCCAGGCAGCCGCGCCGGCCGCACCGGCAGGTGGGCCCCGCGGGGTCGAGCTCGATGTGGCCGATCTCGCCGCTGTAGCCCTGCCCGCCTCGCCTGAGCCTGCCGTCCATGACGATGCCCGCGCCGACGCCCACCTCGCCGGTCACGTAGACGAGGTTGGCGGCGTTGCGGTGGGGCCCGAACCGGTGCTCGGCGAGTGCGGCCAGGTTGGCGTCGTTGTCGACCAGCACGGGGAAGCCCGGGTCGCGCAGTGCCTTGGTGAGGTCGCCGGCCAGGTCCGCGTCGTGCCAGCCCAGGTTGGGCGCGACCCGTACGGTGCCGTTGACGTCCACCAGCCCGGGGACGGCCACGGTCAGGCCGAGCACCTGACGGGCCTCCTTGGTCATCCTGCTGACGACCCGCCGGGCGAGCGCGGCCATCGCGACGACCGCCTGGCCCGCGCTCGAGGTCCCGCCGGGGAAGGAGCGCCGCCAGTTCAGCAGTTCCTCGCCCTTGAGGTCCACCGCGACCGCCGTGATGTAGTCGACGTTGACCTCGATGCCGATCGCGGCGTACGGCGAGCCGTCCAGGACGAGCATGGTGGCGGGCCGGCCGACGCGGTGCTCGGTCAGGCCGGTCTCGCGCAGCAGGCGCCGGTCGATGAGGTCGGCGACCAGGCTGGACACGGTGGCCTTGTTGAGGCCCGTCGAGGCGGCGATGTCGGCACGCGAGCAGGGCGCGTTCTCCCGCACGAACCGCAGCACGACGGCGAGGTTGGTCGCGCGTACGTCGGTGAAGTCGGCCGGCTGTGGCCCGTTGTGCGATGTGATCAATGTCCGCCCCGTTCCCGCTCGGGCTCATCATGCCGCAATTGCGAGCAATTTGACACGACATCGGCGGCCAGGATCGCGGCACGGACGGACGCACGGGCCGCGCCGCGTCCGGCTCGGCACCGGCCACCGGCCCCAGCGCCTCCCGGGTAACCTGGTGGCACTCGCCCCTCCGTCATTTGTTTGGCCATAAGACTAACTAAAGCCTACCGTGGAGAGCCAAGCGAATCCAGGGCACGTCACGGGCCGGACTCGGCCCCTTCCGTCTCATCGGGCCGGCGCGGTGATCGGGGCACCCTTCGAGTCGGCGGTTCGCCGGGGGGGGGGGCAGCCGACGTTGTTCGCATGTTGACGGGCGGTGCACCATTTCGTACGTTCCGCCTAGGCCGTCCTCCGGGCGCCCCGAACCGGAAGGGGTTGCATTGACCACCGAGCCGGATTCGAACGGGATTGAGCCTGGTTTCGGGCCGGATATCGTGCCGGGACCGCTCGCCACTCCACCACCGGAGTTCGCCCGCAGACGGGAGTCGGGGCCGTTGGAGCCGGCGACCATGCCCAGTGGCGACCGCGTGCCGATGGCCGTCCGCTACGAGGACGTCCGAGCCCTGCTGGCCTCGCCCACATCCAGCCGCAATCTGCGCCTTCCCGGGCTGCCGCGGTTCGTGAGCGGCGTCGGCATCGACGACGACCCGGACGCGCTCATCAACCAGGATCCGCCGGAGCACACGCGCTACCGCCGGATCATGCAGGGCACCTTCACCCCGCGCCAGATCGAACCGTGGCGCCCCCGCATCGCGCGGATCGCCCAGGATCTCCTCGACGGCCTGGGCGACCACTTCGACGTGGTCCAGGGATACGCGCTGCGGCTGCCGGCCCACGTCATCTGCGCGATGCTCGGCGTGCCGATGGACCACTACGAGCAGTTCGTCCGGTGGACGGACATGTTCCTGACCACCTCCACGGCCACCGAGCAGGCGCGTTACGAGGGCTACACCGACTTCATGGCCTACGCCGCCGAACTGGTCGCCCAGCATCGCCTCTCACCGGGCGAGGACCTCATCGACCTGCTCATCCAGGCCAGGGACGCCGGCGACCGGCTGTCGGAAGGCGAGCTCGTCAACACCGTCTTCTCCCTGATCACGGCCGGTTACGAGACGACCGCCTCGATGATCGCCCGTGGTGTGTTCCGGCTGCTCCTCCACCGCGGCCAGTGGGACGAGCTGGTCGCGGACCCGGCCCTGACGGCCACCGCCGTCGAGGAGATCCTGCGCTTCGACGGGCCGCCCGCCAGCGCCTTCATGCGTCGCATCACGGAGGACACCGAGCTGTCCGGCGGCACGCTGAGCGCGGGGACGGTCGTCATGCCGAACCTGAACGCGGCCAACCACGACCCGCAGGCGTTTCCCGAGCCCGGCCGGTTCGACATCCACCGCTTCACCGCCCATCCCCCCAACCCGCATGTGGCGTTCGGTTACGGCCCGCACCGCTGCCTGGCCGCCAGTCTCGCCAGGGTCGAGCTCACCGAGGCGATCAGAGCCCTGGTCATCCGGCGGCCCGCCCTCCGCCTGACCACCTCGCCCGAGTCGGTGGCATGGACCGACGGCCTGGTCCTGCGGCCGGTCGCCCTGCACGTCACCTCTGCTGGATGACGCCGACGGGTGATCACGCGGCCGACGGGCGGCGGAGGAAGCGCCGGTCATCGGAAACAAACGGAGTGCAAGTCGGCATCAAACGGGACGCGCCAGTATGGACGCCATGGAGAAGGACGTCTCGCATTATCTCGGCGAGCTGCTCATCTGGGAGATCGAGGATTACCTGCGCGCCCGTACGGCACGCCCGCAGCGGGCGCGGGTGGCCCGCATCAAGGTGCCCAGCCGGTCGGCGGCGGAGGCGGTCGCCGCAGACCTGGAGGCGGGCGGCAGCTTCTACGCCGCGGCGAGGCGTGCGCTCGCGCGGGGCGTGGCCATACCGGACGACCTGTTCGGCGTGGTGACCCGGGACGAGCACCCGGAGGTGTTCGAAGCCGTGCCGGGCACCACGCTGCCGCCCAAACCCGAAGGCGAGCACTTCCTCATCATCCGCCTCGTCGCCTTCGAGTCCTGACCGCCGCCGGTACGGCTACCGCATGCCGGCGGTCGTGACCTCCTTGTCGGTGATCCTGGTCGCGCCCTCCTCGCGCGCGCAGTGCGCGCAGCAGAACCAGCGGCCGTCGTACTCGGCGCCGTGGCCCACGATCCGGCACCCGCAGTGCTCGCACACGGGTGCCATCCGGGTGATGGCGCACTCGAAGCTGTCGAAGACGTGCACCGCGCCCTGGCTGTGCACCTCGAAGGCCATGTCGTAGTCGTTGCCGCAGACTTCACAGGTAGCCATGGTTTCCCCCCGTCGACTCGCGGTCGAGTGGGGAAGTACCCGCCCACACCTGGGCGAACACCGTCTCACAGGGCACCGAGCAGGGCTTTGGCCACGGACTTGGCCCCGTCCGCGGCCTCCTTCGGGTCCATGAGCACGGAATCGGGCGCGTTGATCGGCGTGTTCTCCGGCCGGTCGCTGCCGGACAGCAGCACCCATATGACGTTCTTGCCGTCCAGCGCGTAGATCTCGTACCGGTTGCCCTGGGCCGTGTCGGTGCGCTGCCGGATCGCCTGGCCGAACGCCTCCTGCCCGAAGCCGGTCAGCTTCTCGACCTTGCCCCATCGGATGCCGCCGATCTCGCTGCTCGCCGTGAACTTGGTCTTCGAGCGCTGGTCGATGAGGTAGTAACGAGCGGATTCGGCGTCCCAGAAGCTGTGGACGGCGACACGGAGATTCCGCCAGCGGACCTTGCCGCCGCCGAGCGGGAGCTTGTCGTTCCACCACTGGCACTGGGTGACGGTCGAGTTGCCCTCCTTGCCCCGCACCGCCGCGCCCTCGGTCCCCGGGACCAGGGTGGCGGCCAGCGACTCGAGGCTCACGCAGGCCTTCGGCATCGGGATCCGGGTGGGCGAGGGCGACGACGACGGGCTCGGCTTCGGGCGCGCGTGGTACGGCAGCGGCTTGCCGTCCTGCCAGGCGGCCACCGATTTCGCGACCTGCGTGAGAAGGCCCTTCACCTCACGCAGGGCGTTCTCCTCGGTGATCGACTGGGTGGTCTCGTTGGAGAAGAGCTCCGCCTCCTTCTTCTTCTGGCTCGCCTCGTACTTCACCTGGAAGACCACGTCGCCGACCCGGCCGACGCCCTGGCCGAAGGAGTACCAGTACTTGTCGCGCTCCCGCGTCCAGTGGTACTGCGCGGCCGCCTGGTCCCCGACGCCCTGGTATTCCTGGACCGCCGAGTAATAGCGCTCCTCGTCCGAGTGGGTCGCGCCGTACTTGTATTGACTGAGCTCGCCCTTGTACTGGATCTTCGCCGCATCCACGGCCGTGGTCGTCCCGAGCGCCTCGTACTTGGACACGTTGACCGTGATCTCGCGGCTGCGGGTGACGTCCTTGTACGAGATGTTCCGGTTGGCCCAGCGGCACTGCCACCGGACGTAGCTCACGAGGGTGCTGTCGCGGTTGTCGCTGGTGGACGAGTCGATCTCGGCCCGGGGCACGAGACGCTCGGCCTCGTCCGGGTCGAGCATCGCGCACACGTCGGCGGTCGCCGCCACCGGCGCGGCCGACGCCGACTTCGCGGCCTGCGACGGCGCCGGCGAACCCGCCGCGCTGGGCGTCGTCCCCGTCTGGCGTACCGACATGAACGCGAACGTGCCCCCGGCCACCGCCAGTACGGCGACGACCGCCACCACCGGCACCACCCATCCCCGTCGCGCCGGGGCGGACGGCTGGGTCGGCATCTGCCACAGCTCCGGCGGGGGCGGCGTCGCCGGCTGCCAGCCCTGCCCCTGCTGCGCGTCCTGGCCACCCTGCCCGGGGTACGGGCTCGAGTAGGGGCCGGAGTACTGACCGGGCTGCGCCTGCGGTCCGGGCGGCGGAACAGATGGCGGAGTGGACTGCGGAGTGGACGGCGGAGCGGCCTGCCCGCCGGGATAGGGATAGGGGTTCGACTGGGGCTGCGGCCCGCCCGGAGGCCCCGCCTGCGGCCAGACCTGCCCGCCCGGCGTACCCGGGTACCCCCCAGGCTGCTGTCCGGGGTACGGACCGGGCTGCGACCCGGGGTACGGTCCGGGCTGAGAACCGGGCTGAGGACCCGGGTACGGTCCGGGCGGCGGCTGCGGACCGGCCTGGGCGCCGGGATACCCGCCGAAGTTGGGCTGCGGGGCGGGCTGACCACCGGGCACGGCACCCGGATACGCGCCGGGCTGAGGTTGCGGATCATACGCGGCACCGGACTGGACACCCGGCGGCGGACCGTAGGGCGCACCGGGCGGGGCACCCGGCGGTGGACCATAGGGCGGCGCACCGGACTGGGCACCCGGCGGCGGACCATACGCGGCACCCGGCTGAGCATCCGGCGGTGGACCATACGGGACGCCGGGCTGTGCGTCTTGCTGTTGCCAGCCGTACGGAGCACCCGGATGAGCACCCTGCGGCGGGCCGTACTGAGCGCCCGGCTGGGCACCGGGTTGAGCACCGGGTGGCGGGCCGTACGGGGGCGGGTACGGCGGCACACCCTGCCGGGGGCGGTCCTGGGGAGGGGGCCCGCCGGGCTCGACGGGTGCGTCGTCACCGCTGGTCATATCGTCTCCTACGGTCGGGAGGTCACCCGAGCCCGATGCCGACGAGTTCGGCGGCGCGCTCGGCGGTGTGCCGGTCGGCCGGGGTGACCGAGGGGTCACCGGCACGCCGATAGGCGACCTCGACGATGAGATTGCTGAGGCGGAACCAGACCGTGGCCCCGGTGGCACCGGCGGCGGGGTCGGAGGAGTCACAGGTGAAGGCCTCGTCGGCGATGCCGGGCCGGTCGCGCGCCGCGGCGCCCCGAGTGGCCCGCTGCGCCGCGAGGTCACGGGAGGCCGCCGCCTCGTCCTCCCCGGCGGCGGGCAGCCGGTAGGTCACCGTGATCGCCCCTTCGCGGCCGGTGGTGCGCTCCTTCCACTGGCACCGCCCCTCGGCGGCGGGTTCCGCGCGCGGCGCGGCGCCGATGAGGTCGCGGACCTGGGCCGCGGTCAGGCTGCGGCAGGCGTCCGGGACCGCGGTGAACCGCGCGGAGCCGTCCCGTCCCCCGGACACCAGCAGCCAGGCGCCCAGGCCCGCCGCCAGGCCGGCGACGATCACCAGGGCCGCCACGGCGACGAGCCGCCATGTCCGCGCGGGCCGTGCCGCGGGCACCGGCGGCGCGGCGGCGGCCCGCAGCGCCTGCCGTACGACGTCGGGCGGCGGACGCCGCGCCGGGTCCTTGTCGAGCAGCGCGAGCACGATCCACGCGAGCACCCGCGAGGCCCGCGTCATCGGCCGGGGCTCGTGGAGCAGGACGGCGGCGACGAGCGCGGCGGCCATGTTCCGGTGGAATGGCGGCTCCCCCTCGACGGCGGTGTAGAGCGTGGCGCCCAGCGACCACAGGTCGGAGGGCGGGCCGTCGGGCTCGTCCCGGAACCGTTCCGGGGCCATGTAGTTGGGCGACCCCGCCGAGCTCTGCCAGGAGCCGCCGGCGCCGCCCACGGGCGCGGCGATCCCGAAGTCGGTGAGCAGGGCGCGGCCGTCCGGCCCGATGAGGACGTTGGCCGGCTTCACATCGCGGTGCAGGATGCCCCGGGAGTGGGCCGCCTCCAGCGCGTCGAGCACCGCCAGGCCGATCTCGGCCACCCGCTCGGCGGGAAGCGGCCCATCCTCACGAATGATCTTGTCGAGGGAGCGGCCGGGCACCAGGTCCATGACGATCCACGGCTGCCCGGCGTGCCCGACGACGTCGTGGACCGTCACGATGGCCGGGTGGGTGAGCCGCCCGGCCGCCCGGGCCTCCTCGACGGCTCTCCCGAGGAAGTCGGCGCGCGTCCGGTCGTCCAGGCCGGGCGGGACGCGCACCTGCTTGATCGCCACCTCCCGGCGCAGCAGTTCGTCGTGGGCGCGCCAGACCGTGCCGCCGCCGCCCTCACCCAGCGGTTCGGCGAGCCGGTACCGTCCGGCGAGCAGATCCACGGCTAGGCCAGCCCCCTCAGGCCCTCGGCCGCCGACGCCGCCGCCGCGACCGCCCGGTCGCGCAGGTCGGCGGGCGACTTCGCGTCGAGGTCGGCGTACTGGAGCCGGGCCACGAGATCGCCGAGTCTGAAGTACACGACCGTGGCCTGCGCCTTGCCCTCCGGCGTGGTGAGGTCCACGGCGAACGCCTCGTCGGCCGCCTCCGGCACGTCCCTGGCGGCCGACTCGATGGCCTGGCTCCTGCGGTCGAGACCGATCTCGTACCAGATCCAGTCGCGGTCGCGCGGGCCCGACGCGTACTGCCTGCGCAGTCCCTCCAGGAGTGTGTGCGCGGAGGCCGTGTCGAGCGCCCACGGCTCGGGGGTGTCGGAGTCGGTCTCCGCGCTCAGTGCGATGCCGGCGCCCGTGACGGCCCACTGGCAGCTCGCCTCCCCCGGCCGCGCCTGCGCCGGGGCGCCCAGGATGCGCCGCACCTGGTCGGCCGACAGCGACCGGCACAGGTCCACGGCACGCTCGAAAGCCGGCGAGACCCGGCGGGCGGAATCGTCCGGCGGCTCGTTCTTCAGCAGCTGCGCCGTCAGGGGAACCGCGGCGGCCACCACGACGGCGGCCGCGGCGCCGATCCACCACCACCGCCGGCGGCGCGGCGGGGGTTCGACCCGGATGCCCGGCCCGTGGTCCACGGACGGCGTGCCGCCGGCGGCGACCTGGCGCAGCAGCGTGAGCGCGGTCGCCGCGTCCGGACGGCCGGCCGGGTCGCGCGCCATCATCCACGCCAGCACCGGGCCGAGCGGCCCCGCGAGCACCGGCGGACGGGCGGCCTGGGTGAGGGTCGCCCGGATGACCTCGGCACGCGGGCCCTGGTACGGGGCGACGCCCTCGACGGCGGTGTAGAGGGTGGCGGCGAGCGACCACAGGTCGGCGGCCGGGCCGCCGGGCTCTCCCGCGAGCCGTTCCGGCGCGATGAACCCGGGCGAGCCGACCAGCAGCCCGGCCTCGGTGATCGACGCCTGGCCGGCCTGGCGGGCGATGCCGAAATCCGTAAGCAGCACCCGGCCGTCGGCGCAGAGGAAGACGTTGCCCGGCTTGACGTCGCGGTGCTGCACGCCCCCGGCGTGCGTGACCGACAGCGCGTCGAGCAGGCGGGCCCCGAGGTCGGCCACCTGCCGGTACGGCAGCGGCCCGTACGCCGCGATCTGCCGGGCGAGGTCGTGGCCGTGGAGCAGTTCCATGACGATCCACGGCCTGCCGTCCTGGAGGAGCACGTCGTGGAGGGCGACGATCCCGGGATGCCGGACGCGCGCGGTGACCTCGGCCTCGCGCATGACCCTGGCGATCAGCTCGGCCCGCTCGCGCTCGCCGAGGCCGTCCGGGAGACGAAGTTCCTTGATCGCCACCTCGCGGTCGAGCACGGAGTCCCTGGCCAGCCACACCGTGCCCATACCGCCGGAGCCCAGTGGGCGCAGGAGGTGGTATCGCGAGGCCAGCGTCCCCCTCAGCGATTCGGCCATATGGGGGAGAATAGCGAAAGCGTGATCGATCGCCCGACGAAACCCGGCACGGCCGCCCTGAGCGACGAATAATGGAGACATCCAGAGACGGATCGCCTCGAAAACGGGGGACGAGTTGCTCGCCACCAGCCCGTTACGACCGGACGATCGGGAGCGGCTCGGTGACTACCGGCTGCTCGGCCGGATCACCGAGACCGCCCACGGAGTGCTCTACGCCGCCGAGTCCGACGCGGGCGGCCGGGTGATCGTCACCCTGTACGACGTGACGCTCGAGGACCCCGGCTCCTTCCTCCTCTCGGTGGGCGCCCTGCGGCGGCTTCCGGCCTCCCATCTCGTGCCCGTCCTCGACGCGGGCACCGCCCGGGGCAGGCCCTATGTGGTCACCGAGCACGTGGACGGACCGGCCCTGACGGAGGAGGTGGCCGGACGGGGGCCGCTGCCGGGTCCCGCGCTCCAGCGCCTCGCGGTCGCGACGGTCTCCGCACTGGTGGCCGCCCATCAGGCCGGCACCGTGCACGGTGCCTTCGGGCCGGACGCCGTGCTCCTGGGACCCGACGGTCCCCTCGTAACCGGCATCGGAATCGCCCCACTCCTGAAGACCGCCGCCCATCCCGGCGATCCGGGGACCGATCCTGGCGCCACCCTGCCCGTCGACCTGGACGCGCTGACGCCGGAGGGGCTCGCGGGGCGGGAGACGGGACCGCCGGCCGACGTGTTCGCCTGGGCCCGCACCGTCGTCTTCGCCGCCACGGGACACCGGCCGTTCGAGGCGGACTCGCCTGCGGCCGTCGTCACCAGCGTGCTGCACGACGAACCGGGCCTGTCCGCGCTGGAGGAACCGCTGCGGAGCCTGGTCGCCGGTTGCCTCGCCAAGGACCCGGCCGCCCGCCCCACCGCCGCCGACGCACTGCTCGCGCTGGTCGGCCACTCCCTGCTCACCGTCCCCCTCGACCGCGCCCCGGAACCGGCGCCGCCTCGGCACCCGGCCACACCGCCGCCCCCGGCGGAACAGCCGGAACAGGCAGAACCGGCCGTGCTCCCCGGCGCCTCCCCCGGGGAACGGCTCGCGGCGGGGTCCGCGCGGGGTGCGCGGAACCGGTGGCGGCTGCCGGTCCTGGCCCTGGCCGGGCTCGCGATCGCGCTGGCCTCGGCCATCGGCGGGCACGCTCTCGCCCTGCGCCAGCGCGCCGTGTCCGGCCCGGTCACGGCGTCGCCGCCGCCGGTGGAGGTCGTCTCCGCCGCCGCCGACCCGCCGGCTCCTCCCGTCGCCACCACCCGGCTGACCGTGCCCGGCGTGCGGATGACGCTGCTCGAGAATCCCAGGGACGCCGTACGGCTGACGGCCTACCGTGTCGGCCCGGACACCTACCTGCGGACGGAAAACGCGTTCGCGAAGCTGGAGACGCCCGACGCGGAGCCCCTCGCGTCCCCCGGCGGCGCCTGGCTCGCGCTGTTCCTCATGAAGGAGAACTCCGTCGAGTTCCGCGACCCGCGCGACGGCGCGCGGTTCACGCTGACCCCGGCGGTGCCCGGCGGGAAGCTCGGCCGCCCCGTCTGGTCCCCCGACGGCACCCGGCTGTTGCTGTCCGTGGTGATCGGGAAGAGCACGCCCACGGGCTTCGTGGTGCTCGACCCCGCCAAACGGACCTCGTCGTACGTGGACACACAGGACGAGAGCCGGCAGGGGGTGGGCACGTACGCCTGGCTGCCCGACGGGTCAGGGGTCGCCGTCGGCCACGCCACGAAGACCGGATACGGCGTGCGGTTCCTCGACCTCGCCGGACGGCAGACGCGCGACCTCCCCTGGGTGGGCCTGAGCGTCGGCCGCCACCTCTTCTCCCCCTCGGGGCGGCTCCTCCTCACCTACTGCCCGAGCGGCGGCACCCTGTGCCTGTGGGACGCCGCCACCGGCGTCCGCCTGCACTCGATCGCGATCTTCTTCCCGGGCTCCGCCTTCCTGGACTGGTACGACGACGCGCACCTGCTCGTCACGGACCCGAGCCGCGAAGAGCACCAGGTGGTCGTCATGGACACGCGCGGGCGGGAGCAGCGGGCGCTCGCCGACATCGCCGCGGCCGACGACACCGACGACCTTCTCTTCTACTACACCCCCCTCTCCGGCACAGGGAGCTGACGCGATGCCCACCGTCGCCCCGCTGGGTCCCGGCGACCCGGCCGCGCTCGGTCCCCACCGCCTCGCCGGACGGCTCGGCGACGCCACGTACACGGCCCTGTCCCCCTCCGGGGAGCGGGTCGTGGTGAAGCGGTTTCCCGCCGCGTCCCGCCCCGATCCGGTCCGGCTGGAGGCACTGCGGCGGGCCGTCGTCATCGGGACCGCGACCATCGTCGGTTCGGGCCCGGACTACGTGGTGACCGAGCACGTGGACGGGCCGTCGCTGGAGGAGGACGTCGCCGCGGCCGGTCCCCGGTCGGGCCCCGCGCTCCACCGGCTGGCGATCGCCACGATGACCACGGTCGCGGCCCTGCACCGCGCCGGTTCGCAATGGGCCGGTCTGCATTCGGGGCACGTGCGGCCCGACCGGATCGTGCTCGGCCCGGACGGCCCCCGCCTGCTCTGCGACGGCTCCGCCACGCCGAACCCCGTCCTGTGGCGTTCTCCCGAAGAGGTGGCCGGCGACCCCGTGGGCCCGCCCGCCGACGTGTTCGGCTGGGCCGCGACCATCGTGTACGCGGCGAGCGGGCGGGCCCCGTTCGCCGAGGAGGAACGCCTGGCGCACGGCGCGGCGAACCTCGACCCGCTCGACGGCGACCTGCGGCAGCTCGTCGCCGACTGCCTGGCCGCCGAGCCCGGCGCGCGCCCGTCGGCGGAGGAGGCCCTGCTGCGCCTGATCGGCCACTCCGGCGCCCTGGACACCGTGATCCCCGCCACGCGGGAGGCGACCGTGCCGGCGGCCGGAGAAGGGGCGTGGGAAGAGCCCGCGCGGCCCTCCGCGCCGCCGCCCACGTCCCGTGCCGGCCGGTCGTGGTTCGTGCTCGCCGTCGCGGGCACGTCCCTCGCGCTCATGTGCGGCGGCGCGGCGTACGCGCTGACTCCACGCCAGGCCGCTCCGCGGACCGCCGTGGCCACTCCGGCGGAAACAGGCCCGGCGCCCGTGACGGCGGCGTCCTCCGGCACGACCCCCGGGCTCACCCTGCACGAGAACCCGTCCGATCCAGTGATCCTCACCTCCTACCACGCCACCGTCGACGGGCAGGTCGAGCTCGCCTACGCCCGGCTCCCCCAAGGCGGCTTCGAGGCCGTCGGCGGCGACACCCTCGAGGCGGCGGTGTCCGCGGGGGGCAGATGGCTGGCAGTGCTGAACTCGATCCACAACGCCGATTCGGAACGCCAGTCCATCGCCTTCACCGACCGGCGGACCGGCGAGCGGTTCTCCGTCACCGGCCTGAGCTCGCCCTACTTCAGCCAGGGCCCTCAGTGGTCACGGGACGGCACCAGACTGCTGCTCACCGTCCTCGACTTCGGCAAAGGACCGGAGGCGATGTATCCGGCCGGGTTCCTCGTGGCCGATCCGGCCACCCGCCGGGCGCGGTATGTCCAGACGGCCAACCCCGAGGACGCCCGGGCATACCTGGCGCTGCCGAAGTCGGCGCGCGCCACGGGCTACTTCCGGTGGACGCCGGACGGGACCGGGGTCGTCGGCCCCTACACCACCCCCGAGCAGGCGCTCGGCACACGGGTGTGGGATCTGTCCGGGCGACTGCTGCGCAGCATGCACTGGACGGGCCCGTCGATCGGCGGAGGCGACCTGTTCTCGCCGTCCGGCCGCCTGTTCGTCACCACCAGGTGCGAGAGACGTCGCGCCGTCTGCCTGTGGAACGCCGTCACGGGCGCACGCGCGGCGACGGTTCCCCGCCATGAGGGCGGCGCCGTCCTCGGGTGGTACGACGAGGAGCACCTGATCGTGAGCGAGGCCGCCGGCAAGGACCGCGTACGGGCGGTCGTGACGGATCTCAAGGGCCGGAAGGTCAGAACGCTCGCCGAGGCCCGGAAGCTCCCGGACACCCCGGTCCGGTTCTCCTACACCTCGCGCTGATCGTCGTGCCCGCCTCCGCCTCTCCCCCGCGTCCCGGCGATCCGGCCGAGATCGGCGGCTACCGCGTGCTCGGCAGGCTGGGATCCGGCGGGCAGGGCGTCGTCTATCTCGCCGAGTCCGGGCACGGCGAACGGGTGGCCGTGAAGGTCCTGCACGCCTCCGGCGACCCGGAGGCCGACGCCAGGTTCCGCCGGGAGGCGGAGGTGCTGCCCCAGGTGGCGTCGTTCTGCACGGCCCAGGTCCTGCGGGTGGGCACGGCGGACGGCCTGCCGTACATCGTCAGCGAATTCATCGAGGGCCCGACGCTGCAGCAGGCCGTGGCGCAGCGGGGTCCGCTGCGCGGCCAGGAGCTGCGGCGGCTCGCCGTCGGCACGGTGACCGCGCTCGCGGCGATCCACCGGGCGGGCGTCGTCCACCGCGACCTCAAGCCGGCCAACGTGCTGCTGGGCCCCGACGGCCCGCGGGTGATCGACTTCGGCATCGCCCGCGCGGTCGGCCCCGGGGACGCGGCGGAACCCACCGGCGAGGGAGTGCTGGGCACCCCCGCCTACATGGCCCCCGAGCAGCTGCGGGGCGCGCCGCCCGCCCCGGCCGCCGACATGTTCTCGTGGGCGGGGGTCGTGGTGTTCGCCGCCACCGGCGTCCCGCCGTTCGGGCACGACACGGTCCCCGCGATCATCCGCCGTGTGCTGACGGAGGAGCCCGATCTGGGCGGGCTCGGCGGGGACCTGCGCGAGGTGGCGGCCGCGTGCCTGCGCAAGGATCCCGCCGCGCGTCCCGGCGCCGCTCAGGCGCTGCTCCGGTTGCTCGGCCGCACCGCCGAGGACACGACCGGCCTCCTCCACCGCGGCTCCGCCGCCGCCGAGCCGGAGAGCGGATCGGGCAGCGGACCGGGCAGCGGACCGGATGGGGCCACCGCGAGCGGCAGGGTTGCAGGCGGCAGGATCGAGAGTGGCAGGATCGAGAGTGGCAGGGTCGAGAGCGGCAGAGCGCGGCGCGCCGTCGCGGCCGCCTGCGTGGGAGTGCTCCTCAGCGCGGGCGTGGCGGCGTACGTGGCGACCCGCCCGGACCCGCCGCCGCGCCTCGCCCTGAGCGGCCCGCCCGCGCCGGTCGCGGACCGCGTCGCCGTACCGGAGTTGCGGGCCACGCTTCATGAGGCGCCGAGCGACCCCGTGCGCGTCACGTCGTTCCTCGTGCAGACCGGCCAGGCGGGCCGCGTCGACGAGCCCGCCTACGTCCGGGAGCCCGGCCGGGCCGCGTTCCGGAAGCTCGACGGCCTGGTCGACCCGGTCGTGTCCCCGGACGGCAGGCTTGTCGCGGTTGTGGGGCGGGATCCGCGGCGCGCCTCGGACCCGAACAACGTGGTGCGGTTCACCCGTCGCGAGACCGGTGAGACCTTCTCGGTGCCGACCGTGATGCTCCCGCTCCTCGCGGCCTCGCCGGAGTGGTCCGCCGACGGGCGGCGGCTGCTGCTCACGATATCCACCGGGCCGTCCGGGAACCCGCGGGCCGCGGGCTTCGCGGTCGTCGACGTGCCGGCCAGGAGGGTGTCCTTCACCAAGGTCGAGGACGGAGAGGCGGGCACGGCGACCTACCAGTGGACGCCCGACGGGTCCGCGGTGATCCGGTCGTCGGCGCCCGGGAATGACGGCGTCCGCGTCTACGGCCTGGACGGAACCCTCCGCCGGACCCTCGACGGCGTGCGCTGGACCTCCGCCGTGAACGCCGGCTTCTCCCCCTCCGGACGCCTGCTCGCGGCGCTGTGTCCCGGCGACGACGGGCGCGCCTGCGTGGTGGACTCCGGCACCGGCCGCCGCCGGGCGAGCCTTCCCCTCCCGGCCGACGGCGCGCTGTGGGGCTGGTTCAACGAGGACCACCTTCTCGTCTTCGACAAGGGGTCCACCCCGTGGCGGGTCCACATCGTCGACCTGTCCGGCCGCCGGGTCCGGCTCTTCGCCGAGTTCGCCGGGACCGCCGACACGTACTGGAGCATCCACGTCACCCCCGGCTGACCGGCACGGGACGCCGGTTACCTCACAGGTCATCGTCTTCGCGACCCGTCCGCGGGATGCTCAAGGCCGCGGGAGGACGCGCCCCACCGGCGCCCCGCACCCCGGCCGCACACGATCACGGGAGGAAACCATGACTGCCTACGCCGTCGCCCAGCTCCGCGACGTCAACCTGGGCGCGGACATCGTGGAGTATCTGCGGCGCATCGACGCCACGCTGGAGCCGTTCGGCGGCCGTTTCATCATCCACGGCGGCGAGCCCGAGCTGCTGGAGGGCACCTGGACGCAGACCCTCATCGTCATCGAGTTCCCCGACCTCGGCAGGGCGAGGGCGTGGTACCGGTCGCCCGCCTACCAGGAGATCCTCCCGCTGCGCACCCGGAACTCCTCCGGTGACGCCGTGCTGATCGAGGGCGTGGCCGGGGACCACAAGGCGACGGACGTGCTGGCGGGCTGACCCCCGTGACGGGGAACGCCCCGCGCATGCGCGCGGGGCGTCCGCCGTACTCCAAGGGGCCTCAGCTCAGGGTGAGGTCCTTGATCCGGAGATCGCCGGTGAAGACGAGGTAGACGTCCTTCACGCCGTTCGCGCCGGACACCGGCGCGGTCGCGCCGGCCCAGTTGTAGATCCCGCCGGTCGCGGCGACCGGGATCGTGGCCACCTTGGCGCCGGTCGGCGAGCCGAGGCGCACCTCGATCGTCCCACCGCTCGCCGAGGCGACCCCGGCCGTCACCTTCCTGGAGTTGCGGAGCTGGACGTCCTTGAACGCGATCCAGCCGCCGTTCGCGCCCGCCACGGCGTCGCCGCGCTCCTTGGTCTCGTCGACCAGGTGGATGCCCGAGTAGTCGTCGAAGTCGACCGCCCGGGTGGTCTTCGACAGGTCGCGGTGGGGGATGTTCTCGCCCTGCACGTTGATCGTCGCCCGCTGCCGGATGTTCGCCGAGGACGACCCCACGAGCACGTCGTGGGTGGCGTTCTCGACGGTCCACTTGTTCCGCGTGACGTCCCAGAGCGCGAGGTCGCTCCTTGCGACGCTGAAGGCGACCGTCCTGGTCTGGCCCGGCGCCAGCGTCACGCGCTGGAACGCGCGGAGCTGCTTCACCGGCTGCTTCACCCGCGAGCGGTGCTGGTGCGTGTAGAGCTGCACGACCTCGTCGCCGGCCCGGGAGCCGGTGTTGGTCACCTTCACCGAGACCTCGTACGCGTCGCCCTTCCGCACCGCCTTGAGGCCCTGGTAGGCGAACGACGTGTACGACAGGCCGTAGCCGAACGGGTAGAGCGGCCTGCCCTGGTAGTACAGGTACGTCCGGTCCTTCTTGACGATGTCGTAGTCGAGGATGCCCGGCAGCTCGTCCGCCGAGCGGTACCACGTCTGGGTGAGCCGGCCTGCCGGGTTGACGTCGCCGTACAGCACGTCGGCGAGGGCGTGCCCGGTCTCGGCGCCCGCGTGGGTGGTCCACAGGATGGCCGGGACGTTGTCCTGCACCCAGTTGATCGTCGTCGGGTAGCTGTTCTCCAGCACGACCACCGTGTTCGGGTTGGCCGCTTTCACGGCCTTGACCAGCGCCTCCTGCCGCTCGGCGAGGTTCATGTCAGTGCGGTCGTGGGCCTCGCGGCCGTTGATGAACGGCATGCTGCCCACCACGACGACCGCCACGTCGGCCGCCTTGGCCTTGGCCGCCGCGTCGTCGACGCCGCTGGAGACGACCTCCTTGGCGTAGTGCGTGGCCTGGTCGGCGGAGGTCAGGCTCAGCGTGCCGTCGGCCGCCGCCTTGACGTACGGGTCCGACCCGAACCAGCTCTCGGTCGTCTCGTAGCCGGCGTACCGCAGCAGGTAGGTCCCGTCGGACTGCTGCTCCAGCTTGAACTGCTCCTGCACGAACCATCCGGACGGCTGCTCGGAGGTGTTGGCGAGCGTCGCCCAGTTGGCCCGGCTGACGTACTTGCCGTTGGCCACGCTGCGCAGGGTCAGCACGCCCTGGCCCCAGTCGAACGCGTCGAACTGCTCGGTGGCGCCGGCCGAGGTCGCGCTCTCCTTCAGGTCACCGCCGGCCGCGGGCGCGCTGATGTACTTCCCGGTGGCGACGTCCTTCAGCGCGATGCGGTCGACGCCCTCGGAGGAGGTCACCGACGCCGCCCGCTCCTTGATCCCGTCGAGCGGGGTCACCTTGTACGGCAGGCTGCCCGAGTACCAGTCGGTGTAGAGCACGTTCGCCAGCGGGCCGACCACGGCGACCTTCTTGCCGGGCTTCAGCGGCAGCGCGCCGCCGGAGTTCTTCAGCAGCACCATGGCCTTGGCCGCGGTCTCGCGGTTCAGCTTCTGGTTGGCCGGACTGTTGACCACGTCCTTGGTGATCTTCGCGTACGGCCCGCCGTCGGGGTCGAACTCGCCGAGCCGGAACCGGACGCCGAGCTGGTGCCGGACGGCGTCGTCCACGTCCGACTGACTGAGCAGGCCCTTCGACAGCGCCTCCTTGACGGACGCGACCGTCGGGCCGCCGTTGGTGTCGTCCACGGTGAAGCTGTCCAGGCCCGCCTTGATCAGCGCGGCGGCGGCCTCGGGCTGGGTGGCGTAGTACTTCTCGGTCTGCACGAGGTTGTTCGGCGCCCAGGCGTCGGAGACGTTGAACAGCGTCCGCTTCGTCCAGGAGCGGACCACGTCGTCGAGGTCCGGGCTGACCGTGTTCGGCCGGCCGTTGACGAGGTTGTACGACGCCATCACGCCGGTCGCCGCGTCGGCCTCGATGGCCGGTTTGAAGGCCGCCTCGTCGTACTCGTGCTTCACCCGCGGCGGCAGCTCCGACGACGTGGTGTCGCGGTTGACCTCGTTGTTGTTGGCCAGGTAGTGCTTCAGCGTGGGAGCCGTCTTCAGGTGGTCGGGGTCGTCGCCCACCATGCCCGATCCGTACGCCGTGGAGATGGCGCCGGTCAGCAGCGGGTCCTCCGAGTAACCCTCCTCGTTGCGTCCCCAGCGGGGGTCGCGCAGCAGGTTGACGACGGGCGCCCAGAGGTTGAGCCCCCACACCGTGGGGTTCTCGGCGTGGAAGCCGCGGGCCTCGTCGCCCACCGCGGAACCCACACGCTTGATCAGGGCCGGATCCCAGGTGCTGGCCAGGCCGAGCGCCTGAGGGAAGACGGTGCCCTTGGCGGTGACCACGGCGCCGTTGTTCGTGTAGTCGGTCGACCAGGCGACGCCGTGCAGCGCCTCGGTGCCCGTCTTGAACATCTTGATGCCGAGACGGTCGATCGCGGGGGCGTACTGGTGCAGCATCGCGACCTTCTCGTCCGGCGTGAGCCGGCCGAGCAGGTCGTCGACGCGCTGGGCGAGCGGCAGCGACGGGTTCCGGAACGGATAGTCGTCGGCCGCCCTCGCGGGGCCGGCGGCCAGGCTCAGTGCCAGAGCCAGGGCGGCCGACGCGGACAGCATCGCCGAACGGCGATGGGACATTGCGCCTCCAGGTCAGGTAGTGACGCGTTACTTGGGGGGTGTTACTTGATGGCGCCGACCGTGACGCCACGGGTCAGCGTGCGCTGGAAGATCAGGAAGAAGGCCACAGCCGGGATGATGCCGAGCAGCGCCGACGCGCTGGACATGGTGGCGTCCATCATCTTCTCGCCCTGCAGGACGCCCAGGGCGACCGGCACGGTCTGGTTGTCGTTGGCGATGAGGAACACCATCGGCAGGAAGAACTCGTTCCACGTCCAGATGAAGAAGAAGATGAGCAGCACCGAGAGGGTCGGGCGGCTGATGGGCACGACGATGCGCCACAGCATCCGCGATCTGCTCGCGCCGTCGATCTCGGCCGCCTCCAGGATCCCCCGGGGGAACTGCCCGAGCACCGACGAGAGCAGGTAGGTCCCGAAGGCCGCCTGGATCACCGTGAAGATCAGGATGACGGCGAGCTTCGAGTCGTACAGCCCCACCTCCTTCGACAGGTAGTAGAGCGGGTAGACCAGCGCCTCCTGCGGCAGCGTGTTGGCGACCAGGAAGAGCACGAGGATCCACAGCCGGCCGCGGACCTTGCCGATCCCCAGCGCGTACGCGTTGAGCACCGACAGCACCACGGCGGCCACCGCGACGACACCGCTGATCAGGAGGCTGTTCCACAGCTTCAGGCCGAAGTCGACGCGGTTCCAGAAGGCGACGATCCCGTCCAGGTAGAGCCCGTGGGGCAGGCTCAGCGGGCCGCCCGAGGAGTATTCGGCCGGTGACTTGAACGCGTTGAGCGTGACGATGACGAACGGGAAGAGCATCACGACCGCGAGCACGACCAGTGCCGCGAGCACGGCCCATCGTCCCGGCTGGCGGATGGTGCGATCGGGGGTCACGACTCACTCTCCTGGTCGCGCTCCTGGACCCGCAGGAAGAGGAAGGTCACCACGACGATGATCAGGGCGAGCACGGTCGCGATCGCCGAGCCGTACCCGACGTTGACCTTCTGGAAGAAGTTCAGATAGGAGAAGTACGACGGCACCATGGTCGCGGAGCCGGGGCCTCCCCTGGTCAGCACGAAGATCGGCCCGAACACCTTGAGCGCCGCGATCGTGCAGGTCAGCAGCACCACGAAGATCTCCGGCCGGATCTGCGGAATCGTGATGTGCCAGAACCTGCGCCACCACGAGGCGCCGTCGATCTCGGCCGCCTCGTACAACGAGGGGTCGACTCGCTGGAGCCCGGCCATGAAGATGACGACCGGGTACCCGAGCTGGAACCACACCATGATCGCCATGACCGTCGCCAGCGCGATGTCCGGGTCGCCCAGCCAGTTGACCTCGAGCCCGAAGATCTGGTTGACCGCGCCGTACGACGGGTGGAGCATCCAGCCCCAGACCACGCCGGCCACCGCGACGGGCAGCACCTGCGGCAGGTAGAACGCCGCGCGCAGGGCCGAGGCCGTACGCCCGCCGAACCGCTTGGCGATGTAGTCGAACAGCGCGGCGGCGAGCATCAGGCCGATGATCGTGGGCACCACGGCCATCGCGACGATCAGCGCGACGTTGTGCTGGAAGGAGGCCCAGAAGCGCTCGTCCCTGAACAGCTTGGTGTAGTTGTCGAGCCCGATCCATTTGGGGGTGCCGACGCCGGACCAGCGGGTGAAGCTCGTCGCGACATTCATCAGGAACGGAACGACGATGATCGCGAGGAACAGCACCAGGCTCGGAACCAGGTAGAGCCAGTAGCCGCCCCTCCCGCGCGGGCGGGCGGTGCCCGCGCCGGGTGGTGCCATGTGCGGAGCCTTTCGAAAAGGGGGTCCGGCGGCGGAGGCCGGTCAGGCAGCCCCGCCGCCGGAGTCGGGGAGAGTCACTCGGCGATGTCGGCCAGGTTGTCGTTGTACGGCTGGGCGATCTCGTCCAGGACCTCCTCGGGCTTCTTGCTGCCGTTGATCAGTTCCTGTACGCCGGCGACGAGCACGTCGTAGTAGCCGGGGGCCGGCCAGTCAGGGTAGAAGGCCAGGCCGTCCTGCGTCGAGAGCTTGTTGAAGTTCTCGATGAGCTCCTTGTTCTGCGCGTCGGTGATCGCGGTGGGGTCGGCCGCGACCGGGACGCCGCCCGAGTTGCCGAGCAGGTTCTGGATCTCCTTCTTCATCGTGATGTCGATGAAGTCGTAGGCGAGGTCCTTGTTCTCGGACTTCTCCGGCACGACCCAGATGTTGCCGCTGGAGCCGGGGGCGAACTGGCCGGGCCACAGGAACGAACCCCACTTGAAGTCCTTGATCTCCTCCTGCATGCGGCCGAACCACCAGCTGCCCGACACCATGATCGGGTACTTGCCGCCGATGAACGCCACACCCATGTCCTCGGCCTTCATGCCGGCCGAGTCCTTGCCGATGTACCCCTTCTTCACCCAGTCGGAGATGGTCTGCGCGGCGTAGGTGAACTCGGGACCGTGGAAGTCGACCTTGCCCTTGTAGAGCTCGAAGGAGTCGATCCAGGCACGGTTGGCCTTGTTCAGCGCGAGCAGGTAGAACAGCTGCTGGGCGGGGTACTCGGCGCCCGCCATCGCGATCGGCGTGGTGCCCTTCTTCGCGAACGCGTCGAGCGCGGCGGTGAACTCGTCGAAGCTGGTGGGCACCTTGACGCCCGCCTTCTCGAACATGTCCTTGTTGTAGTAGACCATCACGTACTCGCCGTAGTTCGGCACGCCGAACCACTTGCCCGAGCCCATGATGCCCCGCTCGTCATATTTGGCGGTGGTCTGCAGCGACGGGCTGAGCAGCTTGTCCCAGCCGCGCTTGGTGGCCTCCTCCGACAGGTCGGTGAGCAGGCCCTGCTTGGACAGCTGACCGGCCGTCGCGTTGCCCTTGTTGTACTCCATGATGTCGGGCGCCTCGTCGGAGTTGAGGACCATCGACGCCGTCTTCTGGATCTGCTCGAAGCCCTTCTCCTCGAACTTCACCTTGACGCCGGGGTGGCTCGCCTCGAAATCCTTGATCGCCTGGGCCCAGGCGGTGCCCATGGCACTGTTGCCGGTCTCGTAGTGCCAGAGGGTGAGGGTCCTGCCCTCCGCGGAGCCGCCACCGCTGCCGCTGCCGCTATCGGAATCGTCAGAGGATCCACCGCACGCGCTGAGCGCCAGTGCGGCCGCGGCCAGTGCCGCCACCGCCGCGCTCCTGCCTACTCTGAACATGGTGTTTCTCCAGGGGGGTTTCTCTAGTTGATGACGACCGGGACGCCGGGGCCCACGAACTCGACGCCGTCGATCTGCTTGGGGCCCTCGGCGGTGACGACCAGCCGGTCGCCGTCCCTCACCGCCGTGACCGTCGTGTCCCCGTCCAGGTCCCTGATCGTCGTACGGCTCTCGCGCTCCGGCACGCCGAAGGCGAGCAGCGAGACCCGGGGCTCGTCGGCCACCGTGTCGCCCGGCTCGGTGACCGGGATCAGCGAGCCGTGCCGTACGAACAGGGGGATCTGGTCGAGCGGCGGCGACACCGTGACGTAGCGTCCGCCGTCGGCCGCCTCACCGGTCCAGTAGTCCACCCACACCCCCGAGGGCAGGTAGACCTTCCTGGTGCCGTCGGCCGAGGTCATCGGGGCGACGAGCAGGTCGGTGCCGAGAAGGTACTGCAGGTCCGCCTGCCAGGCCACCGGATCGTCGGGATGGTCGACGCACAGCGCGCGCAGCATCGGCGCGCCCGTCTCGGCCGCGGTGACGGCCGCCGAGTAGATGTACGGCATGAGCCGGTACCGCAGCCGCAGGGCCTCGACGGCGGCCTGCTCGGCGTGCGCCGGGAACTCCCAGGGCTCCCGGGTGGTCGTGCCGTGGAACCGTACGAGCGGGGACAGCGCGGCGAACTGCGACCAGCGGATGTAGAGGTCCGGGCTCGGCGTGCCGGTGAAGCCGCCCGCGTCGTGGCTCCAGAAGGGGACTCCGGACAGCCCGTGCGACAGCCCGCCCCTGATCGTGCTGCCCATCGCGGAGTAGGTCGTGTCGACGTCGCCGCTCCACTGGGCCGAGTGGCGCTGACCGCCGAGGTAGGACGAGCGGGCCCAGACCAGGTCGTGCCCGTTCACCTCGCGGGTCACCTCCGCCACGATGTCGTTGAACAGCAGCGTGTAGACGTTGTGCAGCTCGGTGCCGGTCATGCCGTTGAAGGCCACGGCGTCGGCGGGCACCCCCTCGGCGAAGTCGGTCTTGAACGCCGCCACGCCCTCACGCAGACGGTCGCGCAGCAGGCCCTTGAACCACTCCACCGCCTCGGGGTTGGTGAAGTCGACGATGCCGCAGGCCGGGTAGGAACCGTGCCAGGTGTCGGCGACGTAGGTCTCGCCGCCGCGCGTCCTGAGGAAGTAGCCCCTCTCCGAGGCCTCGGCGAAGGCCGGGCTGAGGTGCGAGACGTAGGAGTTCATCCACAGGCAGACCTTGAAGCCCTGCTCCTTGAGCGTGGCGAGCATGCCCACCGGGTCGGGGAACGTCTCCGGGTCCCACTGGAGGTCGGACCAGTGCCCGTCCGCCTGCCAGTAGCAGTCGAGGTGGAGCACGTCGCAGGGGATCCCCCGCTCCCTGATCTTCCTGGCGCGCTCCAGCACGCGCTCCTGGCTGTCACGGAAGAAGCCCGAGGAGATCCAGGTGCCGAACGCCCACTTCGGCGGCAGCTGCGGCCGGCAGGTCAGCCGGTCGAACCGGTCCAGGACCTCCGCCGGGGCCGGTCCCGCGATGACGTAGTAGTCGATGATGTCGTCGGGCACGATGATCTGCACGGCGCTGTGCGTGGACTGGCACACGTCGAACTCGACCGGCGTGCCGCTGTCGACGCAGATGCCGTAACCCCTGCTGGACAGATAGAAGGGCACGTTCTTGTACGCGCGCTGAGACTCGGCGCCGAACGCGTCGAAGTTCCACATGAGCGGCCGCTGGCCGCGCTTGTCGAGCGGCGTGAACGACTCGCCGAAGCCGCCGAACGCCTCGTCGGCGGGGGCCACGAACGTGTCGTGGTAGGCGACGGGGGCGCCGTCGACGGCGGAGCGGCCGAACGGCAGCGTGCGCAGCCGGCCGCTGATGTCGGGGTGGCCCGGGTCCTGCTCCACCAGCGTCCGGCCGGCCCGGTCGGTGAAGCGCAGGTTCCACGGGTTCAGCCGCACCTCGGCACGCAGCGATCCCGCGTCGACGATCACGCGGCTGTGGCTCGCCTCCACGACGGCCTCGCCGTACTCGCCGGGGGTGACCATGGAGATCGCGCGGGCGGACCGGGTGCGCGCGTCGGGGTCCTCCGACAGGCGCACCCGGATCACCCCCTCACCCGCGACCGTGATCTGCACGACGAGCGTCTCCTCGGCCGAGGTGGAGCCCTTCAGCGTCACGCCCTGGCCGTCGGAGGCCACCACATCCGCGCTGGTCAGCGCGGACAGGCCCGCCTCGCCCGGCTCGCGCACCGGAAGCTCGGGAGGATCCGCCACGAAGAACTCGCGCGCGATCAATGGGGGACGGTACGGCATTGCGGCACTCCATCGGCTCATCCGGCGATTGTGGAGTTAGTTTGCCGTCCATCCCAACAAAGGTCAATGGGTCGAAGTCGCTCCGGATTTGTCCAAATTATTCCGATTAATGCCTGTTTGAGGTAATGTGACCGCAATCCCCCGCCAAGGTAGGTGAGATGGACAGGTTCGTGCATGTGATGCCGCTCGACGACGTGATCGACCACGAGGGCAGCCCCGAGTGCGTCTGCGGCCCCGGAGGCCAGCCCGTGACCGCCGCCGACCTCGGCGAGCCGGTTCCGTACACGGACGGCGACACCGTCGCACTCGGCTGGTCCCGCCCCGCGGTCGGCGTCATCTACCAGCACCACGCGCTCACCCCCTGCCGCGAATGGGAAGCCATCCCCGAGCCCTGAGCGCTTTTAATAGCCGTCAATCGCCGATCGAGTTCCGCGCCGACTCGGTGGTGGTCGTACGGGACGAGACCGGAACCGCGGTGATGGCCGTCATCGTGGAGGTTCAGCTCGGCCGGGACTATGGCAAGCGCTTCAGCTGGCCGGTCTACATCACGACGTTGCGATCGCAGCACAAGTGCGACACCGCACTGCTGGTCATCTGCCCGGATCGGTCGATGGCCCGCTGGTGCGAGAGGACGATCCGGCTGGGCCCGAACGGCGCCATCACGCCGCTCGTGATCGACCCCGGCCGCATGCCCCTCATCACCAACCCCGACCAGGCCCGCGCCTGCCCGGAACTCGCCGTCCTCTCGGCCGTGGCACACCCCGACGAGTCCGACAACGAGATGGTGCTGGAGGCGATGCTGGCGGGGCTGGCGACATTGGATGAGGATCGCGCCAGAGTATATTTGAGCTACGTGATCAGCTCGCTACGGGATGTGACGGTCAAGCGTCTGGAGGAGATGGTGACCACCATTCAGGACTTCGACTACCTCGGCGAGAAGTACTTCTCCCACTGGCTGGCCAAAGGCGAGGTGAAAGGCGAGGTAAAAGGCGAGATCAAATCGATCTTGACCGTGCTGGACGCCCGAGGCCTGGAGATCTCCGACGACGCACGCGAACGGATCCAGCGGTGTGAGGACACGAACCAACTGGAGGCCTGGGTCCGTAGGGCCGCCGTCATCACCTCGTCCGACGAGTTGTTCGATGAGTAAGACCATGCAGGACTTCGACTACCTCGGTAAGAAATATTTCCCTCACTGGATCGAAGCGGGCCGCGCCCTGGGGCAGGCGGAGGCGACGCTGATCGCGGGGATCGTCAGGGTGCTGGAGATGCGCGGCGTGGAGTTTTCCGACGACGCGGCGGAACGGATCAACCGATGCAAGAGCCTCGACCAACTGGGCGCATGGCTGCATAAGGCCCCCAAGGTCAAATCAGCCGACGACCTGTTCGATTGAAGGCGGGCCGGCCCGTGTGCCGGAGGGGCGGGCCGCCCGGAGGGGTGCACCCTCAGGACGGCCCGCTTGGTTTCAGGCGGTTACGGGGTCCACCTGACGTTCGGGTTGATGTGGCCGGTCCAGTCGAAGACGGCCATGTTGTCCCAGCCGTCGCCGGTGCCGTTGATGTTCGCCGGGTCCCAGCCGTTGCCGGGCACGGCGTACCACGTCGGCTCCCAGTAGAAGACTCCGACGGCACCCGCGTTGCGGGCCGTGCTCTGCACCGCCGCGAACTCGGCGCCCTGCCCCTGCCAGGTGAGGCCGTACCCCGGGCAGCCCGACGTGACCGAGTTGCCCTCCCAGTCGGCGTTGTCAGGAGTGAACGGGTAGGCCGTCTCGGCGATGACGACCGGCTTGCCGTAGCGGGACCGCATGTCCGAGATCACGCTGGACAGGTTGGACAGCGTGCCGTGCCACATGCAGTAGTACGACAGGCCGGTGATGTCCCAGGGGACGCCCTTGGCCCGGATGCCGTCGTAGAACCAACGGGCGTGCGCGTCGCTGTCGGCGTTCGCGGTGTGGATGATCACCTGAGTGCCGGAGTTGCACGCCTTGGTCGCGTTGTAGCCGGCCTTGAGCAGCAGGCTCAGGTTCGTGAAGTCGTTGTTGACGACCTTGCCGTCGTTCCACAGCATGCCGACGTTGATCTCGTTGCCGATCTGCACGCTGTCAGGGGTGGTGCCCTGGGCCTTGAGGCTGGAGCACACGTCGTAGGTGTAGTTGTAGACGTCGGTCTGCAACTGGCCGATGCCGTGGCTCGCCCACGCGGCGGGCTTGTACTGCTTGCCGGGATCCGCCCAGGTGTCCGAGTAATGGAAGTCGATCATCAGCTTCAGGCCCTTGGCCTTGACCGTCCTGGCGTACTGCAGGACCTTCGCCTTGTTGTTGTAGCCGCTGGCCGGGTTGTTCCAGATCCGCAGGCGGACGTAGTTGACGCCGACGCCCTTGAGGATGTCGAGCGGGTCCCTCTGGGCGCCGCTGGCGTCGTAGTACTTCGCCCCCAGGTCGAGGGAGCGCTGCACGGAGGAGACGTCGGCTCCGAGCATGGTCAGTGGGGTGGCGGCCTGCGCCGGTTGCGCGGCGGGGAGCACCGCGGCGGCGCATACGACCAGCGCCGCCAGGATCTTTCTCATGAGTCCTCCGGTCAGGAGAGGAATGGACGGACGCCCCCGAACCCCCGCCGTCACGAGGTCAGGTCGCCACGGCGAGGGACGCTTCGATACTCAGCGGCGGGCGAACTCCCGCAGCGCGGGCAGCGCCCGGTCGTCGAAGCCGAACAGCGCCTGGTTCTCCCAGGCGTTGCCCGACGACGGGTCGGCGGGATCCCAGCCGTTGCCCTTCACCCCCGTCCAGGTGGCCTCCCACCAGAAGGCCCCCAGGCCAAGCCCGCCGGGCACCGCCCGCACGATGTTCGTCAGGTCACGGGCGAACGCCGCCTGACCCGCGGGGGTCGCCGGATATCCGGGGTACGGCTCGGCGGAGGTGACGATGTTCTCCCAGCCGTCGTCGTCGGCCGTCGTGAAGGGATAGGCGGTCTCGGCCACCACGACCGGCTTGCCGTACCGCGCGGCGACGTCGTTCAGGTTGGCCTGGAACGCGGCGAGGGTGCCGTGCCAGAACGGGTAGTACGACAGGCCGATCACGTCGTAGCGGACGCCGTAGGACGCGGCGGTGTCGAACCACCACCGGTAGAGGCCGTTGTCGCCGCCGTCCGCCAGGTGCAGCACGACCTTCGTTCCGGCCGACACCGCCTTGACCGCGTCGTACCCGGCGCCCAGCAGGGCGGCCATTCCCGGCCAGGCGTCCCACCGGCCGTCCGGCCACAGCAGGCCGCCGTTGATCTCGTTGCCGACCTGCACCATGTCGGCCGTCGTGCCCTGCGCCTTCAGCGCGCTCAGCACGTCGTAGGTGTGGTCGTACACCGCCTGCTTCAGTTCCTCGAAGGACAGCGAGGACCAGGCGGCGGGCTTGTTCTGCTTGCCGGGGTCGGCCCAGGAGTCGGAGTAGTGGAAGTCGACCAGCAGGCCCATGCCGAGCGCCTTGGCCCGCTTCGCGATCGCGAGCACCTGGTTCTTGGTGTTGTAGCCGTCGGCGGGGTTCACCCACACCTTGAGCCGGATGTAGTTGACCCCGCTGTGCCGCAGGATCGCCAGCGCGTCGCCCCGCCGCCCGTTCGCGTAGCGGTACGTCCCGCCCAGCGCCTCGGACTTGGCGAGGCTCGACACGTCGGCGCCCCTGATCGCGAGGTGGGGTGGTGGGCCGCCCGGCTTCCGGCCGCCGCCGGCCGGTGCCGCGGCCACTGCCGGGGCGACGGTGGTGAACAGCGCGGCCATCGCGCACAGCAGGGCCGCCAGGAATCGAGCCATGAGATCCTCCGGTCAGGAGAGGACGAGCCGTGTTCCCCCGTGTTCGATTGTGCGGGCCCCGGCGCCGCGTCGCCGGTCAGGTGCGGCACGGCGCCGGGGAGTCTCAAGCGGTGCGGACCACCACGACGCCCCCGGTGGGCACCGTCGCCGAACCGTCGTACGCGGCGCCGTCGAGCACTCCGGTGCCGGTCACCCCGTGCACGGTGACCGGCGCGTCCCCGTGGTTGATGAGGAACAGGTGGTCGCCCCGCCACACGAGCTCCAGCGTGTCGGGCAGGCCGCGCGGCCGGGACACGCCCGCGCCGTCGAGCACCCGGCCGAGGAGCCCGCGCAGGCCGGACCCGGCGTCCAGGGCGGTGGACACGTACCACGCGGTGCCCGCGCCCAGCTCGTGCCGGGTGACGGCGGGGTGCCCGGCGTCGGGCCCGTCGGCGAACTCGTGCACGGCTCGCGCCCCCGCGAGCCGTACGCGCTCGGACCAGATCCGGCCGGTCGCGGAGAAGGGCTCCAGCGTCACGGTCTCGTGCTCGCGGAGCGGGTGGAACTCCTCGACGGCAACGCCGAGCACCTCGCGCAGCGCCCCGGGATGGGGCCCCGCGTGGATGGTGTCGTTCTCGTCCACGATGCCGGAGAAGTACGAGACGAGCAGGTGCCCGCCCGCCTCCACGTAGCGGTGCAGGTTCTTCGCCGGCGCCTCGCCGAGCAGGTAGGAGCTCGGCGCGACGACCAGCCGGTACGGCGACAGGTCGGCCGACGGATGGACGAAGTCGACGGTGACGTGCTCCCGCCACAGCGCCTCGTAATAGGCCTCGACGCGCTCCCGGAAGCGCAGGTCGGCCGACGGCCGCCACTCGAACTCGAGCGCCCAGTAGGACTCCCAGTCCCACACCACGGCGACCTCGGCCGCCACCCGCGAGCCCCTCACCCCGGCGAGTTCGCGCAGGTCCGCGCCGAGCGCCACCACCTCGCGCCACATCCGCGAGTCGGTCCCGGCGTGCGGCACCATCGCCGAGTGGAACTTCTCCGCTCCGTAGCGGGAGGCGCGCCACTGGAAGAACATCGCCGAGTCCGAGCCGCGCGCCACGTGGGCGAGCGTGTTGCGGCGCATCTCCCCCGGCCGTTTGGCGAGGTTGCGCGGCTGCCAGTTGACCGCGCCCGTCGAATGCTCCATCAGCATCCAGGGGCGGCCTCCGGCCACCGAGCGGGTGAGGTCGGCGGCCATGGCGAGTTCGATCTGCGGATAGGCCCGCCCCGAGTCGAGGTAGTGGTCGTTGGCCACCACGTCGACCTCAGCCGCCCACCGCCAGTAGTCCATGGGCTTGCAGTTGGGGATCATGAAGTTGGTCGTGACGGGCAGGTCGCAGAACCGGCGGATCGTGTCCCGCTCCCTGCGGAAACAGGCGATGTGGGCGTCGACCGAGAACCGCATGAAGTCGAGCTGGAGCCCGGTGAGCAGGCCCACCGGCGCGGCCACGGGCGGCTCGACCTCCTCGAACGAGCCGTAGGTCAGCCCCCAGAAGGTCGTGCCCCAGGCGGCGTTGAGCGCGCCCACGTCTCCGTACCTGTCCCTCAGCCAGGCGCGGAACGCCTCGGCCGACGTCGGGCAGTAGCAGTGGGCGTTGGCCCAGCCGTACTCGTTGTGCACGTGCCACATGGCCACGGCGGGGTGGCCGGCGTACCGCCGGGCCAGGGCGGTGACGACCCGCTCGGACGCGGCGGCGTAGTCGGGCGAGCTCGGGCAGAAGCTGTGCCGGGAGCCCCCGCCGAGCACGTGGCCCTCCCGGTCCACCAGGCGGCTGCCGGGGTAGCGGCGGCGGAACCACGTGGGCGGCGACGAGGTGGGGGTGGCGAGGTCGGCGTACACGCCGGCCGAGTGAAGCAGGTCGAGGATCCGGTCGAGCCGGGCGAAGTCGTACTCGCCCTCCTCCGGTTCGATGAGCCCCCAGTTGAAGACCCCCACGGTGACCAGGTTCACCCCGGCCTCCCGCATCAGGCGGACGTCCTCCCGCCACACGTCCTCCGGCCACTGCTCGGGGTTGTAGTCCCCGCCGTAGGCGAGGCCCTCGGGCAGGACGGGATATCCGGGCACGTCTCCCCCTCGATTCTGCTTCTGTGAACGTGCACAGTAGCGCACAGCCGCCCAGGCGTGAAGGTGCATGCGATTTGCGCTGATAGGGACGGGGCGTTAACAACCGGGTAACGGCCATTGACAGCACCTGAGGGACCTTCCACTCTGTGAACGCTCCCAGAACGTTTCATCCTCCCATCCCCCTCTCCCCCCCTGCCTGGAGGGCCCTATGCGTGTGAACCGGTTAGCAGTGGCGGCCGTCGCGATCCTCACCACCGCACTGTCGGCGGCCTGCTCGGGCGGCACCGAGGAGCCGTCCTCCGAGGCCGCGAGCCAGAGCGCGGCACCGGCCGGGCCGGTCAAGCTGACCTACTGGACCTGGGTCCCGAACATGGACAAGATCGTCACGGTGTGGAACCAGGCCCACCCCGACATCCAGGTCACGGTCAGCAAGCAGGCGGGCGGGGACGACGCGGCCGCCAAGTTCCTCACCGCCGCCAAGGCCGGCAACCCGCCGGACCTGGTCCAGGCCGAATACCAGATGCTGCCCTCCTTCGTCGCGGCCGACGCCGTGGCCGACCTTAAGGCGGAGACCGCGCAGGCGAAGGCCGAGTTCGGCGAGGGCATCTGGGGGCTGGTCACCCTCGGCACCGACGCCGTCTACGCGGTCCCGCAGGACAGCGGGCCGATGATGCTCTACTACCGCAAGGACCTGTTCGAGAAGTACGGCATCGAGGTGCCGAAGACCTGGGACGAGTACGCCGAGGCCGCCCGCGCCGTGCACAAGAAGGACCCGAAGGTCTTCCTCGGCACGTTCTCCAGCAAGGACCCGGGCTGGTTCGCCGGCCTCTCCCAGCAGGCGGGCGCGCAGTGGTGGTCGATCAGCGGCGACGCCTGGAAGGTCGCGGTGAACGACGAGGCCACCACGAAGGTCGCCTCCTATTGGGGCGGCCTGGTGAAGGAGGGCGTCATCGACGGCATGCCGTACTTCACCCCCGAGTGGAACAAGGCGCTCAACGACGGCAAGCTGCTCACCTGGCCGTCGGCGGTGTGGGGCCCGGGCGTGCTGTCGAGCAACGCGCCGAAGGCCAAGGGCAAGTGGGCCATCGCCCCGCTGCCGCAGTGGAGCGCGGGTGACAACTACAGCGGCTTCTGGGGCGGCTCGTCCACCGCCGTCGCCGCCAAATCGCCCAACAAGGCGGCCGCCGCGCAGTTCGCCACCTGGCTCAACACCGACCCGCAGGCGCTCGACCTGCTGATCAAGGAGGGCGCGGTCTACCCGGCCTCCGCCAAGGGCGCCGCGCTGATGACCGAGGCGCCGGACTACTTCTCCAACCAGCCCGACTTCTGGCAGCAGGCCGCCGCCATCGGCGCCACCGCACGCGGCTTCACCTTCGGCCCGAACGTCAACGTGACGTACAACGCCTACAGGGACGCCTTCGACAAGGCCGTCGCCGCCAAATCCGACTTCGCCGCCGCCGTCGCGACGATGCAGGACACCACCGTCGCCGACATGCAGAAGTCCGGCTTCAGCCTCGCCCAGTGACGATGCGATCTCCGAAGACAGGCGCCCGCGCCGGCCGCGCGGGCGCCGCGCCCTACCTGTTCCTCGCCCCGGCCATGGCGCTGTTCACGCTCTTCATGGCCCTGCCCATCGGCTACACGATCTATCTGAGCCTGCGGCGCACCAAGGTCTCCGGCCTGGGGCTCGGCAAGGGGGCCCGCACCGAGGTCTTCGCCGGGCTCGCCAACTACGCGGCCGCCGTCGGCGACGGCGAGCTGTGGGCCGGCTGGCTGCGCGTCCTCGGATACGGCGCGCTGGTGCTGGCGCTGATGCTGGGGCTCGCCCTCGTGTTCGCGCTCATGCTCGACGCCGCGCACGTGCGGCTCGCCCGCCTCACCCGGATCTCGATCTTCCTGCCGTACGCCGTGCCCGGCGTGGCCGCGACGCTGATGTGGGGCTTCCTCTACCTGCCCAGCCTCAGCCCGTTCGGCGAGCACCCGTTCCTCAGCGCCGACCTGGTGACGTTCTCCATGGCGAACGTGGCGGTCTGGGGCGGCACCGGCTTCAACATGCTGGTGCTCTACACGAACCTGCGGGCCGTGCCGCGGGAGTACTACGAGGCGGCCAGGATCGACGGCGCGAGCGAGCTGGGCATCGCGCTGCGCGTCAAGATCCCGATCCTGGTCCCGTCGATCATCCTGACCACCGTGTTCTCCGTCATCGCGACCGTCCAGGTGTTCACGGAACCGACCACCCTGCGGCCGCTGACGAACACGATCAGCTCGACCTGGAGCCCCCTGATGAAGGTGTACCGCGACGCGTTCGTCACCGGCGACCTCTACTCGGCCGCCGCGACATCCATGGTGATCGCCGGGATCTCCCTCGTCCTGTCGTTCGGTTTCCTGCGGATCATGAAGAACCGCGCGTTCGGGGAGGGCTGATGGCCGCCACCGCGCTGCCGCGGACCCGCGGCCACGCCCGGCGGGCGCCGCGCCGGCCGCTGGGGATCGTACCGACCGGAGTGCTCGTGCTGGGCGCGATCTACACCCTGTTCCCGGTGAGCTGGGTGGTGGTCGCGGCCACCAAATCGAAGGCCGAGCTGTTCTCCACCTCGACGTTCGCGCCGGGGACCGGCCTGCTGTCCAACCTGACCGACCTGTTCGCCTACCGTGACGGCGTCTTCTGGCTCTGGCTGCTCAACACCCTCCTGTACGCGGGGGGCGGCGCGGTCCTGTCGACCGCGGTGTCCACCGTCTCGGGCTACGCCCTCGCCACGTACGACTTCCCGGGTCGGAACCTGATCTTCAACATGCTCATCGGCGGCATCCTCGTGCCGTCGGTGGTGCTGGCGATCCCGCAGTATCTGCTGTTCTCCAAGGCCGGCCTGGCCGACACGTACTGGTCGGTGCTGCTGCCCCAGATCCTGCATCCGTACAGCATCTATCTGGCCCGGATCTACGCCAGGGCCGCGATCCCGGGCTCGCTGCTGGAGGCGGGCCGGCTGGACGGCGCGAGCGAGTGGCGGCTGTTCCGCCAGGTGGCGCTGCCGATGATGACGCCGGGCATGGTGACGATCTTCCTGTTCCAGTTCGTCGCGATCTGGAACAACTTCCTGCTGCCGTTCATCATGCTGGGCGACGACCACAGGTTCCCGCTGACGGTCGGCCTCTACACGCTGCTGGCCGCGGGCGCCAACCAGCCGTCGCTGTACAACCTGATCATCACGGGGACGATGCTGTCGCTCATCCCGCTGATCGCGCTGTTCCTAACGATGCAGCGCTACTGGCGTACGGACCTGTCCGGCGGGGCCGTGAAAAGCTGATGCACACGGGGAAACACGCTGATCGGCGGGGGGAAAATACGTCTATGGCGAAACGTCCGACCATCCACGACGTGGCCGCGGCGGCGGGCGTCTCCCGGGGCACCGTCTCCCGGGTGCTCAACGACGACCGGTACGTGAGCCCCGCCGCCCACGCCGCCGTCCGCCGGGCCATCGCCGAGACCGGGTACGTCGTCAACCGCGCCGCCAGGAGCCTGGTCACCCAGCGGACCGGGTCGGTCGTGATGGTCCTGTCCGAGCCGCACGAGAAGCTGTTCGAGGACCCCAACTACAGTGTGATGATCCGCACCGCCATCAAACGCCTGGCCGAGCGCGACGTGTCCCTCGTCGTCATGCTGGCCGGCGACGACGGGGACCGCGAGCGGGTGCTCCGCTACGTGCGCGGCGGCCACGCCGACGGCGTGTTCCTGATGTCCACGCACGCCGGCGACACGCTCGTGGACGCCCTGGTGGAGACGAAGGTCCCCGCCGTGGCGCAGGGCGCGGTCATCGGACGGGAGACCACGATCCCCTACGCGGCGGCCGACGACCGCGAGGGCGCCCGGCAGATGACCCGCTACCTGGTCGAGCAGGGCCGCAGGAGGATCGCCACGATCACCGGCCCGATGGACACCCCCGGCGGCATCCAGCGCCTGGAGGGTTTCGCCGACGTGCTCGGCAGGAAGGCCTCCAGGAAGCTCATCGAGCACGGCGACTGGACCCAGCTCAGCGGCGAGAGCGCGATGGCGCGGCTGCTGGAGCGCACGCCCGACCTCGACGCCGTCTTCGTGGCCTCCGACCTCATGGCGGCCGGCGCGCTGTCCACGCTGCGCGCGGCCGGACGCCGGGTGCCCGACGACGTGGCCGTGGGGGGCTTCGACGACTCGTCGGTGGCCGCCACCACGCATCCGCCGCTGACCACCGTCCGCCAGCCGCTCGCCGAGGTCGCGCAGGAGACCGTACGGCTCCTGCTCACGCTCATCGACGGCGGCGGCCCGGTGGACCCGGTGATCCTGCCCACCCGCCTCGTCGTGAGAGAGTCGGCCTAGGTCGCTTCCCCGGCGCGTGCTCGCGCTCGTCCGGGCACCCGTACCGGCGGTCAGCCCCTGATCGGCAGGACCGCGCGGGCGACGGCCAGGCGTTCGGCCTCTTCGCACTCGGCGGCCTCCTGCTCGGCGGCCACGCGCCGGTCGTAGGCGGCGCGCGCCGCGGCGATGGCGTTCTGGTGCTCCTCGGTCCAGTCGACCAGGGCACGGATGGTGGTGTGCAAAGTCGCGCCCATCGGCGTCAACGCGTAGTCCACGCGCGGCGGGACGGTCGGGTGCACCGTCCGGCTGACCAGCCCGTCGCGTTCCAGGTGCCGCAGCGTGCGGGCGAGCATCCGCTGACTGACCCCGTCGATCGCGCGGCGCAGCTCGGTGAAGCGCAGGCTCCGCTTGTCGAGCAGCGCGATCACCAGGAGCGACCACTTGTCGGCGATGCGGTCGAGGATCTGCCGCACCTCGCAGTCCGCGCGCTGAACGTGGCGCTGCCGTCGATCCGGACCGACCTGGGCCTGTCCACCGGGATGCTCAGCGGCGTGGTCAGCGCCTACGTGCTCGGCTACGGCGGCTTCATGCTGCTCGGCGGCCGCGCCGCCGACCTGCTGGGCCACCGGCGGATGTTCCTGCTGTGGCTGGCCGTCTTCCTGGTCTTCTCCGGGCTCGGCGGGCTCGCCACGCAGGGCTGGATGCTGCTGGCCGCGCGGTTCGTCACGGGGGTCGCGGCCGCGTTCATGGCGCCCGCCGGACTGGCGCTGGTCACCTCCCACTTCCCCGAGGGACCGGTGCGTACCAAGGCGCTCGGCGTGTACGCGGGCACGGCGGCGGGCGGATTCTCGCTCGGCCTGGTCGCCGGAGGCGTGCTCGCCGCCTTCGGCTGGCGGTGGGTGTTCTTCGCGCCGGTCATCCTGTCCGCGCTGATCCTGGCGGCGGCGCTGGTCCTCGTCCGTGACACGGGTGGCGAGCACCCCTCGGGCGGCTTCGACCTGCCCGGGGCGTTCGCCATCACGGCGGCCATGCTGCTGCTGGCGTACGGGGTGGTCCGATTGGAGAATCCCGGAGACGGCCCCGGCCTGACCGCCGGTGCCATCGCGGCGGGGCTGGCGATGCTCGGGCTGTTCGCCGCGATCGAGCGGCGGTCGTCGTCGCCCCTGGTGCGGCTCGGCATCCTGCGCACCGCGCCGCTGGTGCGGGTGAACGCGGCGGCGCTGCTGTTCCTGTTCGCGTTCGCGGGGTTCCAGTTCCTGATCACCCTGTATCTCCAGGAGTGGCGCGGCTGGACCACGATGCAGACCGGCCTGGCCATGCTGGTTATCGGGATCGACACGGTGCTCGCGCCGACGCTGACGCCGCGCCTGGTGAACCGCTTCGGCAACACCCGGGTGCTGTTCGGCGGCATCGTGCCCGCGGCGGTCGCGTACGCGCTGTTCCTGCCCGTGGGGATGGACTGGACCTACGCCGCCATGCTTCCGGCGCTGCTCCTGCTCGGCCTGTCCTTCTCACTGGCGTACGGCCCGCTGACCATGGCCGCGACGGAGGGCGTCGACGAGGACGAGCACGGCCTGGCGGGCGGCCTGCTCTACACGGCGATGCAGTTCGGCACGGCGCTCGGGCTGTCGGCCGTCACCGCCGTCGGCGTCGCGGCCGGGGCGGGACCGGATGGGCTGCGGACCGCGCTGGCGGTCCCTGTGGCGGCGGCGGTGCTCGGCGCGGTCGTCGTCGCGTTCGGCCTCCGCACCTCCGGAGGTTCCCCGGCACCGGCTCAGGACTCCCCACGAGCGCAGCCGCTGCAGAGGGATGTCACACACTGAGGAGGTGTCTCGTCCTCAAGGCGTGAACGACCATGGAAGCGCGGTGACCGGCCTGGACGCGGAGTTCCAGGCTCTGCGGCCCCGGCTGCTCGGCGTCGCGTACGGCCTGCTCGGCAGCCTGGACGAGGCCGAGGACGTCGTGCAGGACGCCTGGCTGCGGCTGCGGTCGGCCGGGGCCGCCGACGGCGGCGACGAGATCAGGGACGTGACCGGCTGGCTGGTGGTCACGGTCTCCCGGCTCGCTCTCGACGTGCTGCGCTCGGCGCGGCACCGCAGGGAGGAGTACGTGGGACCGTGGCTGCCCGAGCCTCTTGTCACCGGGCCGATTCTCACTCGGGCCGACCCCGCGGAGCGGGTGACGCTGGACGAGTCGATGAACATGGCCATGCTCGTCGTGCTGGAGTCGCTCAGCCCGGCCGAGCGGACGGCGTTCGTGCTGCACGACGTGTTCGGCCTGACGTTCGCCGAGGTGGGCGCGGCGGTCGGGCGCAGCCCTGCCGCCTGCCGGCAGCTCGCCGCCCGGGCGCGGGCCCACGTCGCGTCGCGCGCGCCCCGCTTCGACGTGGACCCCTCCGAGCATCGGCGGGTGGTGCACGCCTTCGCCCGCGCATGCGCCGGCGACGACATCGACGCGCTGCTCGCGCTGCTCGACCCGGACGTCGTGTTCCGTAGCGACGGCGGCGGCCGGGTGCGCGCCGGGAGGCGGCCGGTTCTCGGCGCGGCCAAGGTGGCCAGGCTGCTGTTCGGCGTACGCAGGTTCGGGCCGTACGAGATGGTCCCGGCCGTGGTGAACGGCTGGCCGGGGCTGCTGCGCTACCGCGGCGACCGGCTGGTCTCCGTGATCGGCCTCACCGTCGCGGGCGGCCGGGTCACCGCCGTCGACATGGTCCTGAACCCGGACAAGCTCGCCCGCGTGACGCGGGCCGACGAGACGAGGAGTTGAGCGATGACCGCGAGGATCAGTGTGCGCGACCTGGCCCCGGACGCGTACCGGGCGATGAGCGGGGTGGAGCGCTTCCTGCGGGAGTGCGGGGTGCCGCACCCCACCCTGGAGCTGATGAAGATCCGGGCCAGCCAGATCAACGGCTGCGCCTTCTGCCTCGACATGCACGGCCGGGACGCCAAGAAGGCCGGGGAGAGCGACGAGCGGCTGTGGTCGGTGGCCGCCTGGCGGGAGGCGCCGTACTACACCGACGCCGAGCGGGCCGCGCTCGCGCTGACCGAGGCCGCGACCCGGCTCGCCGACCGGCCCGACCCGGTGCCGGACGAGGTCTGGGAGGAGGCGGCCAAGCACTACTCGGAGGAGCAGTTGGCCGCGCTGGTGGTGGCGATCGCGCAGATCAACGCCTGGAACCGGATCTCCGTGATCAGCCGGACGGTCCCCGGCACGGGGGTCTGATCCGGTCTATCCCCGAAAACCGGAAGACGATGGCAGGCGAGACGAATAGTCTTCCTACGTCACGGAAGGAGGAGGCCATGAGACGCACCAGGATCCGCAAGCCGCTCCGCATCCGCCGTCCCGCCGCCGATCTCGACCTGCGCACCCCCTCCGGCCGGCTGCTTCCTTACTGAGACCCGCGTGACAGCGGAGGCTTTACGCCGGTTTTACCGAGTCTCCGATATCTATTCCGACAAGGTCACGGAACCATCACGGTCGGGGGGTAATGAACATGGTCACGGTGGTGCCGTCGCTCGCCAAGGTCAGGGACATCAGGACCGCGCTGCGCCGCAGGCCCAGGAGGGACAGAGGAGACAGGAAGATCGTCGACCTCCGGGCCTACACGGGCGGGAACGTCATCCGGTTCCCGAGGACGTCCGGACCGACGTCGGCCGCCTGATCCGGTCCGTCACAGCGATCCCACGGCCCGCCCGGCACTCCCGCCGGGCGGGCCGGGTGCTTGTGTCGATCGCCGTGATGCCGAACAGGGAAAGAACCCGCCAGAAGCCGCCTCCCCCCGCCTAGCATGCACAGGCAGCATGATCGTCCTATGGATGGCGGAGGCGATGTTCGCACGGATGCGCAAGCCGGTTTCCATCGCGCTCACCGCCGCACTGGTCACGACGAGCTCCTGCTCGAGAGACGGCGGTGAGATCGGCCGCAAGGAGTGGGCCGAACTGTATTCGGCCTACGGAGTCGCCCTGGCCGTCGCTCATCCGGATTACGGGGCGGGCCTTCTCGTCGACTTCAGCCGGGAGGACAACACACTGCCCACCGGAGCCCCCGGCACCGTCCCGATCGAGCTCGTCCCCCTTCCGGCCCACCTGGCGACTCCCCCACGGACGGTGGCTCTCGATCCCACGATGGGCGGCAACATCGACCTGGTGACCATCCCGGACACCGCCGCGACCGAGGTGTTGCGGAAGGGGTATCTGAAGGGGACGGGAAGGCCGCTCCGGCAGCGCCGCAAGGTCGAGCGCTTTCTGGCCGGTCTCGCCGGAGCGGTCTCCACCGCGCACCTGGGCGAGTTGAACATCGGCGTCGCTCTCGTCATCGAGTTGAAGGAACCCCTGACCTACGCGGAACTCGCGGCGAACGGCCTGGAGGGCGACAGAGTGCTGTTCCCGGCCCTCGGACCGGCGCATCTCCCCCTGTCGTGGTCGGAGGACAACTGCCGGCCTCTTCACACGGCGGCCTGCGAGGCAACGGACGTGGTCGCGCAGTTCCGCGCGTGGCTGCGGGACCTCAGCCCGGTGCAGCGCAGGGCGCTGACCAGGAAGGCGTTCGACCTGACGGCGATGCGGAGCACGGCCGGCGACGGACTGGTCTGCGGGGTGATGGTCGACTGGACGCCGCCCGCTGACGCGCTGAAGATGGTGCGCGATCCCCACGTTCGCGCCGCCTACCTCGTCGGCGTGGTCCAGACGCAGATCGTCCCCTGAGCGCGTCGCAGGCCATCCCTTATCTGATTGAATCTCGCCTTATGAGTGATCTGTCCGCGACGGCGCGGACCCGGCACCGCCGGCTGCGGGAACAGGGCCGCACCGACCGGGAGGCGCTGTTCGAGGTGCTCCGGGCCGGGTTCGTCTGTCATCTCGGCGTCGTCGTGGACGGCGATCCCATGGTGGTGCCGACGGTGTACGGCTTCGACGACGCCCAGCTGTACGTGCACGGCTCGGTGGCGAGCCGCAGCCTCACCCGGGGCACGACGGTCTGTGTGACGATCACCCATGTCGACGGCCTCGTGCTGGCCCGGTCGGTCTTCGAGCACGGCGTCAACTACCGCAGCGCGATGATCTACGGCGTGCCGCGCGTGCTGGAGGACGACGAGAAGCTCGATGCCCTGCGGTGCCTGACCGAGCACGTCGCTCCGGGCCAGTGGGACCACGCCCGGCAGCCGAACCGCAGGGAACTGGCCGCGACGGCCATTCTCGCGGTCCCGCTCGACGAGGCGTCGGTCAAGGTGCGCGAGGGCCACCCGGACGACGCCGATGACCCGCACGACGTGTGGGCGGGCGTCCTGCCGCTCACCTCGTCGTGGCAGGCCCCCGTGACCGACCCGCGGGCCGCCGCCCACCCCGTCCCGCCGCACATCCTGGCCCGCACCGGCACGAGCCTCTGACGGCGCTCCCGGGTTCGCCGAGCCCGCGTCCGCAGGCGGGCCGCGGCCTCAGGCCGACGGCGTGTTCGTCAGGTGCCTCATCGCCGCCAGGGTCTGGTCGATGGTGGCCGGCAGGCCGGGGTCGCCATGCTGGTTGAGCCAGCGGGTCACCGCTATCCGCAACGTGGTCACGGCGACCTCCGCCGCCAGCTGGGCGGTCAGCTCGTCGACGCCGCGGGCACGGAAGCCCTGCTCCAGGGCCTGCGACATCAGCGAGAACTTGCGCAGCTCGCGCTCGTGCAGGGCGGGTTCGGCGTCGATCGCGGCCCGTCGGCGTAGCAGGTAGTCGAGGCTGCGGCCCTCGAAGATCTCGGCCGCGGCGGGGGCCAGGTTCTCGCTGATCAGTTCCATCGGGCCGAGCGACGGCGGGGCCTCGGCCATGAAGCGGGCCACCCGCTCGGGCACCGACTCCTCGCCGGCGAACAGCACCTCACGCTTGTCGGCGAAGTGCCGGAAGAACGTACGGGTCGTGAGCCCGGCCCGCGCCGTGATCTGCGGCACGGTGGTCTCGGTGAACCCCTGCTCGAGGAAGAGATCGAGCGCGGCCTGTTCGAGCCGTTCTCGCGCACCCGGTTGCCATCGACCCATGTCGCCGATTCTAGTGATGACACGTCATGTCATGCTATGCGATAGTGATGACACGGCATGTCATGACCGATGGAGGCGAACATGACGGGCGAGATCTGGGTGCTCGGCGCGACCGGACGGGTCGGCCGGGAGGCGGTGGAGCGTCTGCGGCAGGCGGGTGCCGAGGTGGTGGTGGCCGGCCGCGATCGGGAGCGGCTGACCCGGGTGAGTCCGGACGCCCGGGCGGTGACCGGCTCGCTCGACGAGGTCTGCGCGCGGCTGGCCGCCGAGGCGCCGGCCGTCGTGATCAACACGGTGGGGCCGTTCGCGGTCACGGCGCCGCAGGTCGCGCGGGCCTGCCCACCGGGCACCCACTACGTCGACGTCTCCAACGAGCTGAGCGCGTTCGAGCTGCTCCACGGCATGGACCGGGAGGCGGCGGCGACCGGTCGCACGCTGGTCTCCGGCGCGGGCTTCGGCGTGCTCGCGACCGAGAGCATCCTGCTGCATCTGCTGGAGGCCGCGGAGAAGCCTTCGCGAGTACGCGTCGACGCCGTCGCGTCAGTCGCGATCGAGCCCGGCGCCCTCGGCGAAGCCCTGGCCGCCACCATCGTGCACGCGTTGCTCGACGGTGGCCGCGAGGTGCGGCAGGGCCGGATGGTACGCGCCCGGGCCGGGGGTGCCGCGGAGCGATTGACCACCCCCGACGGCGACGTGGTCACCACCGCTGCCCTGGGCGGCGGCGAGCTCTTCGCGGCCTGGCAGGCCAGCGGTGCCTCGTCCGTGATCGGCGCCTCGGCTCTCGCCCCGGCCAGCCCTGCCGTCCGAGCGGCCCTGCCGGCGATCGGCGGCGTGCTGCGTCTGCCCGGCCTGGCCGGCTTCGCCACTCGGCGGCTCGCCCGCGTCACGACGACCACGGCCAAGGAGCGTCCGCGCCGATCGTCCTGGGGCCGTGCCCGAGTCGAATGGCCGTCCGGTCGCGTGCGTGAGGGCTGGCTGCGCACCGGCGAGGGCATGACGTTCACGGCCGGCGCCGTCACCGAGGTGGCCCAGCGCCTGGCCAAGGGCGAGGGCCGCCCCGGTGCGTTCACCCCGGCCAGGCTCTTCGGCCCCGAGGTGGCGCTGGCCGCCGGCGCCGAGTTCGTGATCACGGTCTGAAGCCCGACGCCGGCGTGGCGGGGACATCACGGCGCTCGTCGACAGGGTGAGCAAGACAGAGGTTGACCGGACGATCTTTCTCGCCGACGCTGCTTGGGGAGATGCCCTTCCCCCTTCCCCCGTCAGCAAGGGAGAGTCCATGCCCCACATCGCCCTCGGATCCGACGCGCCGGGGATCCGCGGCCTGTTCGCCTTCCGCCCCGAGACCGCCCAGCCGCTGAACGCGCTCGCCGAGGTGCTGCTGCGCGGCGACAGCACTCTTTCCCGGGGCGAGCGCGAGTTGATCGCGGCGTACGTGTCGTCGCTCAACGCGTGCCGTTACTGCTTCTCCTCGCACGCCGCCTACGCCGCCGCCCAGCTGCCCGAGGGGATGACGCTGGTCGAGCAGGTGCGCACCGACCTCGACTCCGCACCGGTCACGCCCAAGATGAGGGCCCTGCTGCGCATCGCGGCCTCCGTGCAGCGCGGCGGCAGAGAAGTGAGCGAGGAGCAGATCGCCGCGGCGCGCGCCGAGGACGCGACCGACCTGGAAATCCACGACACCGTGCTCATCGCCGCCGCCTTCTGCATGTTCAACCGGTACGTCGACGGCCTGGCCACGATCGCGCCCGACGACCCCGAGTCGTACGCCGCGCGGGCCGAGCGGATCGTCGCCAACGGCTACCTGGGGCTCTTCGCCGAGATGCAGGCCGCCGCCGGGCGGTCCTGACCCTGCTTCCGCAGCTCCCGATCGCACCTCCCCCGTCACGTCCTCGTCCGGAGAAAGGTGTTTCATGGCTCGGACCCTGCCGCTTCCCACATCCCCGTCCCTCTCGCGCTCCGACGGCGTGCCCCGGCGCCGTGGCCTGATCGTCGTCCTCAGCGTGCTGGCCGGCGCGCTCATCGCCGCCCTCTGGTCGTTCCGGTTCGTGGACAGCGTGATCGGCGACAACGTCGCCAACACCCTGCTCGGCTACGACGCCAAGCAGACGGCGATCGGCGGTCTCGCCGCGGGCACCGTCTTCGCGTTCGTCTCGGGCCTGGCCGGGACGTTCACCGCGTGCAACATCGCCGTGTTCGGCGCGATCGCACCGATGGCCGGCTCTCCGGACGCGGGCAGCCGCAGGTTCAGGGCCGTGCTGCGCCCGCTCAGCAGGCTCGCGCTCGGCATGGTCGTCGTCTCCGCGGTGTACGGCGCGGTCGGGGCGCTGCTCGGCGACCGGCTTCCCCAGTTGTCCGCCGTGCAGACGTCCTCCGGCCTGCCGCCCCGGCTGATCCAGGCGTCCGTGGTCTTCGGGCTGATCGGCCTGGCCTTCGTCTACCTCGGCCTGGCGGCCCTGCGCGTCGTGCCCGATCCGTTCGCCCGCGTGTCCGGCCGGTTCCCGCACGCCCGGCTCGTCGTCGTCGGCGCGCTGATCGGCGGGTTCCTCGTCGGCCGTCCGTTCCCGCTGTTCCACAAGCTGTTCGAGTACGCCGCGGCGACGCGCAACCCGTTCTACGGCGCCGCCGTCTTCGTCCTGCAGTCCATCGGCAACATCACCTTGATGGCCCTGCTCTTCGTGGTGCTCCTCTACGCGACCAGGGGCCGTTTCACGCAGTGGCTCACGGCGTCGCCCACGCGGATCGCGGCGGTCACCGCCGTGACCTTCCTCGTCGTCGGCGCCTTCACGTTCCTCTACTGGGACGTACGGCTGCCCGCGATGTTCGGATACGGGTGGTTCCCCACCGCCTCCTGGTAGCGCCTACAGCCCGAGCGCCTGTTCGGCGAGCCTGGTGCCCTCCAGCCGCGCGGCGATCTTGGCGAACGCGGTCTCCCGCGACGTCGAGGCGTCGTCGGCGAACGGCGCGAAGCCGCAGTCGTCGCAGGTGCCGAGCCTCTCGGGCGGCAGGTGCCGGGCCGCCTCCAGGACGCGGTCGCGCACCTGCTCGGCCGTCTCCACCACGGGATCGATCGGGTCGGTCACTCCCACGAAGATCCGCGCCTCGGCCGGGAGCGTTTCCGCGATCACGTGGAGCACCCGTTCCCGGTCGGGCTCGCTCGCGAGCTGGACGTAGAAACTGCCCACCCTGTGCCGGAAGAACGTGGGGAGCAGCAGGGCGTAGTCGACGTCGGCGCTGTGGGTGGAGTCCAGGTCACCGCCGGGGCAGGTGTGCACGCCGATCCGGGCGCGCTCGGCCGCGGTGAAGCGCTCGAGCACCCGGTTGTTCAGGGCCACGAAGTCGTCCAGCAGGCCGCCCGAGGGGTCGAGCTTGAGCGACAGACGGCCCTCGGTGAAGTCCAGTTGCACCACATGGGCGCCCGCGTCGAGGCACCTGCGGATGTCCGCCTCGGCCTCGGCGACCAGGTCGTCGAGGAAGACCTCGCGGGGGTAACCGTCGACGCCCTCGGCCGGATACAGCAGGCTCAGTGCGGAGGGCGCGATGACGGCCTGCTTGACCGGCAGATCCGTGTGCCGGCGGGCCGTCCGCAGGTACGCGTCGGCGTGGGTCGCGTAGCGGAACGGCCCTGCGGTGAGCCGCGGCAGCTGACGCGTGTGCCCATCGGCGAACGGGATGACCGCGCCGTCCGGCGCGAGCGTGCCGAGCCCCGCGACCGGATAGGTGGCGAAGCTCGGCTTGGCCTGCTCACCGTCGACCAGGACCGGGCAGCCGAGCCGCTGCAGCCTGCGGATGGTGTCGGCGGTCGCCTCCTCCTGCCGCGCGGCGAGTTCGTCGTCCTCGACCCGCCCCACGGCGTGGCCGGCCAGGGCGGTCAGCAGCGTCGCTGGACGGGGGAGGCTGCCGATGGGTTCGGTGGGGATGCTCATGCCGGTGAGCGTAGGGTTACCCCACGTGTCTCATCAATCACAGACTGGTAAGCGCGGCTACCACAAGCGCTCAGCCCCGGCCTCATGACGCTCCGTCGCGCGCAAGCGCGACCGCGAGAGCGACCACCACCTGCAGGATCAGCGTCACGACCTGCCCGATCACGTCCACGGTGGTGAGACCGTGGAGATGGCCGGTGGAACACCAGATGCGGAAGCGCGTAGAGCAGGTATCCGGCCGCGGCCGTACGCCGCAGGACGGCGTCGAGCCGACGACGACCTCGGTCGTCGCGAGATACCCGAGCTCGATCCGCCGCCAGACGCGGACGCGCGTGCTCATTCGGCGCCGTACCCGGCGGCCGGCCTCCCCGGGGCGACCCGGCCGGCGAGGAACTCCCCGAACGTGCGCACGCCGGTCGCCCGGCCGGGCGCGAGATGGACGCCCTGCCGGAAGGCGGCCGCCGTCTTCCCTGGCACCGGAACGCTCACCAGTGGCCGGCGGCGTCCGGCGGCCGTGAGGTAGGCCCTCACGAGGTCACGTGCCGGCAGGATCTCCGGGCCGCCCATGTCGGGCGCGCGTCCGGCGGGGGCGCCCAGCGCGAGGGCGGCCAGCCGTTCGCCGACCTCGGACGTGTCCACGGGCTGGAAGCGCCACCCGGCGGGCACGGGCACGACGGGCAGCCGGGCCAGCGACTGTGCCAGGAAGAGCACGAAGTCGTGGAACTGGGTGGTGCGCAGGATCGTGTACGGCAGCCCGGACGCCTCGACGACCCGCTCGGCCTCGTACTTTCGCCGGTAGTACGCGTAGGGGTGCCGGTCCACACCCACGATGGAGACGTACACGAGATGCCCCGTCCCCGCCGCGCGCGCGGCCTCAACTAGACGGCGGGTGCCCTCGACATCGGTGGCGGGGCGGCGCGGGTCGCTGGCGAGATGGACGACGGTGGAGACGCCGCGCACGGCCTCCTCCAGGCCGGCGCCGGTTGTCAGGTCCCCCCGCACGAACGCGTACGCCGTGCCGGGACGGGGCGAGCGGGACAGGACGCGTACGCCGGCACCGGCCTCGGCGAACCTGCCGACGACGTGGCGGCCGAGGGTGCCGGTGCCGCCGGTGACGAGGATGGAATCGCTCATGCCCCTAAGAACCGGCGACGTCCTCCCGTTGTGACAACTGCGCGGCGAGGTAGGTGAGTTTGTCGGGATTGACGACAACGTGCAGACCGTGGACCAGTTCCCCATCGGTCTGCACGACGAACACACTGAGCAGCACGCCGTCGAGGAAGGTCAGCACGGCGGGCTCGCCGTTCACCTCGGCGAACCCGAGGCGGACGCCCATCCCCGCGGCCCGCGCGGCCAGGCCCGCAAGGTATCGCCCGACCTTGGCCGCCCCCACGACCGGCCGCAGCGCGGCGTTCGCCCTGCCGCCGCCGTCGGCCCACGCCACGACGTCGGCGGCGAGCACGCTCTCCAGGCCCGCGAGGTCGCCCTTCTCGGCGGCCCGCAGGAAGCGCTCCACCACCCGGCGGCGGACCGGGGCGGAGGCGTCGAACCGGCGCCGGTCCCCCACCCGTTGCCGGGCGCGGTGGTGCAGTTGCCGGCAGTTCGCCTCCGACAGGCCGAGCACCTCGGCGATCTCGCGATAGCCGTACGAGAAGGCCTCGCGCAGGACGAACACGGCGCGCTCGGCCGGGGTGAGCCGTTCGAGCAGGACGAGGAAGGCCATCGAGATCGAGTCGCGCTGCTCGGCCGTCTCCGACGGCTCGTCGGTCAGGACCGGCTCGGGCAGCCAGGGGCCGGCGTACTCCTCCCGCCGCGCTCGCGCGGAGGTCAGCCGGTTGAGGCAGATGTTGGTGAGCACCTTGGCCAGCCAGGGGCCGGGTGCGGCGATCGCGGCCCGGTCGGCGGCGTTCCACCGCAGGTAGGCGTCCTGGACGGCGTCCTCGGCCTCGGCCGCGGAGCCGAGCAGCCGGTAGGCGAGCCCGAACAGCCGTGCTCTGTACTCGACGAACTCCTCGGGGAGCTCCCTTGTCACATCCGCCACTGTAGAACCGAGCCCATGCGGCAGGATGGGACGGTGACGCCTTCCCCAGCGGTCGTGCAGCCCGACCGGGATCTCCTCCAGGAGATCCTCGACGAGCTGGACATCGAGCACACCATAGACGCCGAGGGCGATCTGGCGATCTCCACCGCCCACCTCACGATCTTCTTCCTGTTCGGCAAGGAAGGAGATCTCTTCACCGTACGCACCTTCTACGACAGGCCGCACTCGGTGGACGACAAACCGATGCTGCTCACGGCGCTCAACGAGTGGAACGCCGACACGATGTGGCCGAAGGTGTACACGTTCACCCAGGACAACGGCGACATCCGCCTCGTCGGCGACTCGCAGGTCTACATCGGGGCCGGCGTGACCAGGGAACACCTGACCACGATGGTGGCCCACTGGGTCAGGTTCTCGATCAAGTTCTACCGCTGGCTCACCGACCGGCTCGCCTTCGAGACCGACTGATCCGGCGGCCGGCGGCCCGGCCGGACGCCGGGCCTCCGTCCGGTGTCAGCCGCGGCTCAGGGCGTCGCGCAGCTCGGCGGCGGTGAGCCGCGGCCCGTAGGCGGGCTTGTCCCGCTGGAACCGCCGTCCCTCCGCGAGCGGGCCGGCGTCGACCACGTCGAAGCCGAAGGAGTCGATCAGCTCGGCGACCGCCTTCTTCGCCTCGTCGTCGTCGCCCGCGATGGGCAGCGCCCGCCGGTTCTCCGTGCCGGCGGCCTGCCCCTGCTCGGCGAGATGGACGTAGTTGATGGCGTTGAACGCCTTGACCACCCGGGCTCCCGGCAGGTGCGCGGCCAGCAGTTCGCTGTCGGTGGTCTCGCCGGCGTCGAGTTCGGGGAAGTGGCCGTCCCGCTCGAAGTAGTAGTTGTCCGTGTCGATCACGATCTTTCCCTCGAGCGGCCCGGCGGGAACCTCCCGATACCGTCCGAAGGGGATCGTGACGACCACGATGTCGCCCGCCTCCGCGGCCTCGGCCGCAGTGGCGGCGCGTGCTTCCGGGCCCAGCCGGGCGACGAGTTCGGAGAGCGTCTGCGGCCCGCGGGAGTTGCTCAGCACCACCGAGTGCCCGGCGTCGACCGCCAGCTTCGCGAGGGTGCCGCCGATCTTCCCGCTGCCGATGAATCCGATGACCATGGCTGCGGCAACACGCCCGCCCCCGGTCTCATTCCCCGGTCTCATTCCCCTGGGGGCCTGTCCTCCAGGACGACGACGGCGCGTTCCAGGAGATCCCGCAGCCGGTCGGCCTCGTCGGGCGTGAAGGCGTCCACGAGCCGGCGCTCCACCGCCACCGCGGCGGCGTCGGCCTTGCGCAGCAACGCCAGCCCGGCACGCGTGAGCCGGGTCACGAGCACCTGGGCGTGGTCGCATTCCAACGCAACCGCCGGACGCATATGCCGGTAACTCGGTTTCGTGAGCAATTGTGTCGCATCCATTTGACGCTGTTGCCGCGAAGGATCGGGATGACGTGTACCACGCTCCTCGCAGGCCGCAGCGGCAGCGACGGAAAGGCCTGCAGGAAGTTTCTGCGGCCACACGGGGGGCATTCAGCCACATGGCTCTGGCGTTTCGGCACCGATGACGATGTGTGGCGGCGACTAATGATGCTTGTACGCACAGCCTCCATCCCGAGGTCGACCGATCCGCGATGGTGCGAGCCTTATCCCGTCAGCCGCGAGCAAGCACTTCGTCGGCTCCTTGATGGCCGAAGCGCCGCCCTCCCCCCTGATCCGTCTCGTGAAACCTGGAGCTTCCTGTGGATGCCTACGTCGCGACCCTGCTCGCCTCGGTGATCGCCGTACTGGGGACTGTGGCGACATCCATCTATTCTCAGCGGACGACATTCCGAAGCAGGCAGCAGGAGTTCGAGCTGGGCAAAGCCCAGCGACAGGAAGAGTACGAGCGCGCCCGGCGCGAGGCGGAGCTTGAACAACGGCGCGCATGCTATGTGGCGTTGAACATCGCCATCAGAAGGCATCGCGCGGCCATCGTCGACTTCCTGCACGCGCTGCGACAGGGCAAGATCGGCGACGACGTACGGGACGAACTCGAAGACTCCCGGCGTTCATACATCGAACGGCACGCGGTGGCGCAGATGACGGCCCCTGGCAATGTACTGGCCGCCGCTGGGGCCCTGAGAGAACACCTCAGCGCCTGGTACGGAATGGCCAAGCGGCTGGAATCCGGAGCGGCGAAGAAAGGCGAGTCCCTGGAGGCGGCATTCGGGCACGGCGAGGAATTCTGGCGTTACAACAAACGCCTCCGCTCGATCATGCGCGCCGACTTGGGCATCCCCGAAGACCCGGACGACACCGACGAATAGGCCTATTTGCTACACCCTGGTGCGCTCGCTCAAGCACCCGAGATTGTCCGCGTGCCCGTGATGGTTTGAGGAATACGAAGGGGGCCGGCACACTCGCCGGCCCCCTTCGCTCAGGGGCGTTCAGACAGCGGTTCAGCTGCAGCCGCTGGTGCTGCCGCAGCCCTCGCAGACGTAGCAGCTGCCCGCGGGCCGCATCTTGGTGCCGCAGGTCATGCACAGCGGCGCGTCGGCCGTACGGCCCTGGTGGCTCTCCAGCGAGGCGCCGGCCCGGCGCGGCTCGGGCACGGCCACCGGCGCGGGCTGCCCGGCGGACGGCCCCTCGACGGGCTTGGCCTCGATCGGCGCAGACTGCCCGCTCTCGATCGGCGCCGACTGGCCGTTCTCGATGGGCGCAGACTGCGCCAGGGCTGCGGTGTCGACGTCCTGCAGCGCGGCCGGGTCCTCCCCGCGCTGCTGCGCGGCCCGCTCGGAGGCGGAGAAGATGCCCAGGGCCGCCCGGTCCTCGTACGGCAGGTAGTCGAGCGCGAGCCGCCGGAAGATGTAGTCCATCACGGACTGCGCCATCCGGACGTCGGGGTCATCGGTCATCCCGGCCGGCTCGAACCGCATGTTGACGAACTTCTGCACGTACGTGTCCAGCGGCACGCCGTACTGGAGGCCGATCGAGATCGCCACGGAGAAGGCGTCCATCACGCCCGCGAGGGTGGAGCCCTGCTTGGACATCTTGAGGAAGACCTCGCCCAAGCCGTCGTCGGGGTAGGACGAGGCGGTCATGTAGCCCTTGGCGCCGCCGACCGTGAAGCGGGTGGTGATGCTGGGCCGCTGGTTCGGCATCCGCCGCCGGGTCGGCCTCGCGACCTCGACGACCTGGACGACCGGCTCCTTCTCCGCGGTCTCCGGGGAGGCCTCCTCCGGGGTCTTCTTGGCGATCGACAGCGGCTGCCCGACCTTGCAGTTGTCGCGGTAGACGGCCAGGGCCTTGAGACCGAGCTTCCAGCCCTGCAGGTAGACCTGCTCGATGTCGTCCACGGTGGCCGACTCGGGCAGGTTCACGGTCTTGGAGATCGCACCGGACAGGAACGGCTGGACGGCCGCCATCATCCGGACGTGGCCCATCGGGGCGATGGCCCGCTCACCCATCGCGCAGTCGAACACCTCGTAGTGCTCGGGCCGCAGGCCGGGGGCGTCCACGACGTGGCCGTGCTCGGCGATGTACTCGACGATGGCCTCGACCTGCTCCTCGAGGTAGCCGAGCCGGCGCAGCGCCCGCGGGATCGTCTGGTTGACGATCTGCATCGAGCCGCCGCCGACGAGCTTCTTGAACTTGACCAGCGCCAGGTCGGGCTCGATGCCGGTGGTGTCGCAGTCCATCATCAGGCCGATGGTGCCGGTCGGGGCGAGCAGCGACGCCTGGGCGTTGCGGTAGCCGTTCTTCTCGCCGAGCCGCAGGCACTCCTGCCACTGCCGGGTGGCCTCGGCGTGCAGGGCCCTGTCCATGTCCTCGAGCGTGCGCAGGTCGTCGTTGGCCGCGGCGTGCTTGCGCATGACCCGCTTGTGCGGCTCGGCGTTGCGCTGGTAGCCGTCGTACGGCCCGACGATCCCGGCCATCTCGGCCGAGCGGCGGTAGGACACGGCGGTCATCAGCGAGGTGATCCCGGCCGCGACGGCCCGGCCGCCGTCGGAGTCGTACGCGTGGCCGGTCGCCATCAGCAGCGCGCCCAGGTTGGCGTAGCCGATGCCGAGCTGGCGGTACGCCCGGGTGGTCTCGGCGATCTTCTGCGTCGGGAAGTCGGCGAAGGTGATCGAGATGTCCATCGCGGTGATGATCAGCTCGGTGACCTTGACGAAGTTCGCGACGTCGAAGCTGTCGTCGTCGCGCAGGAACTTCAGCAGGTTGATCGACGCGAGGTTGCACGAGGAGTTGTCCAGGTGGACGTACTCCGAGCAGGGGTTGCTGGCCGTGATGCGCCCGGTCTCGGGGCAGGTGTGCCAGTCGTTGATCGTGTCGTCGTACTGCACGCCGGGGTCGGCGCACTCCCAGGCGGCCTGGGCCATCTTGCGGAACAGCGAGCGGGCCTCGACCTCCTCGATGACCTCGCCGGTCAGCCGGGCCCGCAGGCCGAACTGCCCGCCGGCCTCGACGGACCGCATGAACTCGTCGGAGACCCGCACCGAGTTGTTGGCGTTCTGGTACTGGACGGACACGATGTCCTTGCCGCCGAGGTCCATGTCGAACCCGGCGTCGCGCAGCGCGCGGACCTTGTCCTCCTCGCGCGCCTTGGTCTCGATGAACTCCTCGATGTCGGGGTGGTCCACGTCGAGGACGACCATCTTGGCCGCCCTGCGGGTGGCGCCGCCCGACTTGATGGTGCCGGCGGACGCGTCGGCGCCGCGCATGAAGGAGACCGGGCCGCTGGCCGTGCCACCGCTGGACAGCAGTTCCTTGGACGAGCGGATGCGGGAGAGGTTGACCCCGGAGCCCGAGCCGCCCTTGAAGATGACGCCTTCTTCCTTGTACCAGTCGAGGATCGACTCCATCGTGTCGTCCACGGCGAGGATGAAGCAGGCGCTCACCTGCTGGGGCGAGCGGGTGCCGACGTTGAACCACACCGGCGAGTTGAAGCTGAAGATCTGGTGGATCAGCGCGTGCTTGAGCTCGTGGTCGAAGATCTCGGCGTCCTCCTCGGAGGCGAAGTAGCCGTGCTCGACACCGGTCCTGGTGTAGACGCCCACCACCCGGTCGACGAGCTGCTTGAGACTCGACTCGCGCTGCGGGGTGCCCACCGCCCCGCGGAAGTACTTGGTGGTGACGATGTTGGCCGCGTTGACCGACCAGAAGTCGGGGAACTCGACGCCGTGCTGCTCGAAGTTGACCGAGCCGTCCCGCCAGTTCGTCATCACGACGTCGCGCCGCTCCCAGCGGACCTCGTCGTACGGGTGGACGCCCGGGGTGGTGAAGACGCGCTTCATCTTCAGGCCCTTGCGCGGGCGCTTGCCCCCCCGGCCCCCCGTACCCGATACGGTGCCGCTCACGGTCTCCGTCATGACTTCCCCCTCCCAGGGCCCGATGGAGCCCCTCCTCCGGACCACGCTCGTTACAACCACATCGTCGCGCCGCGCCGTCGCGCGCCGCCGCCCGCCTCGTCCCGGTCCCCCGGAAGGCGCCTACTCCTCGCCCTCCGGGCCGTGGGCCGCGCGGAGCCGCTCGATCTCCGCCTCGAAGTCCGCCAGCGTCTCGAAGCTGCGGTAGACCGACGCGAAGCGCAGGTACGCCACCTCGTCGAGGTCGCGGAGCGGACCGAGGATGGCCAGGCCCACCTCGTGGGAGGCGATCTCGGCCGCGCCGGTGCCCCGGATGCTCTCCTCGACCCGCTGCCCGAGCTGGGCGAGGGAGTCCTCGCTGACCGGGCGTCCCTGGCAGGCCCGCCGCACGCCGGCGACGACCTTCTCCCGGGAGAACGGCTCGGTGACCCCGCTGCGCTTGCTCACCATCAGCAGCACCGTCTCCTGGGTGGTGAACCTGCGCCCGCATTCGGGACAGGTGCGCCGGCGACGGATCGCCGCCCCGTCCTCGGCGGCGCGGCTGTCCACGACCCGCGTGTCCGGGTTGCGACAGAACGGACAGTGCACTCCATCGCCTCCCTGAACGCCCATCCCGAACACAAGGTGTGGTGAACTTACACCGGTGTGACTACTAGATGTTGTGGTCCAACCGTAGAAGTGCCCGACCTTGAACGCAAGTCGAAGCGGCCCCGGGAGGGGAAGTGCCTGTTCGGCGCGCGTGTCGCACCTCTGGTCACGGCCGCATCACCTGCCCCGCCGGCCGCGAGACAGACCCTTTACGGCGCTTTTCCTCCGCGATTTCCGCAAGGCTCTGACCTGGACGTACATCGACCCTGGAAGATCGGGTAAATCGAACACGGGATCGATCGAACTCCCGTACGATGATGTGGACGGCGAGATCGGCGATTTCGCTGGATATCGAACAATTGTTTGACGGTGATCTTGAATCGCGGTACGGTCGCTCTGTGCGACATGAGGAACACGGATTGAGAGGTGGCATCGTGGGTGACCGTAGTGAGCAAGCGGATGGCGTCAGCGACCTCGCGGTTCGCAGGCGCGACTCGCTTGGCCTCACCCCCAGGCAGCGGAAGATCCTCGAGGTGATCCGCGACTCGGTCCAGCAGCGCGGCTATCCGCCGTCCATGCGGGAGATCGGGGAGGCAGTACAGCTGACGAGCACCTCCAGCGTGTCGCACCAGCTCACGGCGCTCCAGCGTAAGGGCTACCTCCGGCGTGACCCGCACCGCCCCCGCGCCCTGGAGGTCCGGCTGCCCGGAGAGCCGGTGCTGTGGGTGGATCCGGACGCCACCACCGAGGAGGAGGCCGGGTTCAACCGGCCGACGGCCGCGTACGTGCCGCTGGTCGGCCGCATCGCCGCCGGTGGTCCCATCCTCGCCGAGCAGAGCATCGAGGACGTGTTCGCGCTGCCCAAGCAGCTCGTGGGCGAGGGCACGCTGTTCCTGCTCCAGGTCTCCGGCGACTCGATGATCGAGGCCGCCATCGCCGACGGCGACTGGGTCGTGGTGCGGCAGCAGCCGGTCGCCGACAACGGCGACATCGTGGCCGCCATGATCGACGGCGAGGCCACCGTGAAGACGTTCAAGCGCAAGGACGGGCACGTGTGGCTGGTGCCCCACAACCCGAACTACGAGCCGATCCCCGGTGACGAGGCAACCGTGCTCGGCAAGGTCACGGCCGTCCTGCGCAAGCTGTAGCCGCGTCGCGCCCCGCGGCACCCAGCACCGCGGGGCGCGACGACCGCCTTTCCGGTAGTCGCTAATCGGCAATTAGGGTGAGTCGGATGAAACTCGACTCGCTGTCCCTGGATGCGGCCCGCCGCCGTGACGGAATCAAATGGGCCCACGCCGCGTCCGGCGTCATCCCCGCCTGGGTCGCCGACATGGACTTCCCTGTGCCCGAGGCGGTCACGGAGGCCATCGCGAGACGCGCCGCGACAGATCTCGGCTATCCCGCCTGGCTGGACGAGCCGACCGCCGGGCCCCTGGCGGAGGCGTTCGCCGAGCGCATGGAGGCGCGGTACGGCTGGCGAGCCGATCCGGCCCGCGTGCGGTCCTACACCGACCTCAACCAGGCCCTCCAGGTGCTGCTGCACGTCATGACCGACCCCGGCGACGCCGTGGCGCTGCACGTTCCGGCCTACGACCCCTTCCTCGCCACCATCACCGGGATGAACCGCCGCCTGGTGCCCATGCCGCTGACGGCCGACGGCAGGTTCGAGGTCCCGGGCGAGCCCGTCCGGGTGCTCCTGCTGGTCAACCCGCAGAACCCGTCGGGCCGCTCGTTCACCCGTGAGGAGCTCGAGGCGGTCGCCGCGTACGCCGACCGGCACGGCACGCTCGTGATCGCCGACGAGATCCACGCCGACCTGACGTACGCCCCGGCCCGCCACATCCCGTTCGCCACGGTCCTCCCCGAGCGCACGGTCACGCTGACCTCCGCCAGCAAGGCCTTCAACATGGGCGGCCTGCACTGCTCGGTGGCCCACATCGGTGCGAAGGACGTCAGGGACGCGCTCGGCCGCCAGCCCGCCCACATCTACGGGGCGCCCAGTGTCCTCGGCGTGGAGGCCACGGTGGCCGCGTGGCGGCACGGCGACGCGTGGCTGGAGGAGGTGCTGGCGATCCTGGACCGCAACCGCAGGCGCATCGCCGAGCGGCTCCCGTCGGTCGGCTACCGCATGCCCGAGGCCACCTATCTCGCATGGCTCGACTTCGGCGTGCCCGACGCGGCGCGTTTCCTGGAGCGGGAGGCCCGGGTCAAACTCAACCCGGGCCCGAACTACGGAGGCGGCGACACCTTCGCCCGCCTCAACTTCGCGACATCGGAGGCGATCCTGGAGGAGATCCTGTCCAGGATCGCCGCCGCGCTGACGTGACCCGCCCGCTCAGCTCGCCGTGCAGCTCACCGAGGACGGAACGCCGTTGCTGCCGGACCAGCCGCCGTTGAAGCCGAACATGGTCGAGGCCCCGGCCCCGAGCGCGCCGTTGTAGGACAGGTTCGTCACCGTGACGTTGGCGCCGCTCGCGCTGAGCGTGCCGTTCCACAGCTGGCTGATGCTCTGGCCGTTCGGGAAGGCCCACTTCACGGTCCAGCCCGAGATGGCCGAGGAACCGGCCTTCACCGTGACCTCGCCCTGGAAGCCGCCGGGGTACTGGTTGGCGACCTTGTACGTGGCGGTGCAGGTCTTGCCACCCGGAGACGACGGCGACACCGAGGGCGACACCGAGGGGGACGCGGACGGGGACACAGGCGGCGACACGCTCGGCGAGACGCGCGGCGAGGGCGACACCGGCGGGTTGTCGCCCACCGGCGGGATGAGGTACGGCGAGATGATGCTCTGCTTGGCCTGGTCGACCGTGGCCCAGTCGTCCTTCAGGATGCCGCCCGTGTCACCCGAGTTGGGGTTCCACGACCAGTAGGTGAAGGACATGCCGTTCACTCCGGTGCCCATGTACTTCATGAGCTCCTGGAGCCAGACCTTGTCGATGTTGCTGGCCAGCGTGGTGCCGAACTCGCCGACCATGATCGGGGCGATGTTCTGCTTGTACAGGTATCCCCAGTACTTGTCCCAGATGGCCGGCATGTTGGCCGGGTAGTTCGGGTCGTCGAACCAGTTCTGGTGGAAGACCGATGTGGCGTACTCGTGCGGCGAGTAGACGAGCCGGTTGGCCACGTTCAGCCGTACGGGGAACTGGCCGGCCTTGGTGAGGTTGCCGCCCCACCAGCCGCAGTCCTCGTCGTTGCTGGTGTCGTTGTCCCAGATGTTGGACAGGCCGCCGCTCGGGCAGCTCACGCCCTCCACGAAGATCAGCCAGTTGGGCTGCACGGACAGGATCGCGTTGCCCGCCCGCTCGGCCGCCAGGCGCCAGTCACGCGACTGGTCGCCGCAGCCCCAGCAGGAGCCGGTGGCGTTCGGGTTGGTGCCGTCGGCGTGCGGCTCGTTGTGCAGGTCCGCCCCGATGACGGTGGGGTTGCCGGCGTAGTGCTGGGCCAGCGACTTCCAGTTGGTGATCCAGGTCGACTCGGGGACTCCGGAGGTGTACCACAGCGCGGTCTGGCCCGCGCTGGTCGGCCGGTGCCGGTCGAGGATGATGCGCATGCCCTTCTGGCCCGCGTAGTCCACGACCTTGTCGAGGATCTGCAGCGGCGACAGGCCGATCAGGTCGGGGTTGGAGGCGGTGTTGACGCTCGTCGCCTGCGCGCCCGGCTTCAGCGCGTCGTCGGAGAACGGCACCCGCAGGGTGTTGTAGCCCAGGTTCGCCATGAGGTCGATCTGGCTCCGCCACGGGTTGTTCGCCCACAGCCCGTGGAAGGTCTTGTTGTCGGTCTCCATGCCGAACCAGTTGATGCCGGTCAGCCGGACCGTGGCGCCGGTGCTGTCGACGATCTTGTTTCCGCTGGTGTGCAGGTAGCCGGTGCCCGTTCCTGCGGCGTTCGCCGGCGTACCGGTGACGACGAGAACGGTCGCCGCCATCGCGGCGGCGGTCGCCAGCCCGCCGATAATGCGTCTGTACAAGACGTGCCTCCCACGCGGGGCGCACGCCGACGGTGAGCCATACGGTCAGGCGCGCACCCCAGACCACCGCCGGAGCGGTGGTGGTCGCGGCATGCCCTGACCGCACGCCTACTTCTCTATGACTTGTTTGTGGCTCGGGCGTAATTTTGTCCGCTAGGCCGACCGATCGTCAACGTCCCCGGGGGTCACCGCAGCGGCGGCACCTCCGGCGGGGTCGCCGGAGGCCTCTCCTCCAGCGCCGCCAGGGCCAGCTCCACCGCCCGCGCCAGCTGCGGATCCCGCCCGGCCACCAGGTCCTGCGGGGTCATGACGACCTCGACGTCCGGGTCGACGCCGTGGTTCTCGACGCCCCACCCCTCGCCTTCCAGCCAGAACGAGTACCGCGGCTGCGTGACGACGGTCCCGTCCACGAGCGAGTACCGCGAGTCGATGCCGATCACGCCGCCCCAGGTCCGCGTGCCCACGAGCGGCCCGATGCCGCGGTTCTTGATCCCGGCGCTGACGATGTCCCCGTCCGACCCGGCGAACTCGTCGGTAACGGCAACGACGGGCCCGCGGGGCGCGTCCTCCGGGTAGCGCGCCGGCTCGTACCCCCGGGCCAGCGACCACCCGGTCACCCGCCGCTGCAGCTTCTCCAGCACCAGCTCGGACACGTGTCCGCCGCCGTTGTCACGCACGTCCACGACGAGCCCGTCGAAGCCCATCTCGGCATGCAGATCCCGGTGGAACTGCGCCCACCCGGCCGACATCATGTCCGGCACGTGCAGGTAGCCGAGCCGCCCGCCCGACGCCTCACGCACGAACGCCCGCCGCCCGGCCACCCAGTCGTGGTAGCGCAGCTGCGTCTCGTCGGCGATGGGCGTGACGACGACCCTGCGGGTCTCGCCGCCGGAGCCGGGCTGGACGGTCAGCTCCACCGGCCGCCCCGCCGTACCGGACAGCAGTGCCAGCGGCCCGCGGACCGGGTCGACCGGGCGCCCGCCCACGGCCACGATCGCGTCGCCCTCCCGGACGGCGACGCCGGGCGCGAGCAGCGGCGAGCGCGCCTCGTGGTCGGAGGACTCCCCCGGCAGAACGCGGCTGATCCGCCACACCCCGTTCTCGTCCCGGGCCAGATCGGCGCCGAGCAGGCCCTGACGACGCCGGGGATCGCGGGCGCCGCCGCCCGGCCGTGCGTAGGCGTGGGAGGTGGCCAGCTCGCCCTGCACCTCCCAGAGCAGGTCGATCAGCTCGGAGTAGGCGCCTAACCGCTCCACGAGGGGCGCGTAGCGGTCGAGCGTGCCCGGCCAGTCCACGCCGTTCATGTCCGCGCGCCAGAAGTGGTCGCGCATGAGCCGCCCGGCCTCGTTGTACGCCTGCCGCCACTCGGCGACCGGGTCGACGGTCACGACCACCCGGTCCAGGTCGATGGTGACGACCTCGTCGTCCTCTCCGGTGGCACGGGTCCGCAGGTCGTGCCCGCCGGTGGCCACCAGGCGCGTGCCGTCGCCGCTGACCTCGAAGGCCCCGAACTCCCCGCAGAGCTCGCCGAGCTTGCGCCTGACCAGGTCGTAGCGTTCCAGGACCGGCTCGCCTGGGTCGGTGCCGTCGCCGAGCTGGCCGCCGAGCGGGTGGCGCAGCCACAGCAGGCCGTCCTTGGCCGCACGCAGGTTGGAGTAGGTGGCGGCGGGCACCGGCACGGGCACGATCCGCGCCGCCAGCCCGTCGGCGTCCACCTCCGTCACCGGCGGCGGGCCCGGCTTGCCGTCGTTCTCGGCGTTCCGGGCGCGCTTGGCGTCCGCACCGGCGTCGTCCTCCCCGTTGAAGCCGCGGCCCGCCGGCGAGGGGTCGAACGGCGAGGGCGTGGTGGCCTTGAGCGGCACCAGGTACGGCCGGCAGCTGGCGGGGAAGGACAGGTCGAAGACGTGACTGTCGTAGACCGGGTTGAACGTGCGGTCCGACAGGAAGGCCAGATACTTGCCGTCCCTGGTGAAGGAAGGGTTGTAGTCGTTGAACCGCGGCGGCGTCACCTCGATCGCGGTGCTGCCGTCCACGCGGGCGAGCTTCAGGTGGCAGCGCCAGGGCTGGTAGGCGTGCGCCCACGCCAGCCAGGCCGAGTCCGGCGAGAAGGCCAGGTGCCGTACGTCGCCGTGGGTGGTGCGGTCCAGCTCGCGGACGTTCCCGAAGTCGAGGTCCACCACCAGGAGCCGCCCGTCGTGGGTGGCGACCGCGGCGTGCTTGCCGTCCGGCGCGGCGGCCAGGTCGAGCACCCGGCCGAGCTGCCCGGCGGCCAGGGTGCGGATCTCGCCGCCGGGCGTGCCGATCTCCAGCGCGTCCTCGCCGGAGGCGTCCGACACCCAGACGGCCCGGCCGGTGTCGTCGAGGGGCCGTGGCAGCCGTACCCGGACGCCGGGCTCCGCGCGCAGCACGCCCGCGGGGCCGTCGCGGTGGGTCAGCCAGTGGGCGGTGCCGCGGATCTCCACCACGCTGGCCCGTCCGGTGCGGTCCGGCGCGAAGCCGCCGACCTTGTTCGGCGCCGGCCGCCTGGCCCTGGCCGGGCGCGGCCCGCTCAGGGTGACGTCCAGCTTGTACGGCTCGGCGTCCAGGCTCTCCAGCAGCCACAGGTCTCCGCCGAAGCCGTAGACGACGCGGGAGCCGTCCGTCGCGGCGTGGCGCGCGTAGAAGCCGCGGTGCGTGGTGTGCTGCCGCAGGTCCGAGCCGTCCGGCAGGCAGGAGTACAGGTTGCCGTCGCCGTCGGTGTCGGCGAGGAAGGCCAGGCGCTCGCCCACCCACATGACCGACCAGTGCTGCGCGGGATCTCCGGCGAACAGACGGCTGAACTCGCCGTCGCCCGTGGCGTCCACCCAGATCTTGGCCGCGGTGCCGCCGCGGTAACGCTTCCACTGCGACGGCTCGCGCCACACCGCCGAGACGGTCGCCACCCTGCGGCCGCTGACCGCGGCCTCGCTGACCCTGCCGTACGGCAGAGCCGTCGCCGGGCCGCCGTCCAGCGGGACCGCGTGGGCCCACTGCCGGGACCGTGAGCCGTGGCCCGCTGCGGTGACGGCCAGCACGTTCCCGTCCTCGGTCCAGCCGCGCACGCCCGTCATGGCGTTGCCCCAGTGCGTGAGCCGCTCGCCCTCGCCGCCGTCCAGATCGGCGGCGAACACCTCGGGATCGCCCTCGCGGGTGCTCGTCCACGCGATACGCGTGCCGTCGGAGGAGAACCGGGGATGGGAGACCGGGACCCGGTCGGCCGTGAACCGCCACGCCCTGCCGCCGCCCGTGGGTGCCAGCCAGACGTCGTCGTCCGCCACGAAGGTGAGGAGGTCGCCGTTCAGGTGGGGGTATCTCAAGTACGCACCATTCGCCACATCGGCACCCTATGCCGAATGGCGACGGTTCCGCCGTACCGGACAGGTGCGTTCACGGTACGGCGGAGCCGGGGTCACCCCGTCACGGGACGATGTTGACGAGCTTCGGCGCCCGCACGATCACCTTGCGCGGCTCGCCGTCGAGGTAGGGCCGGACCTTGTCCGACGCCAGGGCCAGGGCCTGCAGGTCGGCCTCGGTGATGTCCGGGGAGACCTCCAGCCGGTCGCGGACCTTGCCCGCCACCTGGACCACGGCCGTGACCGACTCCTGGACCAGCAGCGCCGGGTCGGCCTCGGGCCAGCCGGCCGTGGCGACCGACGGCGCGTGCCCGAGCCGCTCCCAGCCCTCCTCCGCGGCGTACGGCGCGACCAGCGACAGCATGATCGCCAGGGTCTCGGCGGCCTCGCGGACGGCCGGGTCGGCCGCGCCGGGACCGGCGTCGATCGCCCGGCGGGCGGCCGAGGTCAGCTCCATCATGCGGGCCACCGCGACGTTGAACCGGTAGCTCTCGACGAGCTTGGTCACCTCGTCGATGGTCCGGTGGGTGACCTTGCGCAGCTCGACGTCGCCGCCGGAGAAGTCGGCCCCCGGGGCGGACGCCGCACCGGCCTCGGCCATCACGCGGAACGCGCGGGCCAGGAACTTCTGGGACGCGGCGGGCGAGACGTCGGCCCAGTCGATGTCGTCCTCCGGCGGCCCGGCGAAGATCATCGTCAGCCGGACGGCGTCCACGCCGAAGGCGTCGATCTGCTGGCCCAGGTCCACGCCGTTGCCCAGCGACTTCGACATCGCCTTGCCCCGGTTGATGACCTGACCCTGGTTGAGCAGGCGCAGGAACGGCTCGGTGAAGCTCACCAGGCCCATGTCGTGCAGGACCTTGGTGAAGAACCTCGAGTACAGCAGGTGGAGCACCGCGTGCTCGACGCCGCCGACGTACTGGTCGATCGGGCCCCACAGGCCGACCTTCTCGACGTCGAACGGCCCGCCTTCGTAGTGCGGGTCGCAGTAACGCAGGAAGTACCACGACGAGTCGACGAACGTGTCCATCGTGTCGGTGTCCCGCTGGGCGGGGCCGCCACACTTGGGACACTCGACGTTGACCCACTCCGTGGCCGCGGCCAGCGGCGAGACGCCCTTCGGCTTCAGCGCCGCGCCGCGCAGATCGGGCAGCGTGACCGGAAGCTGGTCGTCCGCCACCGGGACCTCGCCGCAGTCCACACAGTGGATGATCGGAATCGGGGTGCCCCAGAACCGCTGCCGCGACAGCAGCCAGTCGCGCAGCCGGAAGTTGACCGCGGCCTTGCCGGTGCCGCGCTCCTCCAGGACCTCGATGATCTTCTGGATCGCGTCGGCCTTCGTCAGCCCGTCCAGCGGGCCGGAGTTGACCAGGGTGCCCTCGCCGGGGGTGGCGACGCCGGTCTCGCCCGGGTCGGCCAGGCCGGTGTGCACGACGACCTTGACCGGCAGGCCGAACTTCCGCGCGAAGTCGAGGTCGCGCTGGTCGTGCGCGGGCACCGCCATGATCGCGCCGTGGCCGTAGTCGGACAGCACGTAGTCGGCCGCCCAGACCGGGATGCGCTCCCCGTTGACCGGGTTGATCGCGTGCGTGCCCAGGAAGACGCCGGTCTTCTCCTTCTCCGTGGACAGCCGCTCGATGTCGGAGAGCTTGGCGACCTCGGCGCGGTAGGCGGCCAGCGCCTCCGCCTGCTCGGGGGTGCAGATCTCCTCCGCCAGCGGGGCGTCGGCCGCCACGACGAAGAACGTCGCGCCGTACAGCGTGTCGGGGCGGGTGGTGTAGACGGTGACCGGCTCGTCGCGGCCCTCGATGCGGAACTGGACGTCGGCGCCGGTGGAGCGGCCGATCCAGTTGCGCTGCATGGTGAGGATGCGCTCGGGCCAGCCGCCCTCGATCTGCGCCATGTCGTCGAGCAGCCGGTCGGCGTAGTCAGTGATCTTGAAGTACCACTGCGTCAGCTCGCGGCGGACCACGTCGGCCCCGCACCGCTCGCACTTGCCCGCCACGACCTGCTCGTTGGCGAGCACGGTCTGGTCCTGCGGACACCAGTTGACCAGTCCGCCCTTGCGGTAGGCCAGGCCCCGCTCGTAGAAGCGGGTGAACAGCCACTGGTTCCAGTGGAAGTACTCCGGGTCGCTGGTGTGCAGGCGCCGCGACCAGTCGAAGGAGATGGCGTACCGCTTGAACGAGTTCGCCTGGGTGTCGATGTTGGTGTACGTCCACTCGGCGGGGTGCGCGTCGCGCTTGATGGCCGCGTTCTCCGCGGGCAGGCCGAAGGAGTCCCACCCGATGGGGTGCAGGACGTTGTAGCCCTTCTGGAACCAGTAACGCGCGACGACGTCGCCGATCGCGAAGACCTCGCCGTGCCCCATGTGGAGGTCGCCGGAGGGGTAGGGGAACATGTCGAGCATGTACTTGCGCGGCCTGGTGTCCGCGAGGTCCTCGACCGCCGCGAAGGGGTTCAGCTCCTCCCACCGCGGCAGCCACTTGGCCTGCAGCGCCTGCGGGTCGTACACCGGCTCGTCCACTTCCACTCCTCGCCAGGCGGCTGGAATCACACAGATGAAGGCGCGCCCGGGGCGGGACCCCGTCGCACTCCCTTACCGCTCCGGCCCTCCGCCGGCCCGGTTCTTCGACCCCGGGAAGGGAGGGCGGCCCGCGCTCTCACACGCCCGGTGTGAGGCGGCTGCCTGCGCAGCAGGGTGCGGCACGCGTGTCAAGCGTAGCGCAGACCGCAAGTGAGTCGCCGATCGCTCTTGTGCCCCTCCCGCCGATCTTCGCCCCGTCCGGGCGAATCTCGTCGGTCGCGGCGCTCACTCGCTGACCCCGTCTGTCAGAGTGTGATATCCGATGGTGATAGTTCCGTTGTGGGCTCTTATGTCCATTCCCCTACTGTGCTGCCGTGGCCAACTCATATCCGCCCGCGGATCTGCCGATGCAGGACCCGCCCACCGACCCCACGGGTGAGCAGTTCCGCGAGGCATTCCGCGGTTTCGCTGCGGCAGCCCCCGGCTCGCATGAGATCATGCCAGGCACCCCCAATTCGGGCATGATCTCGGGAGGTACCGTGCCCACGGACCGCAGCGAACACCAGCGGGAACCGGCGTGGCCGGAGATCCCGCCGGCGTGGCCCGAGATGCCTCCGCCCTCCTCCTTCACCCCCTCCGTCCGGTCCTTCGTCGAGGGAACGCCGCAGCAGTCCCCGGACGCCGCCGCGACCATGGCGGGCTCGCTTCCCGGTGCGGCTCCCCGGCAGCCCGTCCCCGCGTTCGGCGAGCCCGATCCGCCCCGGCCCGCTCCTCCCTTCGGCGGCCCGGAGGCCTTCGCCGGCCACCCGCAGGCCGGCGGGAACCCGCAGGCCGGCCCGCACACGCAGCCCGGCGGGCCTGCGGCTTTCGGCAACCCCGCGGCTTTCGGCAATCCCGCGCAGCCCGGCGGCCCCGCGCCCGTGTACGGCATGCCGGGCCCCGCGCAGAGCCACGATCAGAACCCCGGTCAGAGCCACGGTCAGAGCCACGGTCACGGCCACGACCGCGGTCGGTCGGGCCCCCACGAGGCGACGTTCCCGGGAGGCACGGACCGCGCGCAGCCCTCCTCTCCGTTCACCCCCTCGGTCCGCGCGTTCGCCGAGTCCGCCCCGCCCTCCGCCACCGCGCCTCCGCCCCCGCCGCAGCCGCAGCCGCAGCCGCAGCCGGAGGATCCGTACCGGCCGTTCGTGACGGCGGGGCAGATCAGCGGGCCGAAGACGCCTCCCGCGCACCGGCAGCAGGAGCTGTGGAACACGGTGTTCGGGGAGAACTACCGGGCCATCGACGAGTACGAGGAGGACGAGCCCGGCCGGCCGGTCTGGCTGTACGCGCTGGTGGCCTCGGTCGTCGCCGCGCTGGTCGGGGTGCTCGTGTGGGCCTTCGCCGCCGGGCCGCTCAGCTCCGGCGACACGGCCGAGGCGGCGACGTCCGCGAAGCCCTCCCCCGCCAAATCCGCCGCCACGGCCAAGCCGCAGGCGCAGGTCCCGCGGCTGCCCGTCTACAAGGGCCAGGCCTCGCCCGTGAACGGCGTGGTCACCGACACCGCCGCCGGGATCACGCTGCCCAGGCTCGGCGGCCCCTGGCAGGCGGACGCCGACCCGGCTCAGATCAAGGCGACGTACGGCTTCACCAGCAGGCAGTACGTGCCCGCCGGCATGACCACCAAGGGCAAGCGGGAGTTCGCCCTGGTGATGTCGGGCCGGCTGGCGCAGTCGCTGGCCGTGAAGTACACCACGCCCGACAACCTGGGCCCGGTCGTGAGCGCGGTGATGTTCCGGGCGCGGCAGACCCAGTTCCCCAAGGACAACAAGGTCACCAAGGTCGCCCAGCAGCGCCTGGCGCGCAACGGCCTCACCGGCCTGACGGCCGCGTACAAGGTGACCGCCGACGGCGCGACCACCACGGTCGTGATCGCGGCCGTGAACACCGGCGCCGACCTGCCCACGATCGTCTATATGGCCGTGCCGCAGCTCAAGGACGACCTGCTTCCCGACGTCAACACGGTCTTCCGGTCGATCAAGCCCATCGGCTGAAGTAGCGCCGGGGGGTGTCCACCAGCATCTGCCGGATCTGGTCGTCGCCCACCCCGCGCTCGCGCAGGGCCGGCAGCACGTCGTCGTGGATGTGGTCGTACCGCCAGTTCGGCGTCACCTGCATGACCTGGTCCCACGCTCCGCCGAAGTAGTCCATGAAGCACGCCGCGTCGTGGCTCAGCACCATGCGGTCGGCGTAGCCGCGCTCGCACAGCGCCGCGATCGTCTCCACCCGCGCGGGCGTGGGGTTGTAGAGGTCCAGGCCGAAGCGGTCCATGCCCAGGATCGCGCCGGTGTCGGCCAGGCGCATGAGGTAGTCGAGGTCGTTGGAGTCTCCGGCGTGGCCGATCACGATCGCCCGCGGGTCCACGCCCTCCGCGACGAGAAGGTCGAGCGCGGCGAGGCCGCTGCGGGCCGCGGCGTTGGTGTGCACGGTGATGGGCGCGCCGGTTCGCAGGTGGGTCCGCGCCACGGCTCGGCAGATCCGCTCGACGCCGGGGGTGAGCCCCTGCTGCTCGACCACGCACTTGAGGAACGCCGCCTTCACCCCGGTGTCGGCGATCCCCTCGGTGATGTCCCGGACGAAGTCGTCCACCATCGGCTCGGGCATGTCCATGACGAGGCCCGGCCCGCGCATCTCGTACTGGTGCGGCACGCTCTCGAACATGTACAGGCCGGTGGCCACGATGATGTTGAGTCCCGGCACCTCGGCGGCGATCCGCTGCACCCGGGGGATGTAGCGGCCGAGTCCCCAGACGGTGGGGTCGACGATCGTCGTGACCCCCTTGGCCACCAGCGACCGGAGCTTGGCGACCGCGTCGGCGACCCGGGTCTCCTCGTCCCACCACGCGCCCCGGCCGTAGTTGTCCAGATGCTCGGTCGCGAGCACGAAGACGTGCTCGTGCATGAGCGTCTCGCCGAGGTCGTCCACGTCGACGGGGCCGCCGACGGTGTTCACAATGGCCATGCGGGCACCGCCGGGGGTCAGAAGTCGCAGGTCATGTGCTTGATGCCGTTGATGAAGCTGGACAGCAGGCGCTCCGGCTCACCCGCCTCGATCTGGGGGATCCGCCGCATCAGCTCGCGGAACATCGCGGTGATCTCGCGGCGGGCCAGGTGCGCGCCGAGGCAGAAGTGGGGACCCGGGCCGCCGAAGCCGACGTGCGGGTTGGGGTCGCGCCGGATGTCGAAGCGCAGCGGGTCGTCGAACACCCGCTCGTCGCGGTTGGCGGCCCAGTAGTACAGCAGGACCTTCTCGCCCCTGCGGTAGAGGTTGCCGTTCATCTCGTGGTCGCGGGTGACCTTGCGGCGCATGTAGTTGACCGGCGCGGCCAGCCGGACGATCTCCTCGATGGCGCGCGGCGCCCGGCCCTCGAAGTCCTCCAGCCACAGCCGCCGCTGCTCGGGGTTGAGGGTGAGCAGGCGCATGCCGTGCGAGATGGCGTTGCGGGTGGTCTCGTTGCCCGCCACGACGAGCAGGATGAAGAAGGAGCCGAGCTCCTGCGCGGTCAGCCGCTCCCCGTCGATGTTGGCGTTCACCAGGGACGAGGTGAGGTCGTCGGTGGGCGTCTCCATCCGCAGCGCGGCCAGGTCCTGGACGAGCTGCTGCAGCTCCATCCCCGCGGTGAGCAGCGCGTGGGCGATGTCCTCGCGGTCGCTGACGTACTCGGGGTCGGTGGCGCCGAGGACGATGTTCGAGCGGTCGAAGACGAACTGGTAGTCCTTCTCCGCGATGCCCATCATGTCGCAGATGATCTTCAGCGGCAGCTTCGCGGCCACCTCGGTGACGAAGTCGCAGCCCGGGCCGGTCTCCAGCAACTCGTCGACGATGCGCGTGGCGGCGGCGTCCACGTCGGACTCGAACTGCTTGATCATCCTCGGCGTGAAGGCGCGCGAGACGATCCGCCGCAGCCGCGCGTGGCGCGGGTCGTCCATGTTGATCATCGAGCCGAAGTACTCGGCGAACTCCGCCGGCAGGTCCGGGATGTTGGTGGCCCCGCCGTCGCCCGAGCAGAAGATCTCCGGGTTGCGGCTGGCCTCCAGGATGTCGGCGTGCCGGACGAGCGCGTGGTAACCCGGCCCGGTGGCGCCGGCGAAGCCGAACTCCGGCTCGGGGAAGAAGGCGGGCTTGTCCAGGTCGCGCAGCAGCCGGAAGGCGTGTTCCCGCTCCGCGTCGGGGCGGCCCCAGAAGTTCCAGTCGTTCAGGTCGATGTCCGCGGCCGAGGTGATGGGCGTGCGCTCCGCGGGCTCCGTCGGCTGTGTCGTCATGGAGAGGCCGGCCCTTCCGAGTGACTAGAACCATATTCGGTCGTCAGTCTGCCACACTCCCCGGCTCAGCCACAGGGGCCTGTTCGGGCGGGGAAGGCGGATCGTCGGCGAAGGAGGACGGCAGCGCGGTCGCCTGGGTCAGGCGGTAGCGCGAGGGCGGGATGCCGTACAGGTCGACGAACGCCTGGCGGAGGGCCTCGGCCGTCCCGAAGCCGCAGCGCGCCGCGACGGCGGCCATGGGCAGCGAGGTGGAGGCGAGCAGGTGGGCGGCGGCCTCGGTGCGGGCCCGGCGGACGAACCGGCCCGGCGTCTGCCCCGTGTGTTTGAGGAACAGCCGGGTCAGGTGGCGCTCGCTCACGCCCGCACCGGCCGCCAGGGCGGCGGTGGACAGGTCGGCGCCCGGATGGCCGGTGACGTGGTCGACGACCCGCTTGACCAGGCCGTCGCCGGGCGGCGGGCCCTCGGTGAACATGCTCATCTGCGCCTGGTTGCCGGGTCGCTGCAGGTAGGTCACCAGGTTGCGGGCCACCTGCCTGGCGAGGGCGGGGCCGTTGTCCTCCTCGATGAAGGCGAGGGTCACGTCCAGCGCGCTGGTGACGCCGGCGGCGGTGGTGACGTTGCCGTCGCGGATGAAGATCGGGCGGGCGTCGACGGCGATCTCCGGGTGGCGGGCGGCGAGCGTGTGTGCGAACTGCCAGTGCGTTGTGGCGCGCCGCCCGTCGAGCAGGCCGGCGGCGGCGAGCACCGCCGCGCCCGTGCACACCGACGCGACGCGGCGGCTCTCCCGCGCCAGCCGCCGCACGTGGCCGACGATCACCCGGTTGGCGGCCGCCTCCTCGTGCCCGATCCCGCCCGAGACGAGGAGCGTGTCCAGCGGCCCGGTGACGCGTTCGAGCGCCTGCTGCCCCTGCAGCGTCAGCCCGCTGCCGCAGGTGACGGGCAGGCCCGACGGGGTGGCCAGGCACACGTCGTAGCACGGGGACGCGCCGTGAGCGTTCGCCATGATCAGCGTCGACGTCACGCAGGCGATGTCGACGAGCTCCGCCGCGTGGTATCCGACCACGACCATGCGCCGCTGGGTCATGACACGACTGTAGGCCGGACGGACGGGGAGCCCAAGATTCCGGACCTGTCCCCGTCTCCCTCCTTGGCGCGCCCCGGGGCCGACCGGACAGTTGGGCCCATGACGCACACGACGCCTGAAAGGCACGCCGCGCGGCGCTGGGGCCGTTTCGCCCTGCACTACCTCGAGATGGTCGTCGCCATGTTCGCCGGGATGTTCGCGCTCGGCCTGCTGTGGTCCGCCCTGGGCATCGATCCCTCGTACGCACGCGACCCCGAGATCGCCTATCTGCTGATGGCGTTCGACATGTCGGCCGGCATGGCGGCCTGGATGCGTGTGCGCGGCCACGCCTGGGCCCCGGCCCTGGAGATGTGCGGCGCGATGTTCGCCCCGGTCGTGCCGCTGTTCCCGCTGCTGTGGCTGGGCCTGATCGACGGCATGGCTCTGATGGTCGCGGCCCACGTCGCGATGTTCCCGCTGATGCTGGCGGCCATGCTGCGGCGCCGCGACGAGTACGCCCATTGAGGGCCGGAGCAGCCCGGATAACCGGCCCCCCAAAATACGCCCTCCGAGCCGTTACGCTGAGGTACCTACCGGTAGGTATGGACCGAGGGTCCGACAGAAGAGGGAGCGGCAGATGCTCAACCTGGCCGTCGTGCTGGAAGACACCGCACGAGACACGCCCGACGCCACAGCGGTCGTCTTCGGAGACCTCCGCCTGCCGTACTCGCTCGTGAACACCGTCGCCAACCAGGTCGCCAACCTGCTCGTCTCGCGTGGCATCGGCAGGGGCGACAAGGTCGCGCTGGCCTGCCCCAACCTGCCGTACTTCCCGTTCGTCTACTACGGGATCCTCAAGGCGGGCGCGACCGTCGTCCCGCTGAACGTGCTGCTGCAGACCAGGGAGATCGCCTATCACCTGAACGACTCCGACGCCAAGGCCTTCTTCTGCTTCGAGGGCTCACCGGAACTGCCGCTGGGCGAGCGGGGCCGGGCCGGTTTCGCCGAGACCGAGATCACCGAGCACTTCTTCGTACTGCCGGCCACGCCGTTCGCGACCGAGTCCGAGTTGGGCGAGACGCTCTGGGCCGCCCTCGACGGGGTGTCCGGCGAGTTCGAGACCGTGCAGACCTCCGCCGAGGACACTGCGGTGATCCTCTACACCAGCGGCACCACCGGCCAGCCGAAGGGCGCCGAGCTCACCCACCAGAACATGGTCATGAACGCCGTCGTCAGCGACGAGATGTTCCCCCGGCAGGCCCGGAACGCCTATCTCGTCACGCTGCCGCTGTTCCACTCCTTCGGCCAGACCGTGTTGCTGAACGCCGGTTTCCGGCGCCGCGGCACGCTCGTGCTGATGCCGCGCTTCGAGCCGGTCGAGGCCCTCGCGCTGATGAAGCGGGAGGAGGTCACGCTGTTCGCCGGCGTGCCGACGATGTACTGGGCGATGCTCACCGCGGTGCAGACCGGGGCCGCCGAGGTGCCGTCGTCGCTGGTCACGGCGGTCTCCGGCGGCGCCGCGCTGCCGGTGGAGGTGCTCAAGGACTTCAACGCGACGTTCGGCGTGGACATCCTGGAGGGCTACGGCCTGTCGGAGACCTCGCCGGTGGCGTCGTTCAACCAGCCCGGCAGGCCCGCCAAGGCCGGCTCGATCGGCACCCCGGTCTGGGGCGTGGAGATGAAGCTGGTCGACGCCGGCTGGAACACGGCCGACGACGTCGGCGAGATCGCCATCCGCGGGCACAACATCATGAAGGGCTACTACAACCGGCCCGAGGCGACCGCCGAGGTGATGAAGGACGGCTGGTTCCGCACCGGCGACGTGGCCCGCCGCGACGAGGACGGCTACTACTTCATCGTCGACCGGGCCAAGGACATGATCATCCGGGGTGGCTTCAACGTGTACCCCCGGGAGATCGAGGAGGTCCTCATGACCCACCCGGCCGTCTCGCTCGCCGCGGTCGTCGGGGTGGCCCACGACTCCCACGGCGAGGAGATCAAGGCGTACGTGATCCGCAAGCCCGGCGCCACGACCACCGAGGAGGAACTGGTGGCCTGGTGCAGGGAGACGATGGCGGCCTACAAGTACCCGCGGATCGTGGAGTTCCGCGAGTCCCTGCCGATGACCGCCACCGGCAAGATCCTCAAGCGCGAGCTGCGGTAATAACGGGTGTCTACGGCCAGTCGAGGGACGGGCGCAGCGCGACGTGCGACCGTCCCTCGTCGAGCCGGACGCCGAGCACCTGGTGGAGCTGCACCTTGTTGCGCTCGAACCCGACGACGCAGCCGGCCATGTAGAGCCGCCAGACCCGGGCGATGCCCTGGCCGACCTCCTCGACCGCCTCGTCCCAGTGGGCGTCGAGGTTCTTGCACCATTCGCGCAGCGTCAGCGCGTAGTGCTCGCGCAGGTTCTCCTCGTGGCGGACCTCGAACCCGGTGTCCTCCATCTGGCGGATCAGGTAGCCCACCGACTCCAGCTCGCCGTCGGGGAAGACGTAGCGGTTGATGAAACCACTCTTGTTCAGGGTCTTCTCGGTGCTCGTCGGGCGGGTGATGCAGTGGTTGAGCAGGCGCCCGCCCGGTTTGAGCTTGCCGTACAGGAAGGAGAAGTAGGACGGGAGGTTGTCCTTGCCGATGTGCTCGGTCAGGCCGATCGAGCTGACCCGGTCGAAACCGGTTTCCGCGACGTCGCGGTAGTCCATGTGACGGACCTCGGCGAGTTCCGACAGCCCGGCCTCCGCGATGGCCTTCTGCGCCCACTCGGCCTGCTGGCGCGACAGCGTGACGCCGAGGCCCTTGACGCCGTACTCCTTGGCCGCGTGCATGACCATGCCGCCCCAGCCGCAGCCGACGTCGAGCAGGCGCATGCCGGGCTTGAGGTCGAGCTTCTTGGCGACCAGGTCGAACTTCGTGTACTGCGCCTCCTCCAGTGTCGCGTCCGGCCGTGGGAACGTCGCGCAGGTGTACGCCATGGAGGGGCCGAGCACCCACTCGTAGAAGCGGTTCGAGACGTCGTAGTGGTGATGGATCACCTCGGCGTCGCGCTGCTTGGCGTGCCTGCTGCCCAGCTTGGCCAGAGTGCTCTGCCGCGCCTCCTGCGGCGGGGGCGGGACGCGCATCAGCAGCGGCTTGAGCCCGAGCGAGCGGACTGCGGCGATCTTCTCGCTCAGCGGCAGGTCGTTGATCGTCAGCGACCACATCCGGTCGAGCAGGGTGTACATGTCACCGTGCACGTCGATGTGCCCGGAGATGTACGCACGGGCGAGGCCGAGTTCCCCCGGCGCCTGCGCGAGGTAGGCCACCGCCGCCGGCGACTTCACCTCGATACGGACGTCCGCCCCCAAGGATCCGGCCTTGCTGCCGTCGTAGGCGACGAACTCGACGCCTGCGTCAGGACCGACGATCTTCTCAAAGATCTCCGCAAGAGTCATTGCACCTCTCCCGACGTTTCGACGCCTACCTGCCCCTGACGCACTTGTCATAGAGGTCAAGCAGCCGGCCACCCGGGTCGTAGGCGCCTTTGACCGGCCAGTAAGCGTCTCCGTTGTAGAGCCGCCAGAACTCCTCCCGCTCATAGAAAGAGGTGGAGTACAGCGACTTGTGGCCGTCGAGCGAGTGCACCGCCCGCTCGATCAGCCGGTTGTAGTACCCGTCGTACTGACCGCGCGGCAGCGGCACCATGCCCCAGAAGCCGAAGTTCACGTACAGACGGCCGGGCTCCAGGGGGTAGAGCGACCACCGGCCGGTCGCCTTGAGCGGGCACATCCACACCGGGGTCATGCCGACCCTGTCGTGGAAGACCTCCAGGAACTCGGCGCCGCGTTCGACCGGCACCTCGACGTCCTGGATCACCGACTCGTGCACCGGGTTGTTCCGCCAGCGGTCGACGCGGGCGGTCACGCCGTACCTCTGGTCGAGGCCGACGAGCTTGCGGTAGACGTCCGAGCGCAGGTAGCGGCGCGGCAGGAGCGAGCGGACCAGCGGCTGCTGCACGCCGAATGCGCGCGAGCACCAGAACCAGTCGGTGTCCCAGCGCCACAGGTAGTCGCGCACGGTCAGCCAGTCGCGGACACGGCTGCGGATCGACTGGTAGTAGATCCGCATACCGGTGTAGTCGGACGTGTAGGGCGCCCGGTCGGAGAACGAGCCGACCGTGATGTACAGCTCTTCCGGGCCGAAGAACGTGCCGTCGACGAAGTCGACCTGCTCGCCGTCGTGCTCGCGGCTCTCGCAGATCTCCTGCATGGCGAGCATGCACTTGTCGGCGTCGCTGAAGCGGATGTGCGTCAGCTTGACGTACGGCTTCACCCGGGCCAGCTTGATGCGGATCCGCAGGGCGTAGCCGAGCGTGCCGTAGGAGTTGGGGAACGCCCGGAACAGGTCCGCGTGCTCGTTGTCGGCCCGGGCCACCACGATCCGCCCGTCGCCGGTGAGGATCTCCAGCTCCTCGACCGACTCGTGCGGCAGCCCGTCCTTGAAGCTCGTCGACTCGATGCCGAGGCCGGTGACCGCGCCGCCCAGCGTGATCGTCTTGAGCTGCGGCACGACGTACGGCATGAGCCCGTACGGCAGCGTCGCGTCCACGAGGTTCTCGTACGTGGTCATGCCCTGGACCTCGGCCGTCATGGTCGCCGGGTCCACGTGGATGACCTGGTCCAGATCGCGGGCGGACAGCGCGGCCGTCTTGGCCGGCGTACGGAAGCGGAACAGGTTCGTCGTGGCCTTGGCCAGCCGTGGCGCCGCGTCCGCGGGAATGGCGGCGTAGGAGTCCCTGATCTGCTCGACGGCCTTGCTATGGGCGGTCATACTGGCCGTGCGCTCTGGCATGACACCACCCCCATGGATCGTAGAGATCGCTTTCTTGGCACGCTATCCCTGGAGGGGATCGCAGACCAGAGTAGACACGTTACGCCCGCGAAAACTATCCGGTGTTCTCACGGCGGCCCACCGGCGTAGATCGTATCTTGCCCCTTTACATCGCCCCCGCCGCCCCTGGTGTAACTGTGGAAACCGTCAGGACCTGGGCGGACGCCGGCGCACGAGCGGGTCCGCGCCGTTCACCACGTTGACGACGGGACGGCCCTCGATCGCCGCGGTGAGGTTGTCCAGCACGCACCGGATCAGCCGCGTCGTCGCCTCGGGCGTGACCCCGGCCGCGTGCGGCGACAGCAGGACCCTCGGGCAGGAGCGCAGCGGGTCGTCCGGCGGCGGGGGCTCGCTGTCGTACACGTCGAGCGCCGCGCCGGCGAGGTGGCCGGACTCCAGCGCGGCCAGCAGCGCCGCCTGGTCCACCACCCCGCCGCGGGCCGCGTTGACCAGCACCGACCCCCTGGGCATGCGCCCGATCCTGGCGGCGTCGATCAGCCCGCGGGTCTCCGGCGCGAGCGGCACGGCCAGGACCAGCACGTCGCTGCCCGCGGCCAGCGCGTCGAGGTCCAGGTAGGCCGCGCCGTACGACTCGGGCTTGGGCGTGCGCGACCAGTAGGAGACCCGGCAGCCGAGCGCGCCGAACAGGCGGGCGCAGGCCGCGCCGATCGGGCCGAAGCCGGCCACTCCCACACGGCATCCGGCGAGCTCGCGGCGCTGGTAGGCGAACTGCGGCCACTCCCCCGCCCGCATGTCCCTGTCGCCGTCCGCGAGGTGGCGCAGCAGCGCCAGCGCGGCGGCCAGGCACCATTCGGCGACCGCGGCGGCGTTCACCCCGGCGGTGTTGGCGAGTGGCACCCCGGCTCGGGCCAGCGCCTCCAGGTCGTGCCCGTCCACTCCGACGGACGGCTGCTGCACGAACGCCAGGCGCGGCGCCAGCCGTACGGCCCGCGCGTCGAGGGCCAGGGCGCCGCTCCAGTCGCCGACCACGATCTCGGCGTCCGGCAGCGCCTCGAGCAGCGATTCGCGGTCGCGCCGGGCGGGGACGCGCACCTCGGCGCGCCCGTGGAGGTCGGCGAGCAGGCCGCGCACCGCGTCCTCGGGGAGCGGCGGCAGCGCGAGAACATTCCACGTCACGGGCGCAGTCTCGCACGTCTCCAGAAACATGTTCTACTGTCGCGTGAAGTGATGCCGCGTTGAGGAGGGTTCGGATGGACGAGTCGCGGGGACCGCTGGCGGGGGTCCGCGTGCTGGAGCTGGCCGGCCTCGCGCCCGGGCCGTTCGCCGGGATGATGCTCGCCGACCACGGCGCCGAGGTGCTGCGGATCGACCGGGTGAAGGCCGTGAGCGACACCCCGCGCCGCGACGTGATGGACCGCGGCAAGCGCACGATCGGCCTCGACCTGAAGTCGCCCGAGGGCGTCGCCGCGTTCAGACGACTGGCCGAGCGGGCCGACGTGGTGATCGAGGTGTTCCGGCCCGGGGTCGCCGAACGGCTCGGGATCGGGCCCGCCGACCTCCACGCGGTCAACGGGCGGCTGATCTACGGCCGGATGACCGGCTGGGGCCAGGACGGCCCGCTCGCCTCCACCGCCGGGCACGACATCGACTACATCGCGATCGCCGGGGCGCTGTCGATGCTGGGCCGCGAGGGCGGCAAGCCCACCCCGCCGATCAACATCCTCGGCGACTTCGCCGGCGGCGGGCTCATGCTGGCCTACGGCGTGCTGCTGGCCCTGCTGGAGCGGGAGCGCACCGGCCGGGGCCGGGTGGTGGACGCGGCCATGGTCGACGGCGCGGCGCTGCTGCTGTCGATGTTCTACGGCGCGGTGCACGGCGGCCACTGGGGTCCGCGCGGCACCAACCTCCTCGACACCGGCGCCCCCATGTACGACACCTACGAGACGGCCGACGGCGGCTTCCTCGCCGTGGGCGCGCTGGAGCCGCAGTTCTGGGCGGAGATGCTCGCCCGGATGGGCATCGACGACATGCCCGACCGCGACGACCGGGCGAACTGGCCGGCCGTCCGGGAGCGGCTGACCGAGGCGTTCCGGTCGCGTACGCGGGCCGAGTGGGAGGCGGTCTTCGAGGGCTCCGACGCCTGCGTGTCCCCCGTGCTCGACCCGCGCGAGGCCGCAAGGCACCCGCACAACCGGGCGCGCGGCACGTTCGTGGAGGTCGGCGGGCTGCCGCAGGCGGCGCCCGCGCCCCGGCTGGTCGGCGCGCCGCGCGGCGACCTGTCCCCCGCCACCCGGTTGCGGGACCTGAGCTCCTGGGGCCTGCCCGACGACGAGGCGAAGGCCCTGCGCGCCGCCGGCGTGCTGGCCTGACCGTGCCGGCCGGACCGTGCCGGTTTCTATCGTGCCGGCTTCTATCGTGCTGACAGAACGAGGAGTCCCCCCGCACATGGACGTTTTCGAAGCCCTCTACACGACCCGTGCCATGCGGCGGGTCAAGCCCGACCCGATCCCCGCGGAGGTCCAGGAACGCATCCTGGACGCCGCGGTCCGCGCCCCCAGCGCCGGCAACACCCAGGGCTGGCGGTTCCTGCTGGTGGACGACCCGGAGGTGAAGTCCCAGCTGGGGCCGCTGTACCGGGACGCGCTCGGCAGGCTGTTCGAGGGGCACTACAAGCCGATGCGCGAGCGGGCCGAGGCGACCGGCGACACCGGCACGCTCAACGTGCTGCGCTCGGCCCAGCATCTGGCCGACAACTTCGAGTCCTATCCCCTGCTCATGTTCGCCTTCACCCGCAACGACCCCGGCGGCGGCTCCATCTACCCCTCGGTGTGGAGCGCCCAGCTCGCCGCCCGGGCCTTCGGCGTGGGCAGCGCGCTGACGTCCGTGCTGGGACTGTTCCACGGCGCGGAGACGATGCGGATCCTCGGTGTGCCCGAGGGCAAGGGCTGGCAGGTGGCGTGCATGGTCACCTTCGGCTACCCGACCGGCCGCTGGGGGGTGGCCCCGCGCCGGCCCGCCCACGAGGTCGCCTACCGCAACCGCTGGGGCGACCCGGTCGGCTTCGAGATCCCCGAGCCTCTCTGGACGCCCTGAGCGATCACCGACACGCCCTCTGATGCAGCAGCTCTTGTTTCGTATGTAGTACACCTACTACATTTGAGAGCAAGGCTGCTTCATTGGCGGGCGTATGAACGATGTCGTCATCCGCGTGCGCGGGCTACGCATGGCGTACGGATCCGTCCGGGTGCTGGAGGGGGTCGATCTCGACCTGCGGCGCGGCGAGGTGTTCACGCTCCTGGGGCCCAACGGCGCCGGCAAGACCACCCTCGTCGAGATCCTGGAGGGCTTCAGGACCGGCTGGACCGGCGAGGTGAGCGTGCTCGGGGAGAGTTCCTGGACGAGCCGACGACCGGGTTCGATCCCGAGGCCCGGCGCGAGTTCCTTCTGCTGATCGAGCGGCTGGCGGCCGAGGAGGGGCTGACCGTGCTGCTCACCACCCATGACCTGGCCGAGGCCGAACGGCTGTCCGGGCGGATCGCCGTGCTGGTGGCCGGGCGGGTGCTCACCTGCGGCAGCCCGGCCGAGCTCGCGCGAGCCGTACAGGCGCCGTCGCGGGTTCGCTGGGCGGAGGGCGAACCGGAGGCCGACGACCCGTCCGGGGTGGCCTGGGAACTGCACCGGCGGTACGGCGGCCCGGTCCCCGGGCTGGAGATCCGGCGGCCGACGCTGGAGGAGAGCTACCTGGACCTCATCGAGGAGGCGAGGACCCGATGAACGCGACGATGCTGGGACTGCGGCGGGGCTGGATCGAGCAGCTCAACCAGTGGAGCGACCGCAAGGAGCTGTTCAACGCCGTCGCGGGGAGCGTCGTCACCTACGGGCTGCTCATCCTCTGGATCGGCGACACTCCGGTCGAGGGCACGACCGTCACCACGGGGACGTTCATGACGCCGGGCTTCATCGCGTTCGCGATCTTCACGACCGGGCTGACGGCGCTGCCCATGCTGATCGCCGCGGACCGGGGGGAGGGGACGCTGCTGCGGGCGCGCACGCTGCCCCGGGGCATCCGGGTCTACCTGGTCGGCCGCGCCACCACGGTGCTGCTCACGATCCTCGTCAACGTCGCCCTGGTCCTGGCGTTCGCGATCCCGCTGGCCGGGGTCCCGGCGCCGGCGACTCCCGCGCGCTGGTTCACCCTCGCCTGGGTCGTCGTGCTCGGCACGCTGGCCGTCGTGCCGGTGGGCGCGGTCATCGGCAGCCTGCTGCCCGGCCCGAAGGCGGGCGCCATGCTCGCCCTGCCGGCGATGCTCCTGATGGTCGTCTCCGGTGTGATGCTGCCGCTGGAGACGCTGCCCGACCTGGTGCGCCGCATCGCCGAGGTGTTCCCGCTCTACTGGCAGGCGCTCGGGCTGCGCGCGGCGCTCCTGCCCGACTCGGTCCTCGCGACCGAGGTCGCGCACGCGTGGCGGCTGGGCCAGGCGGCCACCGTGCTGGGCGCGTGGGCCGTCGGCGGTATGGTTCTAGCCCCCTGGTTGCTGCGCCGGGTCCGCGGAAGGTGAGCGGTCCCGTGGGCCCGACGGAGGTGAGACGTGGCCGAGGAGCCGGTGTTCAACCGCATCGCGGTGCTGAGGGCCGACCGCGGCGTCTCACGCCGGGACCTGGCCGCCGCGCTCGGGGTGCACTACCAGACGGTGGGCTACCTGGAGCGCGGCGAGTACAGCCCGAGTCTCCACCTGGCCCTGCGGATCGCGGAGTTCTTCGAGGTGCCGGTGGAGGTCGTCTTCTCCCTCAAGCCGTTTCCCAAGCTGGGGAGCACGTCGTGAGCGTGCGCGAGCGCTGGAACCGCCACATGGCCCGGGCGATGGAGCAGGACCGCCTCGTGCCGCTGCACCGCACCCGGCGGCGGCGCCGCCTGCTCGTCGTGGCGGGCGCGGCCAGCGTGCTGCTGCTGTAGGCGGACGCCGCGGTGTCGTGGGCGATCGCCCCGAGCGACGCCGCCGTCGGGGTCAACCTCGTGCTGCTGGTCGTCATGCTGGCGATCTGCATCCCGGGACACGTACGCCAACACGGCGATGCGGCTCATCCTGGGCGGCCTGGCGGCGTTCGTCGTGGTCGCGATGTGGGATGAGGGAGAGAAGGCGCACATCCCCGGCACCGCCGTCTTCCTCGGCGTCTTCGCCCTGTGGTGGACCCACTTCCTGCTGCCGCTGCTGGTCGCCGGGTGGTGGCTGCCCGACCCGCCGCCGGACGACGACCTCGACGAGGACCTGGACGACGACGAGGCCGGAGGTCAGGCGGGCGTGGCCTGAACCGGCGGAATGGGCCCGGTCGGATCCCCGAACGACGGCAGCGTGGCCACGAAGAGGTCGACGCCCCCGGGGTGGTGGATCTCCAGGTCGGTGGTGAAGGCACGGGCCGGGGTGAGGCCCGACTCCGAGTGCTTCCACACCTGCTGCCAGGCATCGAGGAGCGCCCCCGGCATCGGCCCCCGCGCCTCGAACAGCAGCGCGGGCACGCCGGGCACCCGCACGGCGACCATGCCCTCGGGCAGCCGCGCGGCCGTACGCACGGCCACGCCGACGATCTGGGTGTAGGCGCCGTTGTGGTCGCTCTCGTAGTCCGTCAGCACGGCGTACAGGTTCTCGTCGACCCGGCCGGGCACGTGCGCGAAGGCGCCGGGCGCTCCGGCGCGGGCCCACAGGCCCGGCAACTGGGCGCGGGCCGGGTCCGCCTCCGCCGCGTTGGTCGTCCGCACGGCGAAGCCGACGACGAGCGTCTCCGGACGGTCAACGATGATCACATGCTCTCCTCTCAGGCGAGGTCAATGTATCCCGTGTCCGGGTCTGTTCCGGCGGCGGCCGGGAATGCCGGGTATGACCCGCTCACAACGTAGGCTGGACAAACGTGCGATTCCTCAATGATGTGACGCCGCCCTACGATCTCACGTACAGCGATGTGTTCATGGTGCCGTCCCGTTCCTCCGTCGGGTCGCGTCTCGCGGTGGACCTGTCCACCGGCGACGGAACCGGCACCACGATCCCCCTCGTCGTCGCCAACATGACGGCCGTCGCGGGCCGCCGCATGGCCGAGACCGTCGCCAGGCGCGGCGGCATCACCGTCATCCCCCAGGACATCCCGATCGACGTGGTGGCCGACGTCATCGAATGGGTGAAGAGCCGCGACCTCGTCCACGACACGGCCATCACGCTCACGGCCCACGACACGGTGGGCGAGGCGCTCACCCTCCTGCCCAAGCGCGCGCACGGCGCGGTCATCGTCGTGGACTGGGAGAACCGGCCGGTCGGCGTGGTGACCGAGGCCGACTGCCACGGCGTCGACATGTTCACGCAGCTCTCCCAGGTCATGACCGCCTCACCGCAGACGCTGCCGCGCGGCGTCGATCCGCAGGCCGCGTTCGACGCGCTGCACGAGGGCCGCCACCGGCTGGCGCCCGTGGTGGACGAGGACGGCCGCCTGGTCGGCATCCTCACCCGCACCGGGGCGCTGCGCTCCACCCTCTACCAGCCCGCCCTCGACGCGCGCGGCCGGCTGCGCGTCGCGGCGGCGGTCGGGGTGAACGGCGACGTGGCCGCCAAGTCCAAGGAGTTGCTCGACGCCGGCGTCGACGTGCTCGTGGTCGACACGGCGCACGGCCACCAGGAGAAGATGATCTCGGCGCTGCGGGCCGTACGCGCGCTCGATCCCTCCGTGCCGGTCGCGGCCGGCAACGTCGTCACCGCGGAGGGCGTCCGCGACCTCGTGGACGCCGGCGCCGACATCGTGAAGGTCGGCGTGGGCCCGGGCGCGATGTGCACGACCCGGATGATGACCGGCGTGGGACGGCCGCAGTTCTCCGCCGTGCTGGAGTGCGCGGCCGAGGCCCGCCGCCTCGGCCGGCACGTGTGGGCCGACGGCGGCGTGCGTCACCCGCGCGACGTCGCGCTCGCGCTCGCCGCGGGAGCCTCCAACGTCATGATCGGCTCGTGGTTCGCTGGCACGTACGAGTCGCCCGGCGACACCCGCACCGCCCCCGACGGGCGGAAGTACAAGGAGAACTTCGGCATGGCCTCGGCCCGTGCCGTACGGCTGCGCACCGCCGAGGACTCGCCGTTCGAGAGGGCCCGCAAGGCGCTGTTCGAGGAGGGCATCTCGACGTCGCGGATGTACCTCGACCCGGCGCGGCCCAGTGTGGAGGACCAGATCGACGCCATCGTGGCCGGTCTGCGTTCCTCCTGCACGTACGCGGGCGCCACGACGCTGGAGGAGTTCCACGAGCGGGCCGTGGTCGGCGTGCAGAGCGCCTCCGGCTACAGCGAGGGCATGCCACTCCACCAGAGTTGGTGACTCCCCCTGTTCCGCACAGGAATATCGGGCTCTGTGGGGGTAGTGCGTTCGTGTACCGACCGCACTACCCCGCGGAGGCGATCATGCAGTACTCCCCGGCCGGAGGGCCGGTCAGTCCGGCGGTCGACAGACGGCTGCTGGTCAGTTACGACAACTACACGGCGGCGCAGCGCGCCGTCGACACCCTGTCCGACGCCGGGTTCCCGGTGGAGAACACCGCGATCGTCGGCAGCGACCTGCGCCTGGAGGAGACCGTCACCGGGCGGCTCACCAACGGCAGGGCCGCACTGTCGGGCCTGATCACCGGTGCGGTGTTCGGACTCGTCGTCGGCCTGTTCCTCGGGCTGTTCACCTCGACCACGACCTCGTTCATCGGGCTGGTGCTGTGGTCGATCCTCTGGGGCGCCATCGCCGGCGCCGCCTTCGGCTTCACGAGTCACGCCTTCACCGGCGGGACGCGCGACTTCTCGTCCAGGAGCTCGATCGTCGCCGGACGCTACGACGTGCTGGTCGCCTCCTCCATGCTCGACCAGGCCCAGGCGCTGCTGCAGGGCGGCGTGCAGCCGGCCGACACCGTCGTCGTCCAGCGTCCGCCGTCGGCCGGTCCCGTCACCACGTCACCGGTGACCACCGGCGACACGGCGCCGCAGGCCACCGGTTTCCCGGAGTCCGAACCCCGGGCCGAGGAGGTACGCGACGAAGACCGGGCGGGCGCCTCGCGGGGCCCTCGCCCGTAACCTCCTCCCGTCGTCCACGGAAGTCGCGACGCCTTCCCCACGCCGCGTGGGGAAGGCGTCGTCGTGTCGGCCGTCACCGGTAGAGTCGTCAGCCGGTCGGAACTTCCGGCACTGGAAGAACAGGAGGCCCACGTGGCACTGGAGAAGCCCGAGATCGACTTTCCCGAGGGCGCGCCGCCCGCGGACCTGGAGATCGTCGACCTCGTCGAGGGGGACGGGCCGGAGGCCAAGCCCGGGCAGAACGTGACCGTCCACTATGTCGGGGTGGCGTTCTCCACGGGTGAGGAGTTCGACGCCTCCTGGAACCGCGGCCAGCCGTTCCAGTTCCCGCTCGGCGGCGGCCGGGTCATCGCCGGCTGGGACCGCGGCGTGGCCGGCATGAAGGTCGGCGGGCGGCGCCGCCTGACGATCCCCCCGCACCTCGGGTACGGCAACCGCGGCGCGGGCGCCCTCATCAAGCCCGGCGAGACGCTCATCTTCGTCGTCGACCTGCTCGGCGTCGGCTGACCGGACACCGGAAGGCGCCTATCCGGGGGTAGGCGAGCCGGAGCGCTTCGAGGATGATGGCCGCGTGGACGATGCCCTCCCGAAACACGGCTCCAGAGGCGGCCCCTTGCGAACGCCGGCTTCCGGGAGGCCGGCGTGACCGCGGACGGACAGGCGATCACCGGCACGCCGGCAACCGGCGGGGTTGACCGGGCGGGCGGGCCGCTCGCCGCACCGCCCCGGGCCGTGGCCGCGATCGCCGCCGCGACCGTGGCCGTGCTCCTCGCGGTGAGCCCGTGGTACGGGTACCACCGCGACGAGCTGTACTTCCGCATGCTGGGCGAACGGCCGCGGCTCGGATACTTCGACACTCCGCCGCTGACCCCGGTGATCGCCCGGTTGTCCACGACGCTCTTCGGGGACACGGTCGTCGCGCTGCGGATCGTCCCCGCCCTGTGCACCGGGGCTCTGGTCGTGCTCGTCGCGCTGGCCGCCCGCGAGCTGGGCGGCGGCGGCGCGGCCCAGATCCTCGCCGCGGCCGGGACCGCGACCTCCGTGCTGCCTCTCGTGGCCGGGCACGCGCTGCTGACCCTCACCCCCGACCTCGTGCTGTGGAGCGCGGTCACGCTGTGCCTGCTGAGGGTGCTGCTCAGGGGTGACGGGCGCTACTGGCTCTGGACGGGAGCGCTGTGCGGGATCGCGGCGTACAACCGCGATCTGATCGTGGTGCTGCTGGTCGGCGTCGGCCTGGGCGTCCTCGTGGCCGGTCCGCGCGAGGTGCTGCGGGACAGGCGGCTGTGGGCGGGCGCCCTTCTGGCCCTGGCCATCGCCTCGCCCAACCTGGTCTACCAGGCCACACACGACTGGCCCCAGTTCCAGATGGCCCAGGCGTTGCGGGTCGACGAGGGCGCGGACAACCGTGCGGCCTTCTTCCCTCTGCAGATCGTGCTGCTCGGGCCCGTGCAGGCGGTGGTGTGCGTGGCCGGGTGGCTGCGGCTGTGGCGGAACCGGCGGGTCCGCTCGCTCGCCATCGCCTATCCCGTGGCCTGCGCGCTGATCCTGTATTCGGGCGGCCGCCCCGACTACACCGGCGCGTTCCTGCTCTACCTGTTCGCGGCCGGTTGCGTCACGGCGGCCGGGTGGCGGTGGCGGGCGGCGCTGGCCGCGGCACTGGCGGTCGGCGCCGTGGTCGCGGTGGTGATGGCGCTGCCGGTCGTCCCGGCCGCGTCGCTCGGGGGAACACCCGTGGCCGCCGTCAACGAGGTGGCCCGCGAGTCGGTGGGCATGCGCGACGTGGCGGCGCAGACGGCCCGGGTGGTGAACGGCCTGCCCGCCGCCGAGCGCGCCGGGGCGGTGCTGCTCGCGGCGAACTACGGCGAGGCCGGCGCGCTGCGCCGCTGGGCGGGCGAGTTCGGGCTGCCCCGGGTGTACAGCGGCCACAACGAGCTGTGGTGGTGGGGGCCGCCGCCGGAGGGGACCCGGGTGGTCGTGTCCGTCGGCTACCCGCCCGCCCGTCTCGGCGCCGCGTTCGCCGGCTGCGCCCCGGCGGGCAGGCTGAGCGGAATGCCGGGCGAGGAGCAGGGAGTGCCGATCACGGTCTGCCGCGACCCCGTCCGCCCCTGGCGGGACCTGTGGCCGAGCCTGCGCCACTACAGCTAGTGCCCCTCCCGCCAACCTTCGCCCCGTCGCGTCGACCAGAGCGGCACCTCGCCGCGTTGTCGCCCCACCCACTCTGGACACCGCTCCTTCCGGGCGGACTCCGGCGGTCGCGGCGCTGGTCTCCGACCCCCGGCCTGGGCATCTGCCGCTGCGGTGAGGCAGGATTACGGTGTGTTGCTGATCGACCTTGCCAGGACCTCCGCGGCCGTCGCCGCGGACTCGGCGCGGCTCGCCAAGATCAGGCATCTCGCCGAGCTGCTCGGCAGGGTGGGCGCGGACGAGGCCGAGATCGCCATCGCGTACCTGTCGGGTGAGCTGCCGCAGCGCCAGATCGGGGTGGGCTGGCGGAGCCTGTCCGACCTTTCCGAGCCGCGCCAGGTCGCCACGGCGACCCTGACCCGGGTCGACGAGCTGCTCGAACGCGTCAAGTCCCAGTCCGGCGCCGGTTCGCAGGCCGCGCGCCGTGAGCTGCTGGGCGAGCTGTTCGGCGCCCTCACCCGGCAGGAGCAGTCGTTCATGCACCGGCTGATGACGGGCGAGCTGCGCCAGGGGGCGCTGAACGGCGTGATGATCGAGGCGATCGCCATGGCAGCGAACGTGCCCGCGGCCGAGGTGCGCCGGGCCCTGACCCTGCGCGGCTCGCTGCCCGCCGTCGGCGCGGCCGCGCTGCGCGGGGGCGTCGCGGAGCTGAAGGCGTTCCACCTGGAGGTCGGGCGTGCGGTGGCGCCGATGCTCGCGCAGAGCGCGCCCAGCGTGACCGCCGCTCTGGAGAAGGCCGGCGTCCCCGCCGCGGTGGAGTGGAAGCTCGACGGCGTGCGGGTCCAGGCCCACCGGTCGGGCGACCGGGTCTCCGTCTTCACCCGCACGCTCGACGACATCACCGCCCAGGTCCCCGAGCTGGTGGAGGCCGTGCTCGGCCTGCCCGGGACCGATCTCGTGCTCGACGGCGAGGTCATCGCGTTGCGCCCGGACGGCCGTCCCGAGCCGTTCCAGGTCACCTCGGGCCGGGTGGCCAGCAGGACCGACGTCGCGTCGGTGCGCGCGACCGTGCCGCTGACCGTCTTCTTCTTCGACGCCCTGCGCGTGGGCGGCGCCGACCTGCTCGACCTGCCCGACGCGGAGCGGCACGCCGCGCTGGAGGCCGCGGTCCCGGCCGAGCTGATCACGCCTCGGCTCGTCACGGCCGACGCCGACGAGGCCGAGGCGTTCTTCGGCGACGCCGTACGGCGTGGCCACGAGGGCGTCGTGGTGAAGTCGCTGCGCACGCCCTACGCCGCGGGCCGGCGAGGGGCGGGCTGGATCAAGGTCAAGCCGCGGCACACGCTCGACCTGGTCGTGCTGGCCGCCGAGTGGGGCAGCGGACGGCGCCGGGGCTGGCTGTCCAACCTGCATCTCGGCGCCTACGACCCGGAGACCGGCGGCTTCGTGATGCTCGGCAAGACGTTCAAGGGCCTCACCGACGAACTGCTGACCTGGCAGACCGAGCAGTTCCTGCGACTGGCGGAGGGGCCGGCGGACGACTACGTCGTCACGCTCAGGCCCGCGCTGGTCGTGGAGATCGCCTTCGACGGCGTGCAGCGGTCGAGCCGTTACCCCGGCGGCATGGCACTGCGGTTCGCGCGGGTGCTGCGCTACCGGCCCGACAAGCGGCCCGAGGAGGCCGACACCGTGGCGGCGGTCCGCGTGCTCATGCCCTGACCGGGCGCCCCGCTCCGGACGTCACTTCACGAGGCGGATGGTCAGCGGGTAGCGGAACTCGGTGCCGGCGAGGGCCGACACCCCGCCGACGATGCTCAGGGCCAGCCCGACGACCCAGACGACCGGCACCAGGACGAGCCCGACGACGGTGATCGGCAGCAGCACGCTCGCCCCCAGCACGGTGAGGTGGAAGTTCAGCGACTCCACCGCGTGCCTCCTGATGTAGGGGGACGTCCGCCCCGCGGTCACCATCATCAGCAGCGGGCCGATGATGAACAACCCCAGCAGCCCGAACAGGTGCGAGGCCGCCGCCCCGACCCGGTCTCCCCCGTCGGGGGCCGCGGCCGCGTGGTACGAGGGCGGCCGGGGCACGTAGGCCGGACGGGTCCCGTACAGGTCGTTCATGATGGGCACGAGGTCGGCGTGCGTGCGCGCGGTCATCGCCAGGTGCAGGCGCTCGTCCATCTCGTACTTGTCGAGCCTGCCCTCGGCGTAGGCCGCCTTGACGTGCTCGACCACCTGTTCGCGGTCCTGATTGGTGACGCGCAGCTGAGGGTGTGGCATAGGGGCACGGCCCTGCCAGGGTGGTGTGACTGCCGTGGGCATCACGCATCGCCTTCCGTCACGTCGACTGCTCGGCTCTCTTCGAGTCTCCCTCCATCTTGTGCCGGTTACGCGCCCGGCGGCATCAGGGACATCCCCGACATCGCCCCGAGACCGTTCCCTTAACGCCATCGTGATCCACGGCGATGTATACAAGCACTATGAGATGGCGAGATCGCTATGGGCTCCGGCGGCGACGGGGCGCCCGCGTGGCAAAGTTCGACCGCGAGGCGACCGACGCCGACATCGAGACCCTCATCGAGTTCGCCAAGACGCGGCGTGGCGTCGAGTTCTACGTCGAGCCCGAGACCTTCGCGACCGACACCACCGCGGTGGCCGTCGCCCACGACGGGGAGTGGACCCGCCGCCGTGTCGGGTCTCCCGCGGTGATCGCCAAGGTCGCCAGGGACCTCGCTCTCCCGGTCTACGACGTGCAGCTCACCGGTTACCCCGCCCGGATGCGGGCCTACAACGAGCGCCGCCGGGCTCAGGACGGCGACCCCGTCTGACGGCCGTCCGGCACCGGCGCCGGCTCGGACAGGTCCCGGGCCAGCAGTGCGCGCAGCGGCGCGAGCCAGATCGCCCGGGGACGGCCCATCTCGTCGTCGAGTTCCTCCGGCGTCGGCATGCGGTCGCGGAGCATGGCGGGGGACATCATGTACGTCAGGGCCTGCCGGAGCAGGAGCGCCATCGAATAGCCGGGGTCTGCGGCGAGCGCCCGCTCCAGCGCCATCCCCGCGAGTGCGCACTCCCCCCGATGCCACGCGGCGGCCGCCAGCAGTGAGGCCGCGGGCGCGGCGTGGCCCGGCTCCAGGCGGCGGGTGAGGTCGCGCCACAACGCGATGTGCGCGTCACGGTCGTCGACCAACGCCCACGCCTCGTCCCGCACCCTGACCACGGCGAGGTCGAGCCCGAGCCGGGCGGCGCCCTCGTCGTCCAGCCGGCCCCCGGAGTCGTACAGGCCGAGGGCTCCGCGCACCCGTGCCAGCCCTTCGGCCACGAAGCGCGCGGCCAGTTCGTCCGCGGCGGGGCCCCCGGGCTCCGGCAACGCCCGCAGATCGGCCATCACACGGAGGGTGGCCTGCCGCATCGCCGCCCCGTCGGACCGCTGGACCGATCGCCGCAGGCTGCTCCGGTCGGGCAGGGCCACCAGCCCGTGCATCACGGCCTCCGCGGTGACACGGCTGCGCTCGGTGTCGTACGGCGTGCCCTCCGCGGGACAGCAGGTCGCGCTGCCGCAGGAGTAGGACCAGTAGCGCCCGCCCTCGGCCCGGAGGCTCTCCGTCACCCGGATGCCCCCGGCACGCAGCAACCGGGTCACCGTGTCGACGGCGGGGGTCACTGCGGCGCCGGGGCCGTACCCGACGACGAAGGCGGCGGTCACCGACTCGCGGCGCAGCAGCGCGACCAGCCGGTCGAGGTCATCGGAGGCGGCAGGCAGGTCCCAGCGCGTCGTCAGCCGCACCTCCGGGCCGGCGAAGCCGGTCACGACGAGGCTGTCGGCGGGATGGAACCCGACGAGATAGGGCACGGCGGCGAGGATGTCCGCCGGCGAGGAGAGCACGAGCTTCGGGATCGTCATGGCCGCAAGCCTCGCCGGACGGTCGCACCCCCAGGACCGCCGAAGCGCGTTCTGGGGACAGCCGTCCTCCTGTGGACAACCGGACGACCGGGCAGCAGGGCAGCCGGGCAGCAGGAAACCCGTTGGCACCGGACAGAGTGCTCGGCCTACACTCGGCACCATGTCTCTGCCCCGGATCTCCTAGCTCGGACACCCGCTTCCACGCCACCCGTGTGTCCTTGAGCTTCTCCGGAGCGTCACCCAATGATCACCCTTCACGGTGTCGACGTGCGCGTCGGCGCCCGTCTCCTGCTGTCCGGCGTCACCGCCCACGTCTCCCCCGGCGACCGCGTCGGCCTGGTCGGCCGCAACGGCGCCGGCAAGACCACCCTGCTGAAGACCCTGTCCGGCGAACTGCGACCGGCCGCGGGCACCATCACCCGCACCGGCCCGGTCGGCTATCTCCCGCAGGATCCCGCGGCGGCCGACCCGTCCCTCACCGTCGCCGCCCGCGTCCTGTCGGCCCGGGGCCTCGACGAGGCCGAGCGCGCACTGCGGGCCGCCGAAGCGGCCATGGCCGATCCCGCCCTGCGGGAGCAGGCGATGCGGCGCTACGTCCGGGCCGAGGCGGAGTTCGAGGCCCGCGGCGGGTACGCCGCGCAGGCCGAGGCCGCCCGCATCGCCGCCGGGCTCGGCCTGCCCGACCGGGTCATGGCCCAGCCGGTCGGCACCCTGTCCGGTGGGCAGCGCCGTCGGGTCGAACTCGCCCGCATCCTGTTCGCCGGGCACGGCACGCTGCTGCTCGACGAGCCCACCAACCACCTCGACGCCGACTCGGTCGCCTGGCTCCGGTCGTTCCTCGCCGGCCGCACCGGCGGGCTGGTCCTGATCAGCCACGACACCGGGCTCCTGGACGACACCGTGAACAGGATCTGGCATCTCGACCCCGGCCGGGCCGCGCTGGAGGTGCACAACACCGGCTGGCGCACCTATCTGGCCGACCGCGACGCCGTCGAGCGCGGCCGCGCCCGGCAGCGGGCGGTCGCCGAGCGCAAGGCCGCGGCGCTGCACGCGCAGGCCGACCGGATGCGCGCCGGCAAGTCGACGGCCGTGCGGGCCAAGGACATGGCGCGGCGGGCCGACCGCATGCTGGCCGAGGTGGCGCCGGCCCGCCGCGCCGAGAAGGTCGCCCGCATCCGGCTGCCCGAGCCCGCCCCCTGCGGACGCACCCCGCTGGGCGCGATCAGCCTGACCAAGGCGTACGGCGACCTGCGGGTGCTCGCCGGTGTGGACCTGGCCGTGGACCGGGGCAGCCGGCTCGTCGTCCTCGGCCTCAACGGCGCCGGCAAGACCACCCTGCTGAGGATCCTCGCCGGGCGGGAACGCCCCGACTCGGGCCGCGTCGTGCACGGGCCCGGTCTGCGCCTGGGCTACTTCGCGCAGGAGCACGACACGCTCGACCCGGCGCGCACAGTCGCCCAGAACCTCGCCGCCGCCGCGCCGCACCTGAGCGACGGCGAGGCGCGCCGGGTCCTCGGCTCGTTCCTGTTCGGAGGGGACGACGCGGGCAAGCCCGCCGGTGTGCTGTCGGGCGGCGAGAAAACCCGCCTGGCGCTGGCCACCCTGGTCTGCTCGCAGGCCAACGTGCTGCTGCTGGACGAGCCGACCAACAACCTCGACCCGGCGTCGCGGGAGGAGGTGCTGGGCGCGGTCGCCTCCTACCAGGGCGCCGTCGTGATGGTCACCCACGACGAGACCGCCGTGGAGGCCCTGCGTCCCGACCGCGTCCTGCTGCTGCCCGACGGGGTCGAGGACATGTGGAACGCCGGCTACGCCGGTCTCGTGTCCTTGGCCTGACCTTCCGGTACGGCCGCCGGCGCCAGACGCATGCGGACGAGCATGGCGGCGCCGGCGACCGCGCCGGGCATCGCGACGACGCTGACGAGCGGCACCATGAACGAGAGGAAGAGCGGCACGCCGAACCCGAGCGAGGCGGACATGTTCGAGCGGAGCAGGGCGAAACGCTCCTTGCGCCGCAGGCCCCGGCGTTCCATCGCCAGGGCGGTCAGCTCGACCGTGAGGAAGAACCCGGAGACGAGCGCCCCCACCACGGGCACCACGGTCTGCCCGACGACCGGCACGAAGCCGAGCACGAACAGCGGCACCGTGAACAGCAGGACATACCAGAGCGTGACGAGGCTGTCGCGGATCGACCGGAACAGGGACGACCAGAAGGGCTGGTCGCCGCCGGGAAGACCGCCGCAATCCTCCTCGACCTTCTCCGACAGCTTCTCGTAGAACGGGTCGCCGATGATGAGCGTGACCGCGGTGAACGTCAGCACGGCGAGCGCGAGACCCACCACGAAGATCATCACGCCGACCAGCGTGCGAAAGGTGTCGCGCCAGCCCCAGTCGTCCGCGAACGGCGTCGCCCAGGCCGCCACGTCGGTGGCGTGCGTGCCCAGCCAGACCAGCGCCAGGGCGTACAGCACCAGCGCGATCAACGCCGGGATCAACCCGAACAACCACCAGCGGGGATGCCGGGCGACCCACCCGAGACCCCGGAAGCAGTACCCGATTCCCTCGGCGAAACCGCCGACGCCGCGCCGTCCGGCGGGCCGCCCGATGCCACTCATGGCGGGCAGGCTAGCGCCACAAGGTCGTCACCGGCACATCCAGATCGGCGAAAAGGCGGCGAAGCAGGGGCAGTGAGATGCCGAGCACGTTGCCGTGGTCGCCCTCGATGCCCTCCACGAACCAGCCGCCCAGGCCGTCGAGCGTGAACGCCCCCGCCACGTGGAGCGGCTCCCCGCTGGCGACGTACGCCTCGATCTCCTCGCCGGACGGCGTGCCGAACCGCACCACGGTCGCCGCCACCTCGGACACCCCGCGGCCCCTCGCCACGTCGACCACGCTGTGCCCGGTCAGCAGCCGGCCGGTCCTGCCCCGCATCATGTGCCAGCGGCGCACCGCCTCCTCGGGCGTCCCCGGCTTGCCGTAGGCGACGCCGTCGAGTTCGAGCACCGAGTCACAGCCGATCACGATGCCGTCGCCGAGCGATCCGGCGACGGCGTCCGCCTTGGCGACGGCCAGTTTCAGGCACAGCTCCTCGGGCGTAGCGGCCGTGATCGCGTCCTCGTCGACGCCGCTGACGATCACCTTCGGATCGAGCCCGGCCGCCCGCAGCACACCGAGGCGGGCGGGCGAAGCGGAGGCGAGTACCAGATCCGTCACACGGTGAAGCCTAGTCGCTTCTACTATGTCTGGCGTTTGCCGATAAAGACGGGGGAGCCGGTGTCAAAACCCACGGTCAAGGAGCGCCTGAGCTACTGGTTCGACAACACGATGGCCAGGGGCACGGCCGCCCTGATCGGCTGGCTGGCCATGGTGTCGCTGGGGCTCATCGTGGTGGTCAGCGCACTGACGGTGTGGCTGACCCCCGACGAGGCACTCAAGTACCACGGGTGGCCGGGCGTGCTGTGGCTTGCGCTCATGCACGCGCTCAGCCCGGGGAAGATCGCCGGGGACGCCGGTACGGCGCCCTTCCTCGCCATCATGCTGGGTGCGTCCCTCGGCGGCATCTTCATCGTCAGCATCCTCGTGGGCGTGCTCTCCGCCGGCCTGCGCGGCAAGATCGAGGAGCTGCGCAAGGGCCGCTCGCGCGTCATCGAGAGCGGTCACACCGTCATCCTCGGCTGGTCCGAGCAGCTCTACACGATCGTCTCCGAACTGGTGAAGGCGCATGCCAGCCAGCACGGCTCGGTCATCGCGATCCTGGCCGACAAGGACAAGCCGGCCATGGAGGACGCCATCCGGGCGCGGGTGGGCGACACCGGCAGGACGCGGCTGGTCTGCCGCACCGGCCGGCCCACCGAACCGACCGATCTCGATCTGCTGAGCCTGAACACGGCGCGCACGATCGTCGTGTTGTCCCCCGAGAAGGACGACCCGGACGCGCACGTGATCAAGACCCTGCTCGCGCTGGCGAAGCGGGCCGGCGACCACCCTCCCGTGGTCGCCGCCGTCGCCTCCTCGCGCAACATGGCCGCCGCCCGGCTGGCCGGCGGGCCGGGCGTCCACCTGGTCGACAGCGACGACATCGCCGCCCGGCTGATCGTGCAGTCGTCCCGCCAGTCCGGCATGTCCGTCGTCTGCATGGACCTGCTGAACTTCGACGGCGGCGAGATCTACCTGCGGCGCGACCCGTCCCTCGCCGACCGGTCGTACGGCCGGGCCCTCGACGCGTACGCGACCGCGACCGTCCTCGGCCTGCGCACGTCCGGCGGCGTGGCGCTGAACCCGCCGGCGGACACGGTGATCGGGACGTCCGACGAGCTCGTCGTGCTCGCCCAGGACGACTCGCTCATCCGCCTGGCGAACGGCACCGCACCCGCCGAGGAACGGCACATCGTGCCCGCGTGCGCCCCGGAGAGGGTCGCCGAGCGGACGCTGATGCTCGGCTGGAACGGCCGGGCCGCACGGATCATCCGCCACCTCGACGGCTATGTCACATCCGGATCGGTGCTCGACGTCGCGAGCGACCACCCCGGCGCGGGGATCGGCCTGGCGCACCTCGCCAACCTGGCGGTGAACGTCAAGGAGTGCGACGCCACCGACAGGTACGCCCTGGAGTCCCTCGGCGTCGGCGTCTACCAGCACGTCATCGTGCTCTCCGACGACCGGCACGACCCGCGCCACGCCGACACCCGGACCCTGATGACGCTGCTGCAGCTGCGCGACATGCAGGCGACCCTCGGCGAGAAGTACTCGATCGTGAGCGAGATGCACGACGAGAACAACCGCGCGCTCGCGGAGGTCACCGAGGCCGACGACATCGTGATCAGCGACACCGTGATCGGCCTGCTGCTCGCGCAACTCGCCGAGAACCCGCACCTCGCCGAGGTCTTCGGGCAGCTGTTCGACTCCGCGGGCTCGGAGGTCTACCCGCGGCCCGTGGAGAACTACGTGACCACCGGCGTGCCCGTCGCCTTCCGCACGATCGTGGAGTCGGCCCTGCGGCGCGGCGAGACCGCGATCGGCTACCGCCTGGCGGCGAACGCCGGAGAGCCGCCCCACTACGGCATCGTGCTCAACCCCGACCGGTCACGGACGGTGACGTTCGCCCCCGGCGACTCCGTGATCGTCCTAGCCGAGCACTGAGCCGATACACCGAGCCGAGCGCTGGGTCAGAGCGCCCTGACCGACGACATCACCGTGTTGATGTCGTGCCAGCGCTTCTTCTGGCCGTCGGGGATCGTGACGAACACGACGGCGGGCTTCTTCTCCGGGACGTCCACGAGGGCCAGCGCCGCCGCGGAGACCCGCTTCTTGCCCTTGAGCGTGTAGTGCACGGTGTAACCCAGCAGCCAGCCCTTCCGCTTGCCCGCCTTGAAGGGCTGGGAGGCCGTCCAGGTGATCGTGGCACCCGAGGGGTGGTGGTTCAGGGTCCACCGGGCGGCCAGGAACGCGGTGTCGCGCAGCGTCTCCTGCTCCGGGATCGGCACGGGGCAGGAGACCACCATCCCCCGGTACGACGCGCCCTTCACCCTGGGCAGCAGCTGGCGGGAGGCGAACGGCGTGGGCGTGACAAGCGCCCACTCCTTCGCGAAGCGGGCCAGGGCGACGCCGGAGCGGCGGTCCTTGACCAGGCCGCGGGTGGCGGCCGCCCGCCCGCGCAGGCCGCGAAGCCGGCGGTCGGCCTTCGGCAGCGCGGGCACACGGGGATCCTTCAGGGCCGCCGCCAGCGCCGGATCCACGGCGCCCGGACTGGCCGCCGAACTGGCCGCCGGACTCGCGGCGGGACTGGACAGGGGGCTGAGACCGGGCGTGGCCACCGCGCCCGCGGCCGGCGCGGCGGCGCTCGACGCGGACGGGAACGGTTCGGCCGAGAGCAGGCCGACCGCGGCGGACTGACGCGGCGCGGCGGCCGTGGTGGCGGGGTCGTCCCGGTTCAGCAGCACGACGGCCGCGCCCGCCCCCAGCACGGCGACCCCCGCCGCGACCGCGACGACCTTGTAGACCACCCGCATCGGCAGGTCCCCGAGTTTCTTCGGAGGACTCGCCGGCGGCACCGGCTCAGGGACCGTGATCTTCGGGAGCGGAGTGGTCTCGGCCTCGGCCGCTAAGTAAGAGGGGACGGCCTTCGTCCCGTGATCCCCAGGTGACACGATCGGGAGCGTACGGCAAATCCCGCTATTTCGGGTGCCTTCCCCATCACACTTCGGGAACGCCCACCCGCAGCCACGGCGCGTCGGCCACGACCGTCGCGGAGCCCGGTTCGATCTCGGTGAACCCGGCGTCCCTGACCACCGGCAGCCCGCTCGCGGCCAGCGCGTCCCACCCTCCGGGGGCGGCCGTCCTGACCCGTACGGCGAAGCCGCGCCCGCGCCAGGTCGCCCGGTCCGCCTCGCCCGCGCCCCACCAGGCGAACTGCGCGCCGTGGCCCGCCTGAGCCATCGCCTTGCCCGCCGTCATCTCCAGACGGGGATTGATCCAGAGCACCACGTCATCGGGGCCCGCCTCCGGCGGCGCCACGTCGTCGGTGAGCTCGGTGCCCGACACCTGGAGCCTGGCGAGGTCGCGCGGCCAGCCGTCCAGCGGCACGGGAGGATGCACGCGCACCTCGGCCGTGCCCACGGCGACGGTGATGCCGGGCAGGGCGAGCGCACGCCGCCACTCGGCGCCGCGTGCCCGCCTGACGACCTTCCTGATCCGGCCGTCCTGCCACTCGGCGACCTCCTGCGGCCACTGTCCCCCGTTCCCGGCACTGTCCAGCAGGCGCACCACCGCCGTCGCGGCCGCCTCCAGCGCGTCGGTGCGCCGCGGCGGCGCGGCCCGCTCGATGCGTACGACCAGGGGAAGAACGCGTTCGGTCACCCGACAAGGATCGCAGCATCGCGGCGGTCCCGGACACGCGTGACGATACGGGACGACATGAGCGCGGCCAGCAGGCACAGCGCGCCCGAGCCGTACCACGCCAGGTCGTAGTTCCCCAGGTGGTCGCGGGTGAGCCCGGCCACGGTGGCGACGACGGCCGCGCCGACCTGGTGGGAGGCGAAGACCCAGCCGAACACCACGGCGCCGTCCGCGCCGAAGATCTTGCGGCACAGGGCGACGGTCGGCGGCACGGTGGCCACCCAGTCGAGGCCGTAGAAGACGATGAAGACCAGCATGCTCGGCTCGGCCGTGGCGGCGAAGAGCTGCGGCAGGACCAGCAGCGACAGCCCGCGCAGCCCGTAGTAGACGACGAGCAGGAGCCGCGGGTCCACCCGGTCGCTCAGCCAGCCGGAGAAGACGGTGCCGGCGATGTCGAAGACCCCGATCACGGCGAGCAGCGAGGCGGCGGTGGTCTCCGGCATGCCGTGGTCGTGGGCGGCCGGGATGAAATGGGTGCCGACCAGGCCGTTCGTGCTCGCCCCGCAGATGGCGAAGCCGAGCGCGAGATACCAGAAGCGCCGGGTGCGGGCGGCGTCCCGCAGCACCCGTACGGCCCGCGCGGCTGCCCCCCTGCCCGATGTGCGCACGACCGGCTCGGTCGCGCCCAGCGCGGTCAGGCCCAGCTCCTCCGGAGTGTCCCTGAGCAGGAACCACACGAGCGGGACGACGGCGAGCGCGGCCGCCGCCACCGTGACCGAGGCCCACCGCCAGCCCTGCGACTCGGCCAGGTGCGCGAGCACCGGCAGGAAGACGAGCTGTCCCGTCGCCCCGCCCGCCGTGAGCACGCCGGTGACCAGGCCGCGGTGCCGTACGAACCAGCGGTCGGTCAGCGTGGCGGCGAAGACGAGCGCCATCGAGCCGGTGCCCAGCCCGACCAGAACGCCCCAGAGCGCGACGAGCTGCCAGCTCGCGGTTATGAGAACGGTCAGGCCGCTGCCCACCGCCACCAGCAGCAGGGCGCAGGAGACGACGCGGCGCATGCCGAAGCGGTCCATGAGCGCCGCCGCGAACGGCGCGCACAGCCCGTAGAGCATGAGGTTCACCGAGACGGCGAGCGAGATCGTGCCCCTCGTCCAGCCGAACTCGTCCTCCAGCGGCGTGATCATCACGCCCGGCGTGGCGCGGAACCCCGCCGCCCCGATGATCGCGACGAAGGCGACGGCGGCGACGATCCACGCACGATGCAGCGACTTCATGGCGAGCATCATCCTGTTGTGTCCGCCATCGGGGACAGTGGCCGAGAGGCCAACATGTGAAAGAATCGGGCCATGCATCCGGCTGTGCACCGCGTCGCCGTACTGGCCCTGGACGATTTCGCCACACTCGACCTGGGCATCCCCGGGCAGGTGTTCTGGGCCGCCCGCGACCCCGGCCCGCTGTACGAGGTCGTCACCTGCACCCCGGGCGGCCGCCCGGTGCGGAGCCGGGCGGGCTACAGCGTGGTCCCCGATTACGACCTCGGCGTGCTCGCGACGGCGGACACCGTGGTGGTACCGGGCATCCACAGCGGAGCGGCGCTGGAGAACGGCACGTTCGACGGGGAGGTGCGCGAGGCGCTGCGGGGGGTCGCCGGGCGTGCCCGGCTCATCTCGATCTGCACCGGCGCCTTCGTGCTGGCCGCCGCAGGCCTGCTGGACGGGCGCCCGGCGACGACGCACTGGCGCAACGCCGCGGCCTTCCGCGCGCTGTTCCCCCGCGTACGGCTCGATCCCGACGTGCTGTTCATCGACGACGGCGACGTGCTGACCTCGGCGGGCGTGGCGGCGGGGATCGACCTGTGCCTGCACGTCATCCGGCGCGACCACGGCAGCGAGGTGGCCAACCGCACCGCCCGCCGGTGCGTCACCCCGCCGTTCCGGGAGGGCGGCCAGGCCCAGTTCATCGAGCGGCCGCTGCCCGACCCCGCCGGGACGACCACGGCGCCGACCCGGGCGTGGATGCTCGAACACCTGGAGGAACCGGTCAACCTGACGGCCCTGGCCGCGCACGCCCGCATGAGCGTGCGGACGTTCACCCGCAGGTTCCGGGAGGAGACCGGCCTCAGCCCGGCCAGGTGGCTCGCCGGGCAGCGGATCGCGCACGCCCGGCATCTGCTGGAGACCACCGACCTGCCGGTGGACGCGATCGCCAGGAAGGCCGGGTTCGGCAGCGCGGTCTCACTCCGCCAGCACCTCCACGCCGCCGTGGGGGTGTCCCCCCTGGTCTACCGGCAGACGTTCCGCACGCCCGCCGTGCTCGGCTGATTCACCGGCGGTCGCGGGCGGCGGGACCGCGCCAGGCGTAGGGGTTGCCCGACCGGCGTCCGGGCTCGCGGCGCGCCGGGGTCTGCGCGGGCTGCTGCTTGCGGGTCCGCCGCTTGCGCATGAACAGCCAGCCGAGGCCGAGCACGACCATCCCGATCGGCGTACGCGCCAGCCAGCGGGTGACGACGAGCTGCAGGATCCTCTTCATGACACCCGCCTCTACCCGGCACGGGTGTGACCATGTCACCGATGGGTTGGCGGTATCTCGAAGCCGAAGGTCTCACTCAGTGCGCGGACGTCTTCGAGGTCTTTCTCGGCAGGGGGGTACGCCGTCTTGAAGGCGAACATCCATTCCGGCGCGACGCAGGCCACGGTACGGCCGTCGATTGTGCCCTCGCCCGTCAGCGAGCCGTGGGGGTACTCGATCCCGTATACGTTCCTGCCGGTCTCGTCGTACTCGAACACGTGCACGTCGACACGGCGGCCCCGGTCATCGGTCACGACGTAGTTCCAGGCGGTGTCGTTGTCGTCGCGCCTCTTCGTGTATCCGAGGTCCGTCATGTGTTCGATGAACCGCTCTTCGTCCTCGCGGGCGAGCGCCACATCGAGGTCGGGGTGCTCTCTCGTCTGCCTGCCCAGAAGGGCGTCGACGCACCAGCCGCCGTCGATCCAGATCTTCACGCCACCTTCGGCGAGATACCCGTAGATGCCGCAGACCGTCTCGGCGTCCGTCGAAACGCCGAGAGCCGCCCTCCGGGCGGAGGACGGCTCTTGCGGTGCTTCAGTCATGGTGGAGCTATGGGGACTCGAACCCCAGACCCCTTCCATGCCATGGAAGTGCGCTACCAGCTGCGCTATAGCCCCTCACCCACGCCGCGTCGGCGGCGCGTGGCCAGTGTATAGGACTTTCGCGGCGTGGGTGTAACCGAGAAGGTCTCGGCAGGCGCGGGCGTCAGCGAATCGCCAGTGAGAACCAGACGGTCTTGCCTCCCGCCACCCGGCTGGTCCCCCAGTGCTCGGCGAGCTGGCTGACCAGATACAGCCCTCTGCCGTCCTCGTCGAGCGGGCCGGGTTCGCGGACCACCGGCAGCCGGTGGTCGTCGTCGCTGACCTCGCACAGCAGATGGTCGGTGCGCAGCAGCCTGAGGGTGATGGGCCGCTGGGTGTGCCGTACGGCGTTGGTGACGAGCTCGCCGGCGAGCAGCTCGGCCACCGGGATCAGCCGCGTGAGACCCCACGAGTCGAGCGTCCGGCGGACCAGGCCGCGCACGCGCCCCGGCGTCGTCGGCTGGGGCTCCAGCAGCCACTGGGCGACGTGCTCGCTGGGGATGCCGCGGAACCGGATGGCGAGCACGGTGACGTCGTCGGTCCTGGCGGCGGACAGCACGTCGTCGCTCAGCGCCTCGATCGAGGTGCCGTTCGCGAGCCTGCGGCGCAGCGACTCCACGCTCAGCCCGATGTCCTGCCCGCGCTCCTCCACGAGCCCGTCGGTGTAGAGGACGAGCATGCTGCCGTCCTCCGCCGCGATCTCCATCGTCTCGAACGGCGTACGGCCCAGCCCGATCGGCGGGCACCGGGGCGGCGACAGGACCTCCGCCTTGCCGTCCGGCCCCAGCAGGATCGGCGGCAGGTGCCCGGCGCTCGCGATCGTGCACCTGCGCAGCACGGGGTCGTACACGCAGTAGACACAGGTGGTGAGCGTCTGCGCGGCCAGCCGCTGGGCCATCTCGTCGAGCGAGTGCAACACCTGCTCGGCCGGCAGGTCGAGCGAGGCCAGGGTCTGCACGGCCGTGCGGAGCTGGCCCATCACCGCCGCCGCGGCCAGCCCGTGTCCCATCACGTCGCCGACGACCAGCGCCACCCTGCTGCCCGGGAGAGGGATGACGTCGTACCAGTCGCCGCCCACCCGCTCGGCGGCGGGCTCGTAGCGGTAGGCGATCTCCAGCCCGGGCAGCTCGGGCGGGTCGCCCGGGCGCATCCCGCGCTGGAGGATCTCCAGGGTCTCGTCCTGCTGCCGGTCCCGCCGCCCATGGAAGATCGTGAGCGCGGCGGGCACGGCGAACTGCCCGGCGGCCAGCACGTGGGCCTCGCCGAAGGGCGGCCGCCGGGCGTCGCGCGCCAGCAGCGCGCAGCCGACCGGCGCGCCGTACGCGCGGAGGGGCACGGCGAGCAGGTGCCCGTCGAGCAGGGCCGCCTCACGGATGCCGTCGCCGGTCCAGCGCGGCGGCAGCCGTCCGTCGGGATCGACCCGCTGACAGACGGCGCCGTCCACGTAGACCGCGGCGGCGTCGGCCAGGCCGGGCACGACCGCCTCGCAGAGGACCCTCGTCGCCTCCTCCGGCCCCGGGCTTTCGCCGATGGCACGGACGATCCCACTGACATCACTCAGCACGGCGAGCGGTTCCCCGTCTCCCGACACGGGTGTGGCCGCTCAGAATTTGTCGTCGCGCCGGCAGTTGACGAACAGCTGGATTTCCGGCGGCGCCTGGGTGGTCGCCGGAGCATACGAAAGGTGATTCTCCGACAGCACGCTGAAACCGGCGGCTTCGATGACCTCGCGCAACTCGTCGCGCAGATATCCGGTCACCCGCACCGGCGCGCCGAGAAACTGGAAAGGCACGTCGTCGAGGTCGATTTCCACCATGCTCAGCGTGAACAGGCCGCCGGGCGCGAGCACGGCGTGGATTTTGTGAAGCGCCTGCTCGATCTCGGCGCGCGGCAGCATCAGCAGGCTGAAGAAGGCCGTCGCGGCGTCGAACACGCCGAGCGAGTCGTCGAGGTCGAGCACGTCACGTTCGAGGAAGGTCCCGATCGGCACGTTCTTCCGCGCCAGGTCCAGCATGACCGGGGAGATGTCGATGCCGGTCACCTCGCAGCCCGCGTCGGCGAACTGCTGGGCCGTGGGCGCGCCCGTGCCGCAGCCCACGTCGAGGACCCGCGACCCCGGCTTCAGTTGCTTGATCAGCCATTCACCGGCGGCCACCTGGCCTTCCTTGTGCGGGAACGCCTCGTCGTACCGGCCGCCGATGCGATTGAACGCCTCAGCCTGGATGGCGCGGTACTCCTGACGCGGATTGTCCGGTCCTGATTCGATTGTCATCGTCGCCGCCGTTAATGATCAGCCGTCTTTGCCTCCTTCTAGATAGGGGGCTGAACCCCAACAAGTCAAGGCATTCCCCGGCCAAATGGGCTTTTCGGCCAGCGAATGTGTCAAAGATCGTTGTCAACTAGATGTGCTCGATGACGATGACCGCGGTGGTGCGGGGTTCGAGCGCCTCGAAGACGTGCGGCGCGTCTCCGGGATAGACGACGTAGTCCCCCGGCCCGAGCTCCACCGGTTCCTCCGCCGGCCCGGCCGACGCCCGGCCGGTCCCGATCACCAGATGCTCCGTCGTACCGGGCCGGTGCGGGTCCGACCTGTGGGGCGGGCCCGGCTCGGCCGCGATGCGGTAGAGGTCACGCCGGGCGTGCGGCGGGCAGGAGGCGAGCAGCGTGACCCCGTAGCTGGCCTGCTCGGAGTAGGTGGCAGGGCCCTCCCCCGCCCTGATGACCTGGACGACCGTGCGCGGCGGGTCCACCAGGCGGCTGAACGGCACGCCGAGCGCGGCCCCGAGCGCCCACAGGGTCTCCACGCTCGGGTTGCCCGCGCCCGACTCCAGCTGCGAGAGCGTGGACTTGGCGATGCCCGCCCGCTTCGCCAGCTCGGTCAGCGACAGACCGGCGCGTTCACGCTCCCGGCGGATCGACGCCGCGATCAGCGCGATCAGGTCGAAGGACGCCTTCTCAACCACGTGTTCGCTCCACGCTTCCAAATGTTCGACTTGACGAACCCCATCATCTCTGTTCACTCTACTGGACATGCATTCGATATGGCGAACACTCGATCGCGGCACCCTCCGCGACATCGCCCTGGTCTGCCTCGCCGACGCCATGGTGGGCGCCGCGTTCGGCGCGATCGCCGTGTCCGGCGGCCTGCCTCCGTGGGTGCCGGTCGTCATGTCCCTGCTGGTGTTCGCCGGAGGCGCCCAGTTCGCCGCGGTCGGCGTGGTGCTCTCGGGCGGCGCCCCGATCGCCGCCGTCGCGGCCGGTCTGGTGCTGAACGCACGCCTGCTGCCGTTCGGCTTCGCGGTCGGCAACGTCCTCGGCGGCAGGTGGTGGACGCGTCTCGCCGGCGCCCACCTCATGACGGACGAGGCGGTGGCCTTCGTGGTGCGCGACGGCGATCCCCGCCGGCGTCACGCGGCGTTCTGGGCCTGCGGGCTCGGTCTGTTCGTCAGCTGGAACGCGGCCGTCGTGCTCGGCGCGCTGGCCGGGCGCGGCATCGGCGACACTGCCGCTCTGGGCCTCGACGCGGCCTTCCCCGCGGTGCTGCTGGCCCTCGTCCTGCCCTCGCTCACCGGGCGGTCCGAGCGAGCCGAGCGAGCCGAGCGAGCCGAGCGAGCCGAGCGAGCCGAGCGAGCCGAGCGAGCCGAGCGGAACGTGCGGAACGCCGCCCTACTCGGGGCGGCCGTCGCGGTGGCGGCCACGCCGTTCCTGCCCGCCGGCCTGCCGGTGCTGCTCGCCCTGACCGGTCTCGTGTTCACCGTACGGACCCCCACCGGTTCGGAGGTCTCATGCCCCTGATCGCCATCCTCGCGCTGGCCGCCGGCACCTACGCGTTCCGGCTGGCCGGCCCGGCGCTGCACCACAGGCTCCGGCTGCCGGGACGCCTGCGTCACCTGCTGTCCGTCACCGCGACCGTGCTGCTCGTCGCCCTGGTGGCCACCTCGGCCCTCACCGAGGGGCACGGCTTCGCCGGATGGGCCCGGCTCGCCGGGGTGCTCGTCGCCGGGATCCTCACGCTGCGGAAGGCGCCGTTCCCCCTGGTCGTCGTCCTCGCCGCCGCCACCACGGCGGTCCTCCGCCTCCTCGGCGTACCCTGAGACACGTACCCCTGAGACGCGAGAAGGGCGGTCGATCGACCGCCCTTCGAGTGTGGTGGAGCTATGGGGATTCGAACCCCAGACCCCTTCCATGCCATGGAAGTGCGCTACCAGCTGCGCTATAGCCCCTTGCAACGCAGTCAGTGTATAGGAGTCCGCGCGAGGGTGGTAACCGGACGAGCCGACGTCACACAACGGTGGGCATGATACGTCTGGCATGACATGACCATCGAAGTCTTCACCGCGCACCGGAGCCTGCTCGTCGGCGTGGCGTACCGCATCCTCGGCAGCGCCGCGGACGCGGAGGACGTGGTCCAGGAGGCATGGCTGCGCTGGGCCGACGTGGACGCAACGTCGGTGGCCGACCCGAAGGCCTACCTCGTGCGCGTCACCACCAACCTCGCCATCGACCGGCTGCGCCGGGTGCGGGCCAGGCGGGAGGCGTACGTCGGGCCCTGGCTGCCCGAGCCCGTCGTCACCGCGCCGGACGCCGCGGAGCCCGCCGAACGCGCCGACAGCCTCGAACTGGCCCTCCTCGTCGTGCTGGAGACGCTGTCCCCGCTGGAACGGGCCGTGTTCGTCCTGCGGGAGGCGTTCGGCTTCTCTCACGCCGAGATCGCCGGGTTCCTCGGCCGGGGTGAGCCCGCCGTACGGCAACTCGCCCGGCGCGCCCGCGATCACGTGCGCGAACGCAGGCCGCGTTTCGACGTGGACCGGCGCGAGCGGCGCACGATCACCGAGCGCTTCGTCGCGGCCTGCGAGGAAGGGGACGTCGAGGCCCTGACGGCGCTGCTCACCGCGGACGTCCGTCTGGTCGGCGACGGCGGCGGCAAGGCGCGGGCGCCGCTGCGGGAGCTGGCCGGGGCCGTGCCGGTCGCCCGGTTCCTTCTCGCCATCGCGAGCCCGGAGGGCCGCCGGCGCTTCCTGGCCTCCATCGGCGCTCCCCCGGGCGTGGAGATGGGCCTGGAGATCGCCGAAGTCAACGGCGGGCCCGCGATCGTCGCCCGGCTGGACGGCCGGCCCGTCACGGTCGTCTCGCTGGTGATCACCGACAGACTGGTCGACACCGTTTATCTCATCGCCAACCCCGAGAAGATGTCACGGCTCGGGGTCTCGGACGCGTCCGGGAGTGCATGAGAGAAAACATCACGATCGTGGGCGGCGGGCTCGCCGGGCTGACCGCCGCCATCGCCTGCGCCGAGGGCGGCGCGTCCGTCGTCCTGCACGAGGCGCACAACGCCCTCGGCGGACGCGCCCGGTCCACCGCCGCGCCGTACGTCGCGAACGAGGGCGTCCACGCCCTCTACGCGGACGGTCTGCCGTGGCGGTGGCTGGACGAACGGAGGCTGGTCCGGCCGTACGCGCTGCCCCGGCCGGGGCACCTGCTCCGGGCACGGTTCCGCCGCGACGGGAGGCTCACCGGACGGCCCCCGGCCACACTGCTGCGGATGGCCGCCCGGCGCGGCCTTCGGGCGCCGGTGGAGGAGGACTTCGGGTCCTGGGCCACGCGCCACTTCGGCGAGGAGGCCGCCCGGGTGGCCGCCGGGGCGACAGGAGTGGTCACCTATGAGGCCGATCCCGGCAGGCTGTCGGCCGCGTTCGTCTGGGAGCGCCTCCTGCGCGTCGCGGCCCCGCGGTATCCGGCCGTGCGGTATCTGGTCGGCGGCTGGGGACGGATGATCGACCGGATGGCGGCGTACGCCCGCGATCTGGGAGTGCGCGTCGAGACCGGGTCGAGGGTGGACCGGCTGCCGGACGGACAGGTGATCGTCGCCACCTCGCTCGACGCCGCCCGCGGCCTGCTGGGCGACGACTCGCTGCGCTGGGAGAGCGGCCGGGGAGTCCTCCTCGACCTCGGGTTGCGCGCGCACCCCCGGGACCTGTTCCTCGTCAGCGATCTGGACGAGGGCGGGTTCCTGGAGCGTTACTCGCTGCCCGACCGGTCGCTCGCCCCCCACGGGCAGAGCCTGGTGCAACTCGAGCTGCCGATGCGCCCCGGTGAGGCGAAGGAGGCGGCGCTCGCACGGCTGGAACGGATCGCCGACCTCGCCCTGCCGGGCTGGCGCGACCGGGTCACCTGGCGCCGCGAGTCGGTCGCCGCCGGCCGCACCGGCGCCCTCGACCTGCCCGGCGCCTCGTGGCGCGACCGCCCGGCGGTCGAGCGCGGCGACGGCGTCTGGCTGGCCGGCGACCAGGTGGCCGCACCGGGCCTGCTGGCCGAGGTCTCGGTCAACAGCGCGCTCGCGGCGGCCCGGGCCGCCCTCGCCTCCCGATCGCTGTCCCGGCCGGCGGCCTGACGCGCGGAAAACGGGCCCTTCCCCCGCGGGGAAGGGCCCGTGTGATCAGCGGGACCGGATCAGCCGAGGGCCCGGATCAGCCGAGAGCCCAGATCAGCCGAGAGCCCAGATCAGCCGAGGGCGCTGAGCAGCCGGTCGTACTCGGCCTGCGTGACGCCCAGCACCGTGCCGTGACGCGGACGGCTCGGCAGCTGGTAGTCGGCCGGGACGGTCCAGTCGCCCTTCTCGAGGTCGGTCGACTCGAACGGCACGTAGCCGCGGCCGCCGTACTCGTCGATGAACAGGTACCACCTGTCCTCGCTGTTGGACTTGAAGATCGTCGGCCCCTCGCCGCGCGACAGCGCGCCGGAGCCGATGCACTCCTTCAGGAAGTCCCAGTTCGTGCTGGTCAGCGAGGTGGACTTCTCCTCGATGATGTACTTGCTGCACGGGCTGGAGGAGCTGTTGTTCCGCTCGTCCTTGGTGAAGCGGTAGTAGGTCCCGTTGTGCTCGATCACCGTCGAGTCGATGACCGAGTAGCCCGGGTCCTTCCAGATCTTCGGTTCGGAGAAGGTGTGGAAGTCGCGGGTCGTCGCGTACACCATCTTGTTGTAGGTGTCCCCCGTGTGCTGCGGGTTGCCGTACAGCTTGGACGCCCAGAACACGACGTACGCCCCGAGGGTCTTGTCGTAGTACGCCTCCGGCGCCCAGGTGTTGCCGGCCTCGGGCGGGGAGACCTGGACGAGCCGCTGGTTCGTCCAGTGCACCAGGTCGGTCGACTCGGCCACCATGATCGAGCGGCTGCCGCGGCGTTGCGCGCGGTCCCAGTCGCCGTTGCCGTAGATCTTGAGGTCGGTGGCGATCAGGTAGAACCGGTCGCCCTCGGGCGAGCGGATGACGAACGGGTCGCGCAGGCCCTTCTCACCGACGTCGGAGGTGACGACCGGCCGGCCGCCGTTGAGCTCCTGCCAGTGCAGCGGGTCGTCGCCCTTGCTCAGCGCGTTGTAGATCTGTTCGCCGTCCGAGTAGCCCTCACCGGTGAAGTAGGCGAACAGGTAGCCCTTGTACGGCTCCTTGGCGGGCAGCGCGGGCACCTCGGGCTTGAAGATCCGCACGGCCTGGTGCCTGCCGCGCGAGATCGTCGCCTTGAGGTTCACCTTCACGGCCTTGGCGCCCGGCGCGGGACGGTTCACCTCGCCGGTCTCGTCGAGCGTGTCCGGCTTGGTGGACCGCCAGGTGATGGTGGTGCCGTTCTCGCCCTCGGTCGGCAGCGTCAGGTTGCCGCGGACGTCGTCGATGTTGTGCACGACGAGTTTGCCGGCGTCGGTATCGACGGCCCGCTTGTCGGTGTAGATCGCCTCGACGGTGACGTCGAACGTCTTCGTCTCCGTCGCCGTGCCCTTGGTGAGCGTGGCGGTGAGCGTGACGTGGGCGTCCTGCGCGCCCGCCGGCGGCCGGGTGACGGCGCCGGTCGCGCTGACGACCGCCGGATCGCCGGAGGCCCAGGTGATCGTGGAGCCGGACGCGCCCTTCGCCGGCAGCGTCAGGTCGGACCGGACCGCGCCGGTGTCGCCGAGGTCGAGCGCCGCGGCGTCCTGCTTGACGATCTCGGCGTTGACCGGTGCCGCGAGCTGGGCGATCTCGGACGCGCCGAGGGCCCGGCCGTAGACGCGGAAGTCCTTGACCCTGCCCTTGAGGTACTTGTCGCCGGAGTAGAGCGATCGGCCGATGTAGTCGGCGGTGGTCGTGCCGCCGCCGATCGAACCGGGGGTGAGCGTGACGGCGGTGTTGCGCGCCACCTCGTCGCCGTTCTGGTACAGCACGCCGACGCCGCCGCCGAGCGTGTACGCGATGTGCTGCCAGCCGCCGCGCGGCAGGTTGACGCCGGCGTTGGCGTTCTGCTCGGTCGACCAGTTGCCCGACGCGATCGACGTACGGAAGGTGTCGCCGGTGGTGAACAGGTAGCCGTTGCCGCTGGACCCGCTCGAGTTGCCGAAGCCGTAGACGAAGTACGGCGTGGCCTGCGTGGGGTCGATCCAGACGTCGAGCGCGACCGTGATCGAGGTCATGCCGCGCATGAGGTTGTCGGGCATCTTGACGTAGCCGTTCGTGCCGCCGAGCCGGAGGCCGTCGCCCCAGCTCGCGTCACCGTTCAGCGTGCCGTTCCTGCCGTTGCCGGAGGAGTCGGCCGCCACCGTGCCGGAGGTCTCGTCGAGCTTGTACCAGAGCGCGAGGCCCTCGTCGGCCGCCGAGGCGGCGGACGGGACGAGCGCCCCGGCTCCGAGCGTGAGGGCGGCCAGGCCGCCCATCACGAACCTGCTGAGCATCAAAATCCTTGCGCGAGCCGATAGTAGGCCTGGTTCCACCGCAGTTCCTTGACGAACTGGCGGGAGGTGGTCGCCTCGTCGATGACGAGCAACTCGACGCCGAGCATGTCGGCGAAGTCGGTCAGCTCCTCGGACCCGATCGCCGAGGAGAGCACGGTGTGGTGCGGGGCGCCGGCCGTGATCCACGACTCGGCGGAGGTGCGCAGGTCGGGCCGGGGGCGCCACACGGCCCGGGCGACCGGCAGGGCGGGCAGCGGCTCGGGCGGCGCGACCACGTCGATCGCGTTGGCCACCAGGCGGAACCGCTCGCCCATGTCGGACAGGCCGACCACCACGGCGGGGCCGGGGGCGGCGTCGAACACCAGCCGCACCGGGTCCTCCCGCCCGCCGATGCTCAGCGGGTGGATCTCGCACGCGGGGGTGTCGGCCGCGATCGTCGGGCAGACCTCCAGCATGTGCGCGCCGAGGATGAGCTCCTCGCCCGGCGTGAGGTGGTAGGTGTAGTCCTCCATGAAGGAGGTGCCGCCGGGCAGGCCCGCCGACATGACCTTGAGCGTGCGCAGCAGCACCGAGGTCTTCCAGTCGCCCTCGCCGCCGAAGCCGTAGCCGTCGGCCATCAGCCGCTGCACGGCCAGGCCGGGGAGCTGGCGCAGCCCGCCCAGGTCCTCGAAGTTCGTGGTGAACGCCTTGAAGCCCCCGCCCTCCAGGAAGTGCCGCAGGCCCAGCTCGATGCGGGCCGCGTAACGCAGCGACTCGTGCCGCTCTCCGCCCGCGCGCAGCTCGGGCGCCATCCGGTAGAGGTCCTCGTACTCCTTCACGAGGGCGGACACGTCCGCGTCAGCGGCGGCGTCCACGGCCTCGACCAGCTCGTTGACCCCGTAGGTGTTCACCGACACCCCGAACCGCAGCTGCGCCTCGACCTTGTCGCCCTCGGTCACGGCGACGTCCCGCATGTTGTCGCCGAACCTGGCCAGGCGCAGCGAGCCGACCTCCGCCCGGCCCGCCGCCGCCCGCGCCCAGGTGGCGATGCGCCCCGCCACCGACGGGTCGCTCACGTGCCCGGCGACGGTCTTGCGCGGCACGCCGAGGCGCGTCTGGATGTAGCCGAACTCGCGGTCGCCGTGGGCGGCCTGGTTGAGGTTCATGAAGTCCATGTCGATGGAGCTCCACGGCAGCTCCACGTTGGCCTGCGTGTGCAGGTGCACCAGCGGCTTGCGCAGCGCGTCAAGCCCGGCGATCCACATCTTGGCCGGGGAGAACGTGTGCATCCACGCGATCAGGCCGATGCAGTCGTCGTCACCGTTGGCCTCCAGGCACACGCGGCGGATGGCCGCCGCGTCGGTGAGCACGGGCCGCCACTCGAGCTCGAACGGCAGCGCCTCGCCCAGCTGCTCGGCGATGCGCTGGGACTGCTCGGCCACCTGCCGCAGCGTCTCCTCGCCGTACAGGCCCTGGCTGCCGGTCAGAAACCATAGCCTCACAGGTGACTCCTCTGTCCATAGACGTTCTGGTAGCGGTCGTACAAGCTGTCGACGTCGGCCTGCGCGATGGGCAGCGGCCGGCCGAGCTGGCGGGAGATGTGCACGGTGCGGGCCACGTCCTCGCACATCACGGCGGCCTTCACCGCCGCCTTCGGCGAGTCCCCGATCGTGAACACGCCGTGGTTCTGCATGAGCACGGCCGGGGAGCGGTGCCCGGTCAGGGTCGCCACGATCCCCTTGCCGATGTCGTCGCCCCCGATGAGCGCGAACGGCCCGACGGGGATCTCGCCGCCGAACTCGTCGGCCATCGCGGTGAGCACGCACGGGATCGCCTCACCGCGGGCCGCCCACGCCGAGGCGTACGTGGAATGGGTGTGCACCACGCCGTTCACCTCCGGCATGTGCCGGTAGACGTAGGCGTGCGCGGCCGTGTCGCTGGAGGGGGCCAGGTCGCCCTCGACGAGGTTGCCGTCGAGGTCGCAGACCACGATCGACTCGGGGGTCAGGTCGTCGTACGACACGCCGCTGGGCTTGATGACGAACAGGTCCTCGCCGGGCACCCGGCCAGAGACGTTGCCCGCCGTCCACGCCACCAGGCCGTACCGGACCAGCTCGGCGTGGAGTCTGCAAACGGTTTCGCGAAGTTCATCGATCATGCACTGGCCTCGTTCCTGATCGCGCGGAGCCGGTGGAGCATGCCGCCGTCCGCGAAGTGGTCGTGCAGCCTGCGATATTCGGCGTACAGCCGGTCGTAGGCGTCGGCCCGCCCGGCGTCGGGCACGTAGGCGGCGGCGTCGCGCTTGCCCATCGCCGCCGCGGCGGCCGTGATGTCGGGGTAGGCGCCCGCCGCGACGGCGGCGTGGATCGCCGAGCCGAGGGCCGGCCCCTGGTCGGAGCCGATCACCGACAGCGGGCGGCGCAGCACGTCGGCGTACGTCTGCATGAGGAAGTGGTTCTTGAGCAGGCCGCCGGCGACCACGAACTCCTCGACCGGCACCCCCGACGCCTCGAACGTCTCCACGATCGTCCGGGCGCCGAACGCGGTGGCCTCGATGAGCGCGCGGTAGACGTCCTCCGGGCGGGTGGCGAGCGTCTGCCCGACGATGACGCCGGACAGGGTGTGGTCGACCAGGACCGAGCGGTTGCCGCCGTGCCAGTCGAGCGCGACCAGCCCATGCCGGCCGACCTTCTGCTCGGCGGCGAGGGAGGTCAGGTACTCGTGCAGGCCGACTCCCGCCTCCGCCGCCCTCTCGGCGTACGACGCGGGCACGCAGTTGTCCACGTACCAGGCGAAGATGTCGCCGACGGCGGACTGGCCCGCCTCGTAGCCCCACAGCCCGGGGACGATGCCGTCGCGCACGACGCCGCACATGCCGGGGACCTCGGCGAGCTGGTCGGAGCACATGACGTGGCAGGTCGAGGTGCCCATGATGGCGACCATCTGGCCCGGCCGCACGGCGTCGGCCGCCGCGGCGGTGACGTGTGCGTCGACGTTGCCGACCGCGACCGCGATGCCCTCGGGCAGCCCCGTCCACTCGGCGGCCCGCGCGGTCAGCTGACCGGCGAGGCCGCCGAGCGGAGCGAGACCCTGGCCGAGCTTGCGGGTGAAACCGGAGAAGGCGGGATTGAGCGCGGCCAGGAAGTCCTCGGACGGATAGCCGCCGTCCTGGTGGATGGCCTTGTACCCGGCGGTGCAGACGTTGCGGGTCTCCACCCCGGTGAGCTGCCAGATGATCCAGTCGGCCGCCTCGATCCAGCGGTCGGCCCGGTCGTACAGCTCCGGGTCCTCCTCCAGCAGCTGCAGGCCCTTGGCGAAGGCCCACTCGGAGGAGATCTTGCCGCCGTACCGCGGCAGCCACGGCTCGCCGCGCTCGGCGGCCAGCGCGTTGATGCGGTCGGCGTGGGGCTGCGCCGCGTGGTGCTTCCAGAGCTTCGGCCAGGCGTGCGGCCGTTCGGGGAGCTCCTCGCACAACGGGTGGCCGTCGGCGGTGGCGGGCAGGATCGTGCAGGCCGTGAAGTCCGTGCCGATGCCGATCACCTGCTCGGCCGGGACCTGGGCGGCGGCCAGCGCCTTCGGCACGGCGTGCCGAAGCACGTCGATCCAGTCGGCCGGCGACTGCAGGGCCCAGTCGGGGCCGAGCCGGACGCCGGAGCCCGGCAGCGCGTCCTCGATCACACGGTGGGCGTACTCGTGGACGGCGCCGCCCACCTCCTCGCCGTCGCTCACCCGCACCACGACCGCACGCCCGGACAGCGTGCCGTAGTCGACGCCGATGACATAGCGGTTGTTGTTAGCGTTCACATTGAACTCCAGGGACTGTGGGGCATCCGGATCATGTCCAGGGGCCTCGGCCTCACCACCAAGCCGGCTCTCAGGAGCAGGCGCTCGTCGCGGTGGGTCCCGCGCTGATCTCACCAGCACCTCGATTCGATGACGACCTGCGTGCTGCGGAGCGGTGCTCCCGGCGTCGATCCTGCCCTCGATAGGTTTCCTGTCGGCGACTTATTCGATCAGCGTGAGGCACCTGCCCTGCGCTTGGTCCACACGTCGAACGCCACGGCGGCGAGCAGGACGGCGCCCTTGACGAGCATGACCCGCTCACTGGGCGAGCCGATCAGGGACATGCCGTTGTTGATGACCGCCATGATCAGACCACCGGTGATGGCGCCCACGACCTTGCCCACGCCGCCCTGCACGGCCGCGCCGCCGATGAAGGCCGCCGCGATCGCGTCCAGCTCGAAGCTGTTGCCCGCCGTGGGACCCGCCTGGTTGAGCCGGCCGGCGAAGATGACGCCGGCGATGGCCGAGAGCACGCCCATGTTGACGAAGATCCAGAAGACGACGGACTTGACCTTCACACCGGACATCACGGCCGCCTGCAGGTTGCCGCCGATCGCGTAGATCTGCCGGCCGAACACCGTGCGGTTGGCCATCAGCGAATACGCCAGCACGAGCACGGCCAGCAGCACCAGCACCCATGGCAGGTTCTTGAAGCGGGCGAGCTGCACCACGACGAAGAGGATCAGCGCGGCTCCGGCGGCCATCTTCAGCGTGAACAGCGCAACGGGCTCGACCGTCTGGCCGTAGCCCTTCCGGGCATTGCGCGTACGCCACTGCGCCACGACCATGCCGGCGATCGCGATCAGGCCGATCAACAGGCTGAACAGGTCCGCGCCGCCGAGCGGACCGAGGCCGACGTTGCCGAGGTAGCCGTCGGTGAAGCCGTTCGCCAGCGTGCGGACCTGGTCGGGGAACGGGCCGATGCCCTGGTTGCCCAGCACGGTCAGGGTCAGCGCCCGGAACAGCAGCATGCCAGCCAGAGTCACGATGAACGCGGGGATGCCGAAGTACGCGATCCAGTATCCCTGCCAGGCCCCGATCACCCCACCGGCGATGATCGTGACCAGCAGGGCCAGCGGCCAGGGCATGCCCATGTTCACCATGAGCACGGCGGCCAGCGCTCCGGTGACCGCGACCACCGAGCCGACCGACAGGTCGATGTGCCCGGCGATGATGACCAGGATCATCCCGATCGCGAGGATCAGGACGTAGGAGTTCTGGACGATGATGTTGGAGATGTTCTGCGGCTGGAGCAACGCGCCGTCGGTCAGCACCGAAAACAGCACAATGATCAGCGCGAAGGCGATGTAGATACCGCTCGAGCGCAGGTTGATCGACAGTCCGCCGAGCGACACCCGTCCCGGCTGCCGTGGCGATCCCCCGTCGCCCATGGCGCCGACCTGTACGTCGGCGGGCGTGATGCTGCTCATTCGAGCTACTCCTGTCCCTTGGTCATGAGATACATGAGGCGTTCCTGCGTGGCTTCCCCGCGCGGCACTTCCCCGGTGACGCGCCCCTCGGAGAGGGTGTAGATGCGGTCGCACAAGCCAAGCAGCTCAGGCAGCTCAGAAGAGATCACCAGTACGGCCTTGCCCTGGTCGGCCAGGCGGTTGATGATCGTGTAGATCTCGTACTTCGCACCGACGTCGATGCCCCTCGTGGGCTCGTCGAGGATGAGCACGTCCGGCTCGGTCAGGATCCACTTGGAGAGCACGACCTTCTGCTGGTTGCCGCCGCTCAGCTTGCCGACGACGCTGTTCACGCCGGGCGCCTTGATGTTCATGCTTTTGCGGAACTGCTCGGCGACGCGGAATTCCTCGTTCTCGTTGACCCACCCGCGCCGGGACAGGCCCCTGAGCCCGGCGGCGCTGACGTTCCGCTTGATGTCCTCGATGAGGTTGAGGCCGTACCTCTTGCGGTCCTCGGTGGCGTAGGCGATGCCGTGCTTGATCGCGTCCTGGACGGTGCGGATCTCGATCGGCTTGCCGTCCTTGAAGATCCGGCCGGAGATGTGCGTCCCATACGTCCGCCCGAACACGCTCATCGCCAGTTCGGTGCGTCCGGCGCCCATCAGCCCCGCGAGCCCCACGATCTCCCCGCGGCGCAGCCTGAGAGAGGCCCCGTCGACCACCTTCCTGCCGGGCTGGCTGGGGCTGTAGACCGTCCAGTCCTCGATCCGGAACGCCTCCTCGCCGATCGCCGGCTCCCGTGCCGGGAAGCGGTTGTCGAGAGCGCGGCCGACCATGCCGGAGATGATGCGGTCCTCGGTCACGTCGTCGCCGGCCATGTCGAGCGTCTCGATCGTGCGGCCGTCACGGATGATCGTGACGGCGTCGGCGATGGCGATCACCTCGTTGAGCTTGTGCGAGATGATCACGCAGGTGATGCCCTCGTCCCTGAGCCCGCGCAGCAGGTCGAGCAGGTGCGCCGAATCGTCGTCGTTGAGCGCCGCGGTCGGCTCGTCGAGGATGAGGAGCTTGACCTCCTTCGACAGCGCCTTGGCGATCTCCACGAGCTGCTGCTTGCCCACGCCGATGTCGGAGATGAGCGTCGTCGGATTCTCGCGCAGGCCGACCCGCTTCGTCAGCTCGCCGGCCTCGTAGTTGGTGCGGTTCCAGTCGATCACGCCGCGTTTGGCGCGCTCGTTGCCCAGGAAGATGTTCTCGGCGATCGACAGCTGCGGGCTGAGCGCCAGCTCCTGGTGGATGATGACGATGCCCGCGTGCTCGCTGTCGCGGATGCCGCCGAACTCGCAGCGCCTGCCCTCGAAGGTGATCTCACCTTCGTACTCGCCGTGCGGGTAGACCCCGGACAGCACCTTCATCAGCGTCGACTTGCCCGCGCCGTTCTCGCCGCAGATCGCGTGGATCTCGCCCCGCCGCACGGACAGGTTGACGTCCTGCAGCGCCTTCACTCCCGGGAACGTCTTGGTGATCCCGCTCATCCGCAAGATGTGCTCGGTCATATGCCCCTCGCTCAGGGAGGGCCCGGGGAGACGCCTCCCCGGGCCCGGATCCCCTACTTGAGCTGGTCCTCGGTGTAGTAGTTGCTGCCGACGAGGACGTCCTTGTAGTTGCCCTTGTCGACGATCACCGGGTCCAGCAGGTACGACGGGACGACCTTGACGCCGTTGTTGTAGTCCTTCTCGTTGTTCACCTCGGGCTTCTCGCCCTTCAGCACCGCGTCGGCCATCTTCACGGTCTGCTCAGCGAGGTTGCGGGTGTCCTTGAAGATGGTGGAGTACTGCTCGTCGGCGATGATCGACTTGACCGACTGAAGCTCGGCGTCCTGGCCGGTGACGATCGGGTACGGCTTGCCGTAGCCGGAGCTCTTCAGCGCCGACAGGATGCCGATGGACAGCCCGTCGTACGGGGAGAGCACGCCGTCGATCTTGGTGTCGCCGGTGTAGGTCTTGGTGACGATGTCCTCCATGCGCTTCTGCGCGGTGGCGGGGTCCCACCGGAGGATGGCGGCCTGCTTGAAGTCCGTCTGGCCGCTCTTGATCACCAGCGTGCCGTCGTCGATCTTCGGCTGCAGCACCGACATGGCGCCGTTCCAGAAGAAGGTCGCGTTGTTGTCGTCCGGCGAGCCGCCGAACAGCTCGACGTTGAACGGCCCCTTCTTGCCGTCCTCGACGCCGAGGCCCTTCAGCAGCGACGTCGCCTGCTGCACGCCGACCTTGAAGTTGTCGAAGGTGGCGTAGTAGTCGACGTTCGGGCTGTTGCGGATGAGCCGGTCGTAGGCGATCACCGGGATCTTGTTGTCCGCGGCCTGCTGCAGCTGCGAGGTGATCGCGGTGCCGTCGATCGAGGCGATGATCAGGAGCTTGGCGCCCTTGGTGATCTGGTTCTCGATCTGGTTCGCCTGGGTCGGGATGTCGTTCTCCGCGTACTGGAGGTCGACCTGGTAGCCCAGCTTCTCGAGCTGCTGCTTGACGTTGTCGCCGTCGTGAATCCAGCGCTCGGACGACTTCGTCGGCATGGTGACGCCGATCAGGGCGCCGGCGTTGCCGGCGGCCGTGGACGCCGAGGCCTCGGCGTCCACCGTCTTCTGGCTGGAGCCGCAGGCCGTCATGGTCAGGGCGACCGCGATGGCGGACACCACGCCCCCGATACGTGCCAATCTCATGTGCTTCTCCTTGTTAGTGAGGGCGCGGCAGAGCTGGGTGCGGCTGCTGCCATTGGAGGGAGTGGGTTCACAGAACCTACCAAATCGGCCCAAAGTGCACTGATGTGACCTGCATCTTTGCCAAATCTATAGATGCATCGTCGGTGTGTCGCGGTGCTCAACGGCGTGAGCCACCCAAGAACAGCCGTTGCAGCAGGATGAAGGCGAACAGCAGCACCCCGATGAAGATCTTGGTCCACCACGAGCTCAGCGTGCCCTCGAAACTGATGATCGTCTGGATCAGGCCGAGCACGAGCACGCCGAGCACGGTGCCGAGCAGATAGCCGCTGCCGCCGGTGAGGAGCGTGCCACCGATGACGACCGCCGCGATCGCGTCCAGTTCCATGCCGACGGCGCCGAGCCCGTAGCCCGACAGGGAGTAGAAGGCGAACAGCAGGCCGCCGAGGGCGGAGCAGAAGCCGCTGATCGTGTAGACGGAGATCTTCGTGCGGGCCACCGAAAGGCCCATCAGGAGCGCTGACTGCTCGCTGCCGCCGGTCGCGTAGACGTTGCGGCCGAGCCGGGTGTAGTGCAGCACGAACGCCGCGATCAGCACGACCACGACGGCGATCAGCGCGCTCGGGGAGACCGACAGGTCGCCGCCGAGGCCGATCCGCGTCTGGGCGATCGCGGTGAACGTCTCGTTCTCGATCGGGATCGAGTCGGTGCTGATCGTGTAGCACAGGCCGCGCGCGAGGAACATCCCGGCCAGCGTGACGATGAACGGCTGGATCTCGAAGTAGTGAATGATCGCGCCCATGCCCAGGCCCAGCACCGCGCCGATCACCAGCACCAGGACGATGACCCCCAACGCCGGCCAGCCGTCCTTCAGCAGACTCGCCGCGATCATGGTGGAGAGCGCGACGACGGACCCGACCGACAGGTCGATGCCGCCGGTGAGAATGACGAACGTCATCCCGACCGCGACCACCAGCAGGAAGGCGTTGTCGATGAAGACGTTGAGGATGATCTGCCCGGTGGCGAAGTTCTCGTAGCGGATGCCTCCCGCCACGAACATCGCCACGAACAGGCCCGCGGTCACCAGGACCGGGATGTACTTCTGCGGGACCGTGCGATGCAGGCCCGGCAGGCCGGTGATGCTCGTCACGCCGAGACCCTCACCTTCTCTTCGGTCGCCGGGCGCGCCTCGACCGGGCGCATGCGGCGTTGGAAGACCTTCGCGCGGAAGGCCGGGGACTGGATCAGGCAGACCACGGTCACCACGAGCGCCTTGAACAGCAACGTGGTCTCCGGCGGAACGCCGATCGAGTAGATCGTGGTGGTCAGCGTCTGAATGATGAGGGCGCCCAGCACGGTGCCGCTCAGGGAGAACCGGCCGCCGGCCAGCGAGGTGCCTCCGATGACGACGGCGAGGATGGCGTCCAGCTCGATCCACAGGCCGGCGTTGTTGCCGTCGGCGCTGGAGACGTTCGAGCTGATCATCAGGCCCGCGATGCCGGCGCACAGCCCGCAGAAAGCGTAGACCGTGATCAGCACGCCGCGGGCGCTGATGCCGGCCAGCCGGCTCGCCTCGGCGTTGCCGCCGACGGACTCGATCAGCAGGCCCAGCGCCAGCCGCCGGGTGAGGAACGCGGTGAGGGCGAGGACCACCGCCACGATGATGATGCCGAACGGCAGCGTCAGCCAGTAACCACCGCCGATCAGCTTGTACGGCGAGCTGTTCACCGTAGTGATCTGGCCGTCGGTGATGAGCTGCGCCAGACCGCGCCCGGCGACCATCAGGATCAGCGTCGCGATGATCGGCTGGATCCCGATGCCCGCGACGAGGAAGCCGTTCCACGCGCCGAGGACCACCGACAGCACGAGCGCGAGGCCCACGGCCCCGAGCACGCCGGACACCGAGTTCTGGTCCGACAGGTCGCTGATGCGCAGGCAGGCCAGGGCGCCGGCGATCGCCACGACGGAACCGACCGACAGGTCGATGCCGCTGGTGGCGATGACGAGCGTCATGCCGAGCGACACCAGGATCAGAGGAGCGCCGAACCGGACGATGTCGATCAGGCTGCCGTAGAGGTGCCCCTCCTTCATCTGGACCTTGAAGAAGTTGTCGGTGAAGAACAGGTTCAGCGCCAGCAGCGCGACCAGGATCACCAGGGGCCAGAACAGGCGATGTTTGAGGAACCCTCTCATGACCGAGCTCCGCTCGCGATCGTCTCCGTCAGGCTGTCGGTGGTCAGGCGTTCGTCGTTGTCGATCTGGGCGACCAGCTTGCGGTCGCGCAGCACGCCGACCTTGTGGCTGAGCCGCAGCACCTCCTCCAGTTCGGCGGAGATGAACAGCACGGCCATCCCGCCGTCGGAGAGCTCGGCGACCAGGCGCTGGATCTCGGCCTTGGCGCCGACGTCGATGCCGCGGGTCGGCTCGTCGAGGATGAGCAGGCGGGGCTCCAGGATGAGCCAGCGGGCCAGCAGCACCTTCTGCTGGTTGCCGCCGCTGAGATTCCTGATGAGCTGGTCGGGGTTGGCCGGGCGGATGTTCAGCGCGGCGATGTACTTGTCGACCAACTCGTCCTGCTTGCGCCGCGGGATCGGCCGGGTCCAGCCGCGCGCGGCCTGCAGGGCGAGGATGAGGTTCTCGCGGACGGTGAGGTCGGGGACGAGCCCCTCGGCCCGCCGGTTCTCCGAGCAGAAGGCCAGCTTCCGGGAGACCGCGGCTCGGGGCGTGCGCAAGCTGACCTGCTCACCGCCGATCTGCAACGTGCCCGTGCCCGCGTGGTCGGCCCCGAACAGCAGCCGGGCGACCTCCGTACGGCCCGAGCCGAGCAGCCCGGCCAGGCCGACGACCTCGCCCTCGTGGATGGTGAGCGTGAACGGCTCGATCGCCCCGGAGCGGCCCAGCTCGACGGCCTCCACCAACGGCGCGGCCTCGCGGGCCGGCGGGCGGCCCTCCAGCTTCTCCAGGTCGGCCAGCTCACGGCCGATCATTTTGCCGACCAGCTCGACCTGGCTCAGCTCGCTCGTGAGGTACTCCCCCACGAGCTTGCCGTTGCGCAGGACCGTCATCCGGTCGGAGATCTCGTAGACCTGGTCGAGGAAGTGCGAGACGAACAGGATCGCGATGCCCTCCTCCTTGAGGCGGCGCATCACCCGGAAGAGCTGGGCGACCTCCCCGGCGTCGAGGCTGGAGGTCGGCTCGTCGAGGATGAGCACCTTCGCGTCGATGTCCACCGCGCGTGCGATCGCCACCATCTGCTGGATCGCCAGCGAGTACGACGACAGAGGGGCCGACACGTCGAGGTCGAGTTCGAGGCGGGCGAGGATCTCCGCCGCCCGGCGGCGCATCTTCTGCCACTGGATCCGGCCGAAACGGCGCGGCTCGCGGCCGATGAAGATGTTCTCCGCCACCGACAGGTTGGTGCAGAGGTTGACCTCCTGGTAGACGGTGCTGATGCCCGCCTGCTGGGCGGCGAGCGGGCTGTGGAAGACGACGCGCCTGCCCTCCAACTCGATCTCGCCGGCGTCGATGTCGTACACGCCGGTCAGCACCTTGATCAGGGTCGACTTACCGGCGCCGTTCTCCCCCATCAGGGCGTGGACCTCGCCCGGCAGCAGCCGGAAGTCGACGCCGTCCAGTGCCTTCACGCCGGGGAACTGCTTGCCGATCCCGCTCATCCGCAGGATCGGCGCGGGTGCGGCCATGCGGCGCCCCTCTCTCCTCTGTATTTCCCGCTCACCATCGGGGCGCTCACATCCGCCTGGGTCGTGCCGGAGGCGCGCGATGAAACGCCTCCTCGTCGCGCTTGGTCGCCTCGCACCCGCGCACCCCTCAGTCCAGATCGACGGCGCGCCCCTCCGGATCGCTCGTTCTCGTGACTCGTCCTCGTGGGAAGGGCCGCCCCCGCGTGGGGACGGCCCGGAACCCGATCAGTACTTGCGGTTGGGCAGGGCCTCCTTGGCCTGCTCCTGGGTGAAGGTGGTCTCCTCGGTCACCACCCGCTGGGGCACCTGCTCACCCTTGACGACCTTCTTGGCGAGGTCCATGAGCTGGGTGCCGAGCAGCGGGGAGCACTCGACGATGTAGTTGATCTTGCCGTCGGCGAGGGCCTGCATGCCGTCGTGGACCGCGTCGACCGTGATGATCTTGATGTCCTTGCCAGGCACCTTGCCCGCACCCTCGATCGCCTCGATGGCGCCGAGGCCCATGTCGTCGTTGTGCGCGTACAGCACGTCGATGTCGGGGTTGGACTTGAGGAAGGCCTCCATGACCTCCTTGCCCTTGGCGCGGGTGAAGTCGCCGCTCTGCGAAGCGATGATCTTGAACTTCGGATCGGCGGAGATGATCTCCTGGAAACCGGACTTGCGGTCGTTGGCGGGCGCGGAGCCGGTGGTGCCCTCCAGCTGGACGATGTTCACGTCGTCCTTGCTGTCCTTGTACTGGTCCACCAGCCACTGGCCGGCCTTCTTCCCCTCCTCGACGAAGTCCGAGCCGAGGAAGGTCTTGTACAGGCTGGTGTCCTTGGAGTCCACGGCCCGGTCGGTGAGGATGACCGGGATCTTCGCGTTCTGCGCCTCCTTGAGGACGGTGTCCCAGCCCGACTCCACCACCGGCGAGAAGGCGATCACGTCGACCTTCTGCTGGATGTAGGAGCGGATGGCCTTGATCTGGTTCTCCTGCTTCTGCTGAGCGTCGGAGAACTTCAGCTCGACGCCGGCGGTCTTGGCCGACTCCTGGATGTCCTTGGTGTTGGCGGTACGCCAGCCACTCTCCGCGCCGACCTGGGCGAAGCCCATGACGAGCTTGTCGTCGCCTCCGGACGAGCCGCCCGCCGACGTCGAGCCGTCGTCGCCGCTGCTGCAACCGGCCATCGTCAGGGCCGTGGCGCCGGCCAGGATCAGTGCCGAGATCCTCTTCAACACTCTGGGATCCTTTCATTTCTGATAGCGCTAACACCTAAGTGGCGCAGCGCTGATTATTCGTTGTCTCCGTACGGCTAGCGCGCGGCCGTGCTTCCCCTGAACACGAACTGGGGAGGCACGACGAGACGCTCATGGGGGAGCGGCTCGCCCGACTCGATCTGCCTGAGCAGCACGTCGATGCTGCGCCTGCCGACGGCCCCGAAGTCCTGTCTGATGGTGGTGAGCGGCGGGGAGAAGAACTCCGACTCAGGGATGTCGTCGAAGCCCACGATGCTTATCTGTTCGGGGACTTTCACCCCCTCCTCCGTGAACGCGCGCAGGAGGCCGAGCGCCATCTGGTCGTTGGCGACGAACACCGCGGTGACGTCGCCGGCCATGGCGGCGAGCTGCTTGCCGGCCTGGTAACCCGATCGCGGGCTCCAGTCACCGGTCAGCGTGCCGGGGATGGGCCGCCCCGCGGCGGTCAGTACCGCGCGCCAGCCCTCGATCCGGCCCTCGGCCTCCAGCCAGTCCGCCGGGCCGCTGACATGCCAGACGGTCTCGTGCCCGAGCTCGAGCAGGTGCGAGGTCGCCAGTCTGGCGCCCTCCACCTGGTCGACGCTGACCACGGAGACGTCGCCCTGATGCCAGCCCTCGACGGCCACGGCGGGCATGCCCGCCGGCAGGTCGTCGAGCGCCCGGGCCGCCGAACGCTGCGGAGCGACGACGACGATGCCGTCCACCCCCTGCTCGGCGAGGTAGCCGATCGCGTCGTTCACGCCGGCCCTGTCGATGGTTCGCAGGCTCACGATGCTGACGAAGTAGCCCGCGTCTCTCGCGGCCTGCTCGATTCCGTATACCGTGCTCGCCGGGCCGTACAGCGTCGTGTCGAAGCTGACCACGCCCAGCGTGCGCGAGTGCTTGGTGACCAGTGCCCGGGCGACGAGGTTGCGGCGGTAACCGAGCTGGTCGATGGCCCGCATGACCCGGGTGCGGGTCTCGGCGCGGACGTTCGGATGGTCGTTGAGCACCCGCGAGACCGTCTGGTGCGACACCCCGGCCAGCCTGGCCACATCGGCCATGACTGGCGGACGGCGGTCGACATTGGGTCCCACTGGCGCTCCTCTCAAGTGCTTGGGAAGACTGTGAGCGTTAACACGACCCCTCGTCAAGGAGGCGGCCGATTACGGTCCGGTCACACCGAAACATCGCGTTAACGTCCTATTGACGGACATGCCATAGGGCTCTTAACTGGTGGCCGAATCCAGCTTGTTAGCGCTCACCCTGCGGCCATCCGCCGATGTTAGCGCTAACAGAACTCGGAGGAGCCCCCCGTATGAGCAGAAAGGCCTGGTCACTGGCCTTATCGGCGGCCGTTCTCAGCGGCGCGGTGGGCGGCGTGCTCTCCACGACGCCCGCTCAGGCCGAAACCGCCGACCCGATCCCCGCGGGCGCGACCGTCGACCAGTTCGACGCCGCCGCGCTCGGTCCCGACTGGCAGGTCCTCAACCCCGACAACACACAGTGGTCGCTGAGTGAGCGGCCCGGCAGCCTGCGCCTCCACTCGCTGAAAGGCGACACCTACCAGACCGACAACTCGGCCAAGAACATCTTTCTCATGGACGTCCCCGCCGGGGACTTCGAGGTCGTCGCGAAGTTCAGCGCCCCGGTGGCGCTCGACTACCAGAGCGCCGGCATCTTCGCCTGGCAGGACTGGGACAACTACGTCCGCGCCGGCCTCGCCCACGTCGGATTCTCCGGCGGCAACGTGATCGAGACCGACACCGAGGTCAAGGCCGCCTTCACCGCGGCGTTCGCGAGCCGCCCCGGCTCCACCGGCGAGATTTTGAAGCTGACCAGGTCGGGCGACGAGTTCACCAGCGCCTACTGGGACGGCTCCACCTGGGTGCAGGCGTCCAAGGTGGCCGCCGCGCTCGACGTCAAACAGGTCGGCCTGTTCGCGCTGTCCGCGCAGAACGGCACGCCGATCGCGGCCGACTTCGACTACTTCGCCGTCAAGACGGCCGAGGGCAGGACGGTCGTGCCGTCCGGGCCGTTCACGCTGCGCGCGGCCGGCGCCACGCCGTACCTGTCGGCCGCCGAGGACGGGCAGGTGACCGCCTCCGACGCCCAGGGCATGACGAGCCTCGCGCTCACCGCCGAGGACAAGGGCGCCGGAACGGTGGCACTCAAGGACCTGAACGGCGAGGGATACCTGCGCGTCGCCGACGACTCCACGCTGCGCCTCGGCGCCACGGCTGGAGCGTTCCAGCTGCGTGACGCGGGTGGCGGCAAGGTGTACCTGTCCGCCGGGGACAAGCAGGTCGCGGTCAGCGACGGCAAGCTCGTCGCCACCGCGAAGGGAACGAAGTTCCAGGTCGAGGGTTATGCCAAGGACGTCGGCGAGCTCAAGGTGGACACCGCCGCGGCCGGCACCAAGGTCGGCCCCAACCTGTACGGCATCTTCTACGAAGACATCAACCACGCGGCCGACGGCGGCCTGTACGCCGAGCTCGTGCAGAACCGGTCCTTCGAGTTCAACTCGGTCGACAACCGGAGCTACAACGGCCTGACCGCGTGGACCAAGGTCGAGCGCGGGGGCGCGGCCGGCACGGCCGCGGTCTCCGGCGACCAGCCGTTGAACAGCGACAACCGCAACTTCCTGCGGCTCGACATCGCCACTTCCGGCACCGGGGTCGGCGTGCGCAACGCCGGCTTCAACAGCGGCATCGCCGTGCAGGCCGGCAAGGAGTACGACCTGTCGCTGTTCGCCCGGCGTACCAGCGGCGGCCCGATCACCGCGGCGATCGAGAACGCCGACGGCTCGAAGGTGTACGGCACCGCCACGATCGACGCGCAGCCGGCCGAGTGGAAGAAGTACACCGCGACGATCACCGCGAGCGAGACCAGCGACGCGGCACGCCTGGTCGTGCTGGCCGGCGGTTCCGGCCGGGTCGACCTCGACATGATCTCGCTGTTCCCGAAGGACACCTTCAAGGGCCGCCCGAACGGCATGCGCAAGGACCTCGCCGAGACGATCGCGGCGCTCAAGCCGCGCTTCCTGCGCTTCCCCGGCGGCTGCGTGACCAACGTCGGCACCTACGACCCGTACTCGCTCAACCAGGACCGGCGCCGCATCTACCAGTGGAAGGAGACGCTCGGCCCGGTCGAGGAGCGGCCGACCAACTTCAACTTCTGGGGCTACAACCAGACGTACGGCATCGGCTACTACGAGTACTTCCAGTTCGCCGAGGACCTGGGCGCCGAGGCGCTGCCGGTCCTGTCGGTGGGTGTCAACGGCTGCAACGAGAACCGGCCGCTGACCGACGAGGCCAAGCTGCAGCGCTGGGTCCAGGACACGCTCGACCTCATCGAGTTCGCCAACGGCCCGGCCGACTCCACCTGGGGCTCCAAGCGGGCCGCCATGGGGCACCCCAAGCCGTTCGACCTGAAGTACATCGGCCTCGGCAACGAGGAGATCTACAACGAGTTCTTCACGAACTACCCCAAGTTCGCGAACGCGGTCCGGGCCAGGTACCCGGAAATCAAGATCCTCTCGAACTCGGGACAGACCTCCCAGGGCACCTGGTTCGACCGCATGTGGCAGTTCGCGCGTGACCAGAAGGCCGACCTGGTCGACGAGCACTACTACAACGACCCGAGCTGGTTCCTGGCCAACAACCACCGCTACGACACCTACGACCGCAACGGCCCGCACGTGTTCGTCGGGGAGTACGCCTCGAAGGGCAACACGTACTGGAACGCACTGACCGAGGCGTCGTACCTGACCGGCATCGAGCGCAACTCCGACGTCGTCGAGCTCGCGTCGTACGCGCCGCTGCTGTCCAACGTCGACTACGTCAACTGGACACCGGACCTCATCTGGTTCGACAACGACCAGGTCTACGGCTCGCCCAGCTACTACGTGCAGCGCATGTTCTCCCGCAACGTGGGCGACACCGTGCTGCCGAGCACGTACAAGGCGAGCCCCCTGCCGGTGGACGACATCAAGGGCGCCATCGGCCTCGGCTCCTGGAGCACCCAGGTCCGCTACGACGACGTCAAGGTGACCGGAGCCGACGGCACGGTCCTGTTCAGCGACGACTTCTCGAACGGCGCGGGCAAGTGGACCCCTGGTCAGGGGACATGGGGCGTGCAGGACGGCGCGTACGTCCAGTCGGCCAACGTGACCGACGCCCGGTCCACGGCCGGCTCGACGGACTGGTCCAACTACACGCTGGAGCTCACCGCCCGCAAGACCGGCGGCGCCGAGGGCTTCCTGGTGATGTTCGGCGCGAAGGACACCGGCAACTACTACTGGTGGAACATCGGCGGCTGGAACAACACCCAGTCGGCCATCGAGAAGGCCACCAACGGCGCCAAGTCGTCGATCGCGACCTCCGGCACGACCGTCCAGACCGGCCGCGACTACAAGATCAAGATTCAGGTCGCCGGGCGGCGCATCACCACCTGGCTGGACGGCCAGAAGATCAACGATTTCATCGACAACGCCTCCGTCGAGCCGCTCTACCAGGTGGTCTCGAAGGACAGCGACACCGGCGACGTCGTGATCAAGGCCGTCAACGTCCAGGACACCGCCGTGCGCAGCACGGTCGACCTCGGCAACGCCAAGATCGCACCGAAGGCCGTCGTCACCTCGCTCACCGGTGACCCCGCAGCGGTGAACTCGCTCACCGAGCCCACGAGAGTCGCCCCCCTCGAGCGGGAGGTGAGCGGCTTCTCCGAGTCGTTCACCTACGACTTCCCCGCCCACTCGGTGACGTTCATCCGCCTCGGCAAGGACACCCGGGCCGACACCACCGTCACCGCTCACGCCTCGCCCAAGCAGGTGAAGCAGGGCAAGAAGGTCCAGGTTCACTACAGCGTGGACCCGGCGGGCGCGACCGGCGAGGTGACCGTGTCCGAGGGCGCCACGATCCTCGGTGAGGGCACGCTCAACCCCGGCGGCCAGGGCAAGACCGAACTCGGCCTCGACCTGCCGGCCGGCACGCACGAGCTCACCGTCTCCTACTCCGGCGACGCCCGCTTCCGGCCGTCGACCACCACCCTCACTCTGGAGGTGAAGCCGTAAGACCCGCCGCCTGGGGCGGCCTCCACCCGTGAGCGGCGGCAGGCGTGGACACGCCTGCCGCCGTTCCTCCCTGTGTCCGATCACCGCAGCGGGCGGCGCAACCGACAGCCCGCGTATGGGACGATCCGCAGGGGAAGGCGTGTTACACGCGTCCCGCCGGGGGCCTAGACCGGCGGGACGCGGTTTTCCGCCCGGCTCGCGAGCGAGCCGGGCGGAAGCTCTCTCAAGGGCTCACGCCGGTGCTCTCCCTCACCACGAGTTCGGGTTCCACCATGCGTCTCGCCTCGCCTTCCGCGCCCGCGATGCGGTCCAGCAGGAGCTGGAACGCCTGCCGTCCGACCTCGCCGAAGTTCTGCCGTACGGTCGTGAGGGGCGGCCAGAAGTAGGCCGCCTCGGGGACGTCGTCGAACCCGACGACGCTCACGTCCTCGGGGACCCGCCGGCCCGCTTCCCGCAGGGCCCGCAGCACGCCCATCGCCATGTGGTCGTTGGCCACGAAGATCGCGGTCACGTCGGGCTCGCGGGCCAGCCGCTTGCCGATCTCGTAGCCGGAGTGGGCGGTCCAGTCGCCGACCAGCGGTTCGGGGACCTCCCGGCCCTCCGCCTCCAACGCCGACCGCCAGCCCGCCACCCGGCCGTTCGCGTCGATCCAGTTGGGCGGACCCGACAGGTGCCACACCGTGCGGTGGCCCAGACTGAGCAGGTGGCGGGTGGCGCGGGCGGCGCCGGCGTACTGGTCCACCGCCGCCACCGGCACCGGCAGATCCGATCCGCCGCCGACGTCGACCACCGGGAGCCCCGGGGGAAGGTTCCGCAGCCCCTCGGCGGCCGACTCGTGCGGCGCGACGACGATGACGCCGTCCACCGACTGGGACCGCAGGCGGTCGATCCCCCTGGTGATCCACCTGCGGTTGAGCGCGGGCAGGCTGGCGATGCTGACGAGGTAGTCGCTGTCCCTGGCCGCCTGCTCGATGCCGAACAACGTGGAGGCCGGGCCGTACAACGTGGTGTCGAAACAGACGACCCCCAGCACGCCCGAGCGGCCGGTCACCAGGACCCGCGCCGCCGAATTGGGCCGGTAGTCCAGCTCGCGGACCGCCGCGAGGACACGCGCGCGGGTCTCCGGGCGTACCTTCTCCGGGGCGTTCAGCACTCTCGACACCGTCATCGCCGACACTCCCGCCAGCTCCGCGACGTCCTCCATGACCGCCGCCCTGGGGCGTTCGGCCGGGTTCTCTCCAGGCCGGACTTTCGTCATCCGCCGCGTCCCCGCTCGTTCGTCAGGTTTCCTGAGTGTTTGCGATAACAGCAACCCTGTCAATACTGACATGATCACTGTGTTGCGTCCCGAGCCTTGTGAAGCACGTTCCGCCTGGTGACCGCGTATGCGGACCACTCACGAGATGGTATCGCTAACAGGTAGCATCACCCTGCCGTGACGCCCCCGCCGGTTCACCGCGGAGCTCACCACGGGCGAGCCAGGCGAGGGCGCACAGGAGCACGACCGCGCCGCCCGCCTGTACGGCGGACACGCGCTCCCCCAGCAGCACGACGCCGATGACGGCGGCGACGAGCGGCTCGATCAGGGACAGGACCGACGCCGTGGTTCCGCCGACGACCCGCAGCCCCGCGAAGAACAGCCCGTACGCGAGCGCCGTCGGCACGGCCGCCAGGTAGCCGAGCAACAGCACGTTGGTCACGGCGTGCCCGGCGGGCAGCAGCCCTCCGGCGGCGGCGAGCGGGAGCAGGCAGGCCGCGCCCCCGGCGAACCCCCACACGGCCACGCCGTCGGCGGGCATCCGGCGGGTCGTGAGGGTGACGAGCGAGTAGGCCGCCGCCGACAGCAGTGAGTAGCCGGCGCCGGCCGGGGTGACCGCGTCCGCCCCTCCCACGAGCATGGCGAGGCCGCAGACGGCGAGCGCGGCGCACCCCAGGCCGGTGCGGCCCAGCGGCTCGCCCAGGAAGACGCGGCCACCGGCCGCCACCAGGAGCGGGGTGGCGCCCATCGTGATCATCGTGGCGACCGCGACCCCGGCCTGGGCGATCGCCGCGAAGTAGGCGGCCTGGCAGACCGCCATCGCGGGGCCGACGAGCAGCACCGCCCGCCAGGAGGGGCGGCTGCGGGCGATGGCGAGCAGGAGCACCGCGCCGCAGGCGAAGCGCCAGAAGGACACGGCGACGGGACTCAGCTGTCCCGCGCCGTGCAGCATCGCCCCCGCCGGTCCCCCGGTTCCCCAGGCGACCGCGGCGGTGGACACGTAGACGAGGCCCTGCCGTACGGACAGGGCTGGAGCGTGGTTCATTGACGTCTCTCCAGTGAGGTGGGCCCGATTCCCGTACGCGGGCAGGGGCCACCGGCCGGGCCGCCCGGGCCCGGCTCACCGGAGGACGCCGCCCGCTAGCGGGCGGGCGGCGGAGAGACGATCAATGTCATGCGGGCACGGTAGCGCGCCCAAGCGGCTCACCGCATCACCGTTTAGGCACTTTCGGGGGTGCCGGTGCGCGCGGCCGGAGCAGGAAGGCTTAGTCTTGCATCGTGGCAGCCCGAGGCGAGGTCAGGTCGCCTCGGGCTGTCCGCTTTCCCGGACGCTCCACGGCGGCGAGGAAGCCCAGGATGCGCGCCCAGGCGTCGGCGCAGGCCTCGGCCAGCTCGGGGCGGCCCAGCTCGAAGAAGCTGTGGGGCGCTCCCGCATAGGTGACGAACTCGTGTGCCACCCGGGCCCCGTCGAGCGCCTCGCCGAACGCGCTCACCACTTCGGAAGAGATGCCCTCGTCGGCGCCGCCGAACAGCCCCAGGATCGGCCCGCGCAGTTCTCCGGCCATCTGCGTGGGGCCGGGGTTGCCGAACAGCACGTCCGGATAGCCGTACAGGCCGATCGTGCCGGCGAGCCCGAAGCCGGGCCGGGCCGCCATGAACGCGAGCCTGCCGCCGAAGCAGAAACCGAGCGAGACGACCTCCTCGCATCCCTCGGCGCGCAGGTGTGCGGCGCCCGCGGCGATGTCGGCGAAGAGCCCGTCCTTGTGCGCCCTGCCCAGGTGCTCCATGAAGGGGAAGTCGTCGGGTCGGGGGCCGGTACCAGCCGTACGCCCGAAATAGTCGATCGCCAGAGCGGTGTGGCCCTGCTCCGCGAGCCGCTCGGTGAGGCGCTCGTAGAATCCCGACAGCCCCCGGTTGTCCGGAAGGACGAGCACCGCCGGACCGGACCGGCGGCCGGGGCGGGACAGGAAGGCCGCGAACCTCGCCCCGTCGGCCGACGTGAGGACGACACGCCCGGACGTCACGGTCGTCCGCGGAGAGCCGTAGACGGGCGGCGCGGCATCGGGTTCGTAGCACACGGGCGGCATCCCTTTTCAAGCAAATCAATGGGTACACCCGTGAGGCTATAAGAGTATTTTCCGATCATATCATGGCGAAATAAATTTCCGATCTCCTGCAAATAACAAGCCCATCTCCCGAATCACGGGAGATGGGCTTTGACGATGTCTGGATCAGATCACCGGACCGGGCGTGTCGCGCGGCGGCAGCGGGCCGGTGCCGGGGACGGGCCCCGTGCCGGGAGCGGGCGGGATCGGGCCGGTGCCGGGCGGCGGCAGGGGCGTCTCGCGCGGATACTCGGGGTTCACGGTCCGGGGCGGCATCGGCTCGCCGATGTCATACCCCGTGCCGGACCCGCCGGTGCCCATGCCGCCCTGCTGATGCGGGCCGGGAACCTCGCCGCGCCAGGCGCCGGTCTCGCCGCCGCGCGACTCGATGAAGGTCTTGAAACGCTCCAGGTCGCCCTTGACCCGCATGCGGACGATCTGCAGGGCGTCCGCGGCCTTCTCCAGGAAGCCCTCGGGGTCGTACTCCATCTGCAGGGTGACGCGGGTGGTGTTGTCGTCGATCCGGTGGAAGGTGACGACGCCGGCCTGGCGCGGCGTGTCCACCGAGCGCCAGGCCACCCGCTCGTCGGGGTGCTGCTCGGTGATCTCCGCCTCGAACTCCCGGCGGACACCCGCGATCTCGACGACCCAGTCGGTGCGCGTGTCGCCGATCTGCTTGACCGACTCCACGCCCTCCATGAACTCCGGGAAGCTCTCGAACTGCGTCCACTGGTTGTACGCGGTGCGGATCGGGACATTCACGTCGACGGACTGCTCGATCGAGCTCATGCCTTCTCCTTCTCTCGTGGGTTTCTGCACCTACGCCTGCCCCGAGATGGAGAGGTAAACCCGGGTGCGCGGCCTCAGCGGGAGGCCGACCTGCGGCGATCATCTCCTCGGCCCGCACCGCGCCGTCCGGCCGGACGGGTCAGGCGCGGCCGGGCCGCCGTGACGCCGTCGCCCGACCGCGCACGCCGCGCCTTGTCGGCCGACCGTCGCATCCGCCCCACCACGAGGTCGCGCACGCCCCGCGAGACGTGGTCGTCGCGCCGCCCGCCGGGCGCGGACGGAGTCTCGTCTTCCAGCACGCGGTCGGCCGCGGCGTACCAGCCGGTGACCACCTGCACGGCGAGCGCGGCGAACAGCAGGCCGAACGGCAGCACCCACCCACCGCTCATCTGGTGCAGCAGACCGAACGTGATCGGCCCCGCACCCGCGATGAGGTATCCGGCGCTCTGCCCGAAGGCCGACAGCGCGGCGGTGCCCGCCGCGGTGCGGGTCCGCATGGCAAGCATCGCCAGCGCGAGCGGGAACGTGCCCCCGCCGACGGCCACGAGGATCGACCACGCCCACAGCGCCTGCCCGGTGAGTAGGCCCGCGAAGCCCACCGCGTACAGGACGGCGAAGGCGATCACCAGCGGGCGCTGACCGGACAGCCGGGTCGCCAGCGCGGGCACCGCCATGGAGACGGGGATGCCGAGCCCGGTGAACACGGCGAGGACCAGACCGGCCTGCCCGGCGGTGTAGCCGTTGTCCCGCAGCAGCAGCGGCAGCCAGCCGAACATCACGTACGCGATGAGCGACTGCGAGCCGAAATAACCGGCCACGGCCCAGGCGAGCCTGCTGCGCAGGAGGCCGTCGGCTCCGGCCCTCACGGAGGTGTCGCGCCGCTCCGGCTCACCGCGCCTGAGCGCGAGCCACGGAATCACGGCCACGGCGGCCAGGACCGCCCACACCCCGAGTGCCACGTGCCAGTTGCCTCCCGCGGCCTGCTGCACGGGAACGGTCGCGGCGGCGGCGACCATCGTCCCGGCCGCGAGGGCCGTCGAGTAGACGGTGGTCATCGCACCCGCCCGCCGCGGGAAGTGCCTCTTGATCAGTGCGGGGATGACGACGTTGCCGACCGCGCCGCCCGCCAGCGCGACCGTGCTGGCCGCCATGAACGGCACGGCCGAGTCGACGAGGGAGCGCACGGCCTGCCCGGCCGCGAGCAGGACGATCGCGGCCAGCAGCAGCCTGTGCTGCCCCATCCTGCGGGACATGGCCGGCGTCAGGGCGCCGAACAGGGCGAAGCTCATCACCGGCAGCGTGGTGAGGAGCCCCGTCATCGCCCCCGACATGCCGAGGCCCGTGCTCACCTCGTCGAGAACGGTCCCCACGCTGGTCACCGCTGTGCGCAGGTTCAACGCGGCGAGGGCGATACCCCCGGCGATCAGCCACGCCATCGATCCGCGCCGTGCTCCCCATGGCGCTCTCCATGGTGCTCGCAGGACGCCCCTCCGCGTCTCGACGGCACTCATCGCCGCAACACTTCCCCTCATCCAGTCATCCTACGATTGGCACCATACCAAAGCCCTCATCGCTCTCATTTGTTCCCTGCTTCCCGCTGCTTCCCGAGAAAGCCGTCACGAGCGGCGGACGCCGCGCAGCAGCCAGAGAAGGCCGACGACGGGCAGCACGAGCGGCACGAAGAGGTACCCGCTGCCGTACCCGGACCACACGGTCGCGTGCGGGAACGCGGCGGGGTCGGCCAGGCTCAGCGTGCCGACGACCAGCACCCCGGCCAGCTCGACCAGGCAGGCGGCCACCGCCAGGCGCCGGGCGTTCCGGGCCAGCGCCACCGTGAGCACGATGTAGACCACTCCGGCGAACGCCGACAGCGCGTACGCCAGCGGCGCCTCGGCGAACCGCGTGGCGATCTGCACGGCGGCGCGGGACGTCGCGGCCAGCGCGAAGATCCCGTACACGGCCACGAGCACGCGCCCAGGCCCGGTGCCGGAAGGAGCGCTCATGCGCCCGCGTTCCAGATCTGCAGCAGCCGCCCGGTCATGACGGCCACGGTGAAGGCGGCCACGGCGATGACCACCGGGCCCCAGCGCGTACGCTCCGCACGGCCCCACCACATGGCGGCGGGCGGGATCACCACGGTGCCCGCCAGGTAGCCGATGAAGGTCGCCTTCTCGGCGACGTGGCCGAGCCCGGCGAGCGCGAAACCCGCCTGCGCGAGCACGGCCAGCTCCAGCAGTCCCAGCCCGGCCAGCAGCACCGGCCCCATCGGCCGGTCCCGTACGGCGGTGACGGCGCCGGCCAATGCCAGCAGCAGGGCGGTGCCGATCAGCCAGCCGGAATACGCGCCGTTCATGCCGCGCTCGGGGCGGGGGTCGCAGACATGGCCAGTGACATGGCCAGTAGGGTATCGGCCCGCATGCCCGCCCTGCCGCACGGCCTCCTAGCGCTGCCGGGTCTCGGCGAGCAGCAGGTCGACCGCGTCCTCCGGCTTCCCGTCGACGGCGTACGCCCCCCGCTGGCGGGAGGCGGAGCTGCCCCGGCGCAGCGCGGCGTCGGCGAGCTCCGAGACGGTCTCCCAGTCGCCGAGGTCCTCCAGGGTCGGCCGCAGCTCCTCCAGCATCCAGGCGATGACCCGCGGGGCCGGCTCGGGCCGGCTCGTCACCGGTGACAGCAGGTCGCCCTCCAGCCCGTCCCGCGCCGCCCGCCAGTTGGCCGCCCGCAGCAGCGCCAGGCGCTGCTCGCCGGCCGGCGGCTCGCCCCGCTCCACGGCCTCCATCTCCCTCGTCATGAGGGCGCGGAAGAGCCCGGCGAGCAGCACCACGTCGTCGGCGAGCGGGCAGGAGTCGCAGATGCGCATCTCCACGGTCGGCACGTGGGCGCTGAGCCGCAGGTCGAAGTAGACCATGCCGCGGTCCTCGATGACGCCGGAGGCAACCAGGTCCTCGGCCGTCCTGTCGTAATCGGCCGCGTCCGCGAACGGGCCCAGCGGCCCGGCCGTCGGCCAGCGCTGCCAGGTCAGCGCCCGGCTGCTGGCGTACCCGCTGTCCTCGTCCATCCAGTACGGCGAGCTGGCGCTGAGCGCGAGCAGCGGGGGAAGCCACGCCTCCACGCGCTGGGCGGCGAGCACCGCCACGTCCCTGTCGTCGATCTCCACGTGCACCTGCGCCCCGCAGATGAGCTGCTCCTCGGCGAGGAACCGGTAGGACTCCCACAGGTAGCGGTAGCGCTCCCCGGGAGTGAACGTGTAACCCTCGATGCCGGTGATCGGGGTCGTGCCGGAGGCGATGACGCCCACGCCCAGCGGCTCGCCGGCCGACACGAGCGCCTGGCGCAGCCGCACGATCTCGGCCCGTCCGTCGGCCAGGTCCTCCATCGGGGTGCTGTTGGTCTCCACCACCGACCGCTGCAGCTCGGCCGCGAACCCCTCGTCCGGCAGCCGCTCCAGCATCGACTCCGCCAGCGGCGTCAGCCGCCGGGTCTCGAGATCGACGACAAGGAACTCCTCTTCAACGCCGACAGGCCGTCTCTTCGTCATGACCGATCACTACCCCCGTGGTGCGGAATAGGCCTGACCTGGCGCGTCTCGCGCAGGGAAAGTCGGGGCGCACGGAACCTTTTCCGTGGATGATGACTCTTATGGGTGGGGGCCCGACATTTCCACTACGGGGAAGGAATCGACATGCCGGTCGACCTGTCCAATGGGAAACCGCTCGCGTGGGATTCGGCGAAACTCGACGCCGACACCAAGGCGATGCTCGACAACCTGCAGCCGAACATCCTGCAGGGGCACGTACGGGAAAGCATGTCCCTGCTGCTCGTGCGCTTCGGCGACGGCCCGGACGGCAGGCGCTTCCTGCGCTCCCTCGTGCCGCTCATGAAATCGGCCAGGAAGCATCTGGAGGAGGTCCGCGACTTCAACCGCTCGAAGAAGCCCGGCACGCCGTACGTGGGCGTGGGAATCAGCAAGCTCGGCTATCTCAAACTCGGCGAATCCACCACGAAATTCACCGACAACGCGTTCAAATCGGGCATGAAGCGGCGTAAGGACACGCTGAGCGACCCCGCCGTAGGCGCCTGGGAGAAGCACTACCAGGAGGAGATCCACGCGATCGTGCTGATCGGCGACGCCACGCCCGAGCCGGTCGCCGCCACCCGCACGCGGATCCTCGCGCTGCTGCCGAAGACCGCGAAGATCGTCGGGGAGGAGAAGGGCGAGGGCCTGCGCGACGCCCAGGGCCGGGGCATCGAGCACTTCGGCTACGCTGGACGGCCGCAGCCAGCCGCTGTTCCTCGCCGACCAGGTGGCCGCCGAGCCCGGCACCAACTGGAACCCGTTCTTCCCGCTCAGCCACGTGCTCGTCGCCGACCCGCTCGCCCCGCACCCGAGCCGGCACTTCGGCAGTTATCTCGTCCTGCGCAAGCTGGAGCAGAACGTCCGCGCGTTCCGCGAGGCCGAGGAGGCCCTCGCCGACGCGCTGGGGCTGAAGGGCGACGACCGGCCGCTCGCGGGCGCGATGCTGGTGGGCCGGTTCCGCAACGGCACCCCGCTGCGGCTGCACGGCAAGCCGAGCTCCGAGGGCCACCCGGTGCAGAACGACTTCAGCTACCGCGACGACCCCGGGTCGAAGTGCCCGGTGAGCGCGCACATCCGCAAGGCCAACCCGCGCGACTCACGGGACGGCGGGCTGGAGCGCGCGCTCGGCGTCATGATGGCCCGGCGCGGCCAGACGTACGGCAGGCGCACCGACAGGCCGTGGGACGACGCGGCCCCGCAGACCAGGCCGACGGGCGGGGTGGGCCTGCTGTTCATGGCGTTCAACTCCAGCCTGCAGGCTCAGTTCGAGTTCACCCAGCAGACCTGGGCCGACAATCCCGATTTCCCCGCCGGCGGCACCGGCCACGACCCGGTGATCGGCCAGGGCAAGCGGGACGTCAAAGTGCGCTATCCGAAGGCGTGGGGCGGCACGAAACTCAGCGCGCCCCAGCGGCAGGTCCCCCAGACCGTGACGATGAAGGGCGGCGAGTACTTCTTCATGCCGTCGCTCGCCTATCTCAAGAGCCTGTGACCCTCCGTCAGGCGCGGGAGCGGCCGACGTAGACGTTGCGGGCGCGGTAGTACGTGGCGGCGCTCGGGCCCGGGGAGCCGGACGAGCCCTCCATCTGAAGGTTGACGATCAGCCACATCGGCTTGCCGACGAAGCCACGGGCGTGGTGGACGGCCTTCCACTGGCCGTCGACGTAGTAGTGGATGTCCACGTCCGTGGCGCTCACCTTGGTGATCCACGCCCGGTAGGTGTGCCAGGAACCGGGCGACGACACGCCCACGACCGTGCTGTCCACGTCGGACGAGGTCCGGAACGTGTTGAACCAGTTGCGGCTGTCGCCCTTGAACTCCAGGATGTCGCTCTCGGGCGGCCAGCTGTTCGCCCCGGTGAGCCAGAACGCCGGCCAGGTCCCCCGGGACGACGGCGCCTGGAAGTCTCCCTTGACCTCCCAGTTGGGGAACTGGTCGTTCACCACGACCTGGTCCCGGGCGTGGATCGCGCCGGAGTGGTAGTGGATCGCCGGATGCGGGTTGGCGGTGCTCGTGCCCTCGTCCCAGGTAATCCTGGTGGCCGTCAGCGTCAGCACCCCGCCGGACAGGGAGATGTGGTTGTGGTCGCTGGACGAGCCGTACATCCGGGCGGAGCCGTTGTGGTCGGACCCCCACGGATACAGGTACTTCCACTCCGACTCCAGGGCGGAGTAGCCGGCGAACGAGCCGGTGTCGACGACCGTCTCCCACGCCGCCGCGTGCGCCGGGGCGAGGGCCGTGACGGTCGAGCCCACCACGGCGGCCGCGAGGAGGAGGGCACTGTGACGTCTCACGCCGGAAGAGTCGGACGGCGGCCGGAGGTGAGTCAACGTCCACGGTGAGGCGCTGGGCGGGAGCGCAGGTCATGCGAGAGACGGGCGTGAAAGTTCCAGCCATGGTGTGTGGAGCTATGGGGACTCGAACCCCAGACCCCCTCCATGCCATGGAGGTGCGCTACCAGCTGCGCTATAGCCCCTTGCCACCGCTCCGGGTGCTCCCGGCGCGGCGCTCGGAGAGCATATAGGTATGCCCTTCCGTTTACCTAATTGTCACCGGTCACACCCGTATCAGGCGTCGGCGGTGGCGGCCGGGCTGTCGTCGCTGCTGATCGGCTCCGGCAGCGTGCCGGCGTTGTGCTCCAGCAGGCGCCAGCCGCGGCGGCCCTCCTCCAGGACCGACCACGAGCAGTTGCCCAGGCTGCCGAGCGCGGACCACAGCTCCTGCGGCAGCCCGAGCAGCCGGCAGATGCCGAGCCGCAGCGCGGCGCCGTGCGAGGCGACGACCAGCAGACCGTTCTCGTCGAGGCGGGACGCCCAGCGCCCGACCGCGTCGGCGACGCGGTCGGCGACGTGCGCCACGTCCTCGCCGCCCGGGGCCTCCCACGCCTCGTACTCGACCGGCCAGCCCGCCCTGATCTCGTCGCGGGTCAGGCCCTCCCACTCGCCGCCGCCGCGCTCGCGCAGGTCCTTGTCCACGGCGACGTCGAGTCCGGTGAGCCGGCCGAGGGCCGACGCGGTGTCGTAGGCACGCCGCAGGTCGGAGGAGACCAGCATGGTGGGCCGCAGCGCCGCGAGCAGGGAGGCCGCCCGGGCCGCCTGCGCGATGCCGGTCTCGTCCAACGCGATGTCGGTGTGCCCCTGGAAGCGCTTCTCGACGTTCCACAGCGTCTGCCCGTGCCGCAGGCAGACGACGCGACGGCTCACCGCGCCGCCCCGATGATGGCGTTCGTCACCGGGCCGCTCCGTGCCCGCGCTGCTCGGCCACGCGCTTGACGCTCTCCGGCAGTTCGATGGACGGGCAGTCCTTCCACAGGCGCTCCAGCGCGTAGAAGTTGCGGTCTTCCTCGTGCTGCACGTGCACCACGATGTCGAGGTAGTCGAGCAGGACCCAGCGGCCCTCCCGCTCGCCCTCACGGCGTACGGGCTTGGCGTCGGCCTCGACGCGCAGGCGCTCCTCGATCTCGTCGACGACCGCGCGGACCTGGCGGTCGTTGGAGGCGGAGCAGAGGAGGAAGGCGTCGGTGATGACGAGCTGTTCGCTCACGTCGTAGGCGATGATGTCGTCGGCCAGCTTCTCGGCGGCGGCCTCGGCCGCCACCCGCACGAGCTGGATCGATCTCTCGGATGCTGTCACGATTCGGTTCTGTCCTCCGTTGACGGGCTCTTTCCAGGGTGCACAGTCGACGTGTCCCCCACAACCGGCTTTCCCGGCCAAGACCCTACCGGCACACCCTGTCGATTCCGGTGTTATGCCCGGGATCAGGATTTCAACGTCCTCCGGAGCCCGTGGATTCCACCAGAGGGAAGACCGCGACAGTGGCGCCGACCCGGATGGTGCCCGGCGTGCGGGGGGCCGCCGCGCCCTCGTGCAGATCGACGATCGCGGCGAGAATCCTGCCGCGGACGTCGTGCCACAGCTCGGGCTCGACCCACAGCTCGGCGTCGGCCGTCACCCCCTCCTCGTCCGCGCGCCGCCGCCCGGCACGTTCGCACAGCGATCGCGCCAGTGCCTCGGCGAGCAGTGGGAAATCGTCCCGCTGCTCGGTCAGCGGCGTGCCTCCCGCCGCCCGGTAGCGGCGCTCCCGGCCGCCGCGCCGAACCCGTACGTCGGCGAGTTCGGTCAGCCCGGCGTCGTCCAGGCAGCGCAGGTGGTGGCTGGCGAGGGCGTGCGAGATGCCCAGCTCACGGGACAGTTCGGCCGCCGACATGGGCGCGCCCCACATCAGAGAGAGCATGCGCAGCCGCACCGGATGCGCGAGCGCCCTGAGCCTGGGATCCGCCTCCGTCATGGCGGAAAGTAAACACCACCACAACCCCCAAGCATTGACTTGGGGGTTGCTTGCGGCGATCATCGGTCGTCGTGAAAGCCGCTCTCGCCGACCGCAACGCCCGCCGCTACCTGAGCGCCGTCGTGGTCTCCGGTTTCGGCACCATGGCCATGTCCCTGGTCGCGGGCATCTGGGTGAAGTCGCTGACCGGGTCGGACAGCCTCGCCGGTCTCGCCGCCTTCTGCTTCTGGGCGCCGACGGCCGCCGGGCCGGCCCTCGGCGCGCTGGTCGATCTCCTCGGCGCCCGGCCCGTGCTGATCTGGACGAACGTCGTGATGGGCGCGACACTCTGCCTGCTCTTCCTCGTCCGCTCCCCCGCGCAGGTCTGGCTGCTGTTCGCGGTGCTGGTGCTGTACGGCGTGAGCTTCGTCCTGCTCGACGCGGCGGAGGCGGCCGTCCTGCCCGCGGCCGTGCCGGAGGCGCTGCTGCCCGCGGTCAACGGGCTGCGCATGAGCGCGTCGGAGGGCACCCGCCTCGCCGCGCCCCTGCTCGGCGCCGGGTTGTTCACCGTCGCGGGCGGCGACGCGGTGGTCGCGCTCGACGCGGCCACCTTCGCGGCCGGCGCCTGGCTGCTCGGCTCACTGCGCCTGCCGGGCACAGCTGGGTCGCGCGCCCCTGCGACGCGCGGCTGGGCGGCCCGGACGGCGGACGGGGCGCGCTTCCTGTTCGGCGACCCGCTCCTGCGCCGCCTCGTGCTGTCCGGCGCGGTGCTGATGCTGGCCTCCGGCGTCAACGGCGCGGCCGTCTTCGCCGTGGTCGACCACGGCCTGCACCGGGAGCCGGGCTTCACCGGCGTGCTGTCCGCGATCCAGGGCGGCGGCACGGTCCTCGGCGGCCTGATCGCGGGCCCGGTGCTGCGCCGGGCCGGGGAGGCGCGGCTGTCCGCCGCCGGAGGGCTTCTCTTCGCCGTCTCGGTGGCACTGCGCGCCGCCCCCTGGGAGCCCGTCGTGGCGGCGGCGAGCCTGCTGTCCGGGCTGGGCCTGCCCTGGGTGCTGGTCGCCGCCTTCACCGCCGTGCAGCGGATCACACCCCGCGACCTGCTGGCCACGGTGTCCGCCACCGCCAACACCGTGCTGTTCGTCCCGACCGCTGTGGGGATGGCGCTCGGCGCCGGGCTCCTGGTCCTGACCTCCTACCGTCCGGTCTTGTACGCGGCGGCGCTCGCCGGCGCGCTCGCCGCGACGTACGGCCTGCGGGAACGGCGGCGAGCCGTCAGGACTCCGGATCGCGGTACAGATGGCGCTTGTTGATGTACTGCACGATGCCGTCGGGGACCAGATACCAGATGGGCTCCCCGGCGGCCACCCGGTCGCGGCACTCCGAGGAGGAGATCGCCAGGGCCGGGATCTCGACCAGGCTGACCTTGCCCGCCGGCAGGCCGGGGTCCTTCAGCGTGTGGCCGGGCCGCGTGCAGCCGACGAAGTGCGCGATGGTGAACAGCTCGTCGACGTCGCGCCAGCTGAGGATCTGCGCGAGCGCGTCGGCGCCGGTGATGAAGTACAGCTCCACCTCCGGGCCGTACACCGCGGCGATGTCCCGCAACGTGTCGATCGTGTACGTCGGGCCGGGCCGGTCGATGTCCACCCTGCTGACCGAGAAGCGGGGATTCGAGGCGGTGGCGATCACCGTCATCAGGTAGCGGTCCTCGGTCGAGGACACGGTCTGCTCGGCCTTCTGCCAGGGCCGGCCTGTCGGGACGAACACCACCTCGTCGAGATCGAAGTGGTGGGCCACCTCGCTGGCCGCCACCAGGTGGCCGTGGTGGATCGGGTCGAAGGTCCCGCCCATCACGCCCAGTCGCCGGATCGCCGTCCCGTTTCGCATGCACGGACGATAACGCGCCTACCGGACCATATCCGAAACCGGCCCCTGGCCTGACGGCCCGGGCTCCTCACGGCGTCCCGCGCGCGTCCGGCCCGTGAGACATAGCATGCGGGACATGACCACTCCCGATCGCAACCGCGTGCAGCTGACCGGCATCAGCTCACGAGCCTACGAGCATCCCGCCGACCGTTCCGCCCTGGTCGCGATGCGTTCGCTGTCCGGATTCGACGCGGTGCTCAAGCGCACGTCCGGCCTGTTCAGCGAGCGCCGGCTCCGTCTGATGTTCCTGGCCTCCGCGGTGCGCACCACCGACACCCAGTTCCGCGCCCTGCACGACATGGGCCGCGACAGCGCCTACATCCTCGACCTGCACAAGATCCCCGAGATCTACGTGCAGCAGGACCCGAAGGCGTACGCGATGGCGATCGGTTTCGACGAGCCGTTCATCATCGTCTCGACGGGTCTGCTCGACCTGATGGACGACGAGGAGCTGCGCTTCGTCATCGGCCACGAGACCTCGCACATCCTGTCGGGCCACGCCGTCTACGGCACGATGCTCGCGATCCTGACCCGCCTGGCCACGCGGGTCGCCTGGATCCCGCTCGGCTACATCGGCCTGCGGGTCATCGTCGCCGCCCTGGAGGAATGGCAGCGCAAGGCGGAGATGTCCGCCGACCGCGGCGGCCTGCTCGCCGGGCAGGACCCCGACGCCGCGCTGCGGGCGCTCATGAAGCTCGCCGGCGGCTCGCGCCTGCACGAGATGAACATCGAGGCGTTCCTCGACCAGGCCAGGGAGTACGACACCGCCGGCGACGTGCGGGACGGCCTGCTGAAGGTCCTCAACATGCTCGGCACGACCCACCCGTTCGCGGTGACCCGGGTCGCCGAGCTCGACCGGTGGCGTCGCAGCGGCGAGTACGAGCGCATCATCGCGGGCGACTACCCCCGGCGGGAGGACGACGCCAACGCCAGGATCACCGAAGAGATCAAGGCTGCGGCCAACTCCTACCGCGAGTCCTGGGCCCAGTCGCAGGACCCGTTCATCGGCGTGCTGCGCGACGTCGCCGAGGGCGCGGTCAACGCCGGCGAGCGCATCTTCAACCGCTTCGCCCGCCGCGAGAACTGACCCCGGGACGCGCCCGCGGGCTGCCCGCGACCGTCAGAAGAAGAAGGCCACGACGCGCACGGCCGCCGCGCAGAGCGCGACGAAACCGCCCAGGACGGCGAGCGCGCGCAGGCCCTCCCGCCGCAGGCCGGGAATGGCCGCTCCCGCGCGCTCGATCTCCCGGCCGATGATCGCGCCGCTGACGACGCCGAACGCGACGCCGGCGATCGTGACGGGCACCGGCCGCGTCCACCACTCCGGCTCCAGCCGCGCCCCAGAGCCCGCCCACAGCGCCGCGAACGCCGCCGCGGCGGCGGGCAGCCCCGGCCACGCGACGGCCGACAGCAGCGAACCCGCCAGCGTGAGCGGGAACGCCAGCGCGCGCAGGAGTGCGCGGGCGCGGCCGGGTCTGCGGCTGCGCACCAGCCAGTGGCTGGTCCACACGGCCCTGGTCACCACGGCGAAGGCCGCCGTGATCGCGAAGGTCGCGAGCGGGTAGACCACCGACGCCACCACGCACGGGACGGCCAGCAGGGCGACCAGGACCAGGGCCGCGTTCCCCGTGGGGATGCCGAGCGCCCCCTCGGGCGCGTGCGTGTCCGCACGGCCGCCGGTGGGCCGGGCCTGCGTACCCGTCCCGCCGCGCCCACGTGGACGTTCCGCGGCCTGGCCCTTGGCCGCCGGCTCCGCGGTCCTTCCCGCCGCCGTACGCGCGGGCGCCTCCGCGCGGACCCGCGCGACCGCCTCCGCCCCGACCCTGTCGGCGACGCGGTCCGCGACGCGCTCGGCGGTGGACGTCTCGCTGACCCGGGCGAGCCGGGACAGGCGGTCGGCCAGCAGGGCGGCGGTGGGACGGCGCGCCGGGTCGCGGTGCAGCGCCGCGCGCACCAGCGGCAGCAGGGCCGCGGGGACCCCCACGAGATCGGCCTTGCCGTTCAGCACGGCGTACATCTGCGACTCCGCCGTGCCCCGCCCGAAGGTCGGCCGTCCGGTGGCGGCGAACGCCACGGTGGCGGCCCAGCCGTGGACGTCCGCAGGCTCCCCCACCGTCTCGTCCGAGAACACCTCGGGCGCGCAGTAGCCGGGCGTGCCGAGGAACGTGCCGGTCATCGTGACCCGCGTCGCGTCGAGCACCTGGGCGATGCCGAAATCGATCAGCACCGGCCCGTCCTCGCCCAGCAGGACGTTGGCCGGCTTGACGTCGCGATGCACGACCCCGGCTGCGTGGATGATCGCCAGCGCGGCCGCGAGGCCATGCGCCAGCGCGATGAGCCTGGACTCCTGCAGCGGCCCGCGCCGCCGTACGGCGTCGAGGAGGTTCTCCCCCTCGATGTACTCCATCACGAGGTACGGCCGGTCGCCGGACAGGTCGGCGTCGAGCACCTGGGCGACGTACGGACTCTCCACCCGGCGCAGCGCCCGGACCTCGCGTTCGAGGCGTAACCGGGCGTCCGGATCGTTCTCTATGGGGTCGCGGAGCATTTTCACCGCGACGCGGTCGCCCCGGCGGCCGACGGCGAGGTACACCTCACCCATGCCACCCCGGCCCAGCCGCTCCTGCAGCGTGTAGGGGCCGACCCGCCCGAGACGTCCAGCCATAGGAGCGCCAACCATAGCGGTCCGGCCGCCCGAATCGGCGGAGGCGCGCCGTCGATGCCGCATACAAGCCGTTGCCAACCGGCTCACAAGCCCGCCCCGGCAGTCTGTCCACGACGACCACGGCCGGACCGCAGGGCCGCGCTCCCCATCGGCGAGACGAAGACAGATGAACGATGACTGACTCCTCCGGCGCGATCACCGTCGTGATCGCCGACGACCACCCCCTGTTCGTCGAGGGGATCCGGTTCGCCCTGCAGCAGGAAGCCGCGCAGGCGGACGGCCTCTCCGTCGCCGGCACCGCCTGCGACGACCTCGACGCCCTCCGCCTGTGCGTACGGCTGTCGCCGCGGGTGCTGCTGGTCGACCTGGCCATGCTGGACGGGCTCGACTCCCTGCGCCGCCGCTGCCCCGCCGTACGGGTGCTCGCGCTGGGCGACGACGACGGGGAGTCGGGCTTCCTGAGCGCGCTGCGCGCCGGCGCGTACGGCTACCTGCTGAAGGACTCGAAGCCCGCGGAGATCGCGGCGGCGGTCCGGTCCGTGGCCCTCGGGCAGATGGTCTTCGGCGGCGGGCTGGCGCCCCGGCTCCTGGACCGTCTCACCACGCCGCCGTCCCGCAGCCCGTTTCCCGGCCTCACCCAAAGGGAGCACGAGATCCTGGAGCGGCTGGCCGACGGCAGGTCCAACGCCGAGATCGCCCGCGAGCTGTGCCTGGCCACCAAGACCGTGCGCAACCACGTGAGCAACCTGCTGACGAAGCTGGAGGCGCCGAGCCGGGTGGACGCCGCACTGCGGGCCAGGGACGCGGGCCTCGGCTCGCGTCCCATGCTCACGCGCGTCTGAGCGTCACCCGCGGATGTGACCCTCGCCGGTGTAGATCCACTTCGTGGAGGTGAGCTCCGGCAGCCCCATCGGGCCGCGGGCGTGCAGCTTCTGGGTGGAGATGCCGATCTCCGCCCCGAAGCCGAACTCCCCGCCGTCGGTGAAGCGGGTCGAGGCGTTCACCGCGACCGCCGCCGAGTCCACGGTCGCCACGAACCTGCGGGCGGCCTGCTGGGAACGGGTCACGATGGCGTCGGTGTGGGCCGAGCCGTACCTGCGGATGTGCGCGACGGCGTCGTCCAGCGAGTCGACCACGGCGGCGGCGATGTCGAGGGAGAGGTACTCGGTGGTGAAGTCCTCCTCGGTGGCGGCCACGACGTCGGCGCCGTAGGCCCGCACCCGCTCGTCCCCGTGGACGGTGACGCCCGCGTCCTTCAGCGCCGTCAGCGCCTTCGGGACGAACTCGTCGGCGATGGCGGAGTGCACGAGGAGCGTCTCGGCCGCGTTGCACACCGAGGGCCGCTGCGCCTTGGCGTTCACGAGGATCTTGAGAGCGGTGTCGATGTCGGCGTCGGCGTCCACGTACACGTGGCAGTTGCCCACTCCGGTCTCGATGACCGGCACGGTCGACTCCTCGACCACGCTGTTGATCAGCGAGGCGCCGCCGCGCGGGATCAGCACGTCGACCAGGCCGCGGGCGCGCATCAGGTGCTTGACCGACTCGCGGGTCTGGCCCGGCACGAGCTGCACGGCGTCCGCCGGCACCTCGGTCGCCGCCAGCGCCTGCTGCATGACGCGCACCAGCGCCGTGTTGGAGGAGTACGCGCTGGACGACCCGCGCAGCAGCACGCCGTTGCCGCTCTTGAGGCACAGCGCGGCCGCGTCCACGGTCACGTTGGGCCGGCCCTCGTAGATGATGCCGATGACGCCGAGGGGCACCCGCACCTGACGCAGCTCCAGGCCGTTGGGCAGCGTGCCGCCGCGCACGACCTCGCCGACCGGGTCGGGCAGGTCCGCCACCTGACGGACGGCGGCGGCGATCGTGGCGATCCGGTCGGCGTCGAGCCGCAGCCGGTCGATCATCGCCTCCGAGGTGCCGTTCTCCCTGGCCCGGTCCACGTCCGCGGCGTTGGCCGCGACGATCTCGTCCGTGGCGGCCTCAAGGGCGTCGGCCACGGCCCGCAGCGCCGCGTCCTTCGGCGCGCGCGGCATCGGCGCGAGCACCGTCGCGGCGTCCCGCGCCGCCCGCGCGACCTTCAGAAATTCCTCTGCCTCAGACATTGCCTCGCGCTCCGTCACTTGTGGTGGTGAACAGGCTCCAATATCACGATGTCGTCCCGGTGGATCAGCTCGCGCTCGTACTCCGGGCCGAGTGTGCTGGCGAGCTCCCGGGTGGAGCGGCCGAGCAGGTCGGGGATCTCCCCCGCGTCATAGTTGACCAGACCCCGGGCGACGACGGCCCCCGACGGCGCGCACAGGTCGACCGGGTCGCCCGCGGCGAAGTCGCCCTCGACCTTCACGACGCCCGCGGGCAGCAGCGACTTGCGCCGCCCGACCACGGCCTCGACCGCGCCGGCGTCCAGGTGCAGGCGGCCCCGGCCGGTCGTGGCGTGGGCGAGCCACAGCAGCCGGGTGCCGGGGTGCCGGCCCCCCGGGTGGAAGCAGGTGCCGATGTCGGTCCCCGCGAGCGCCTGCGCCGCGTGCGCCGCCGCGGTGAGCACGACCGGGACGCCCGCCCCGGTCGCGATGCGGGCCGCCTCCACCTTGGTGATCATGCCGCCGGTGCCGACCCGGCCGGAGGTGCCCAGCTCGACGCCTTCCAGGTCCTCGGGCCCGCGGACCTCGGCGATGCGGGTGGCGCCGTCCTTGCGCGGGTCGCCGTCGTACAACGCGTCGACGTCCGACAGCAGCACCAGCCCGTCGGCGTGGGTGAGGTGGGCCACCAGCGCCGCGAGCCGGTCGTTGTCCCCGAACCGGATCTCATCGGTGGCCACCGTGTCGTTCTCGTTCACGACGGGCACGATGCCGAGCTCCAGCAGCCGGGCCAGCGCCCGCTGGGCGTTGCGGTGGTGGATGCGGCGCATCATGTCGTCGGCCGTCAGCAGCACCTGCCCCACCCGCAGGCCGTACCTGGCGAAGGAGGAGGTGTAGCGGGCGACCAGCACGCCCTGCCCGACCGAGGCGGCCGCCTGCTGGGTCGCCAGGTCCTTGGGCCGGTCGCGCAGCCCCAACGGCCCGAGCCCGGCGGCGATCGCGCCGGACGACACGAGCACGATCTGCGTGCCGGTCTTGCGCCGGGCCGCCAGCACGTCGACCAGCGCGTCCACCCGGTCGACGTCGATCGTGCCGCGGGACGTCGTCAGCGACGACGACCCCACCTTGACCACCAGCCGCGCGGCCTCGCGGATCCGTTCCCTGCCTGTCACGCCGTCTCCCCGATCAGCCGAGCCTCGCGTCGGTGCCGCGCGGGCCCATGGTCGCCTCCGTGCCCTGCGACGGCTGCCAGTCGAAGACGTAGCCGCCCTCCATCGGGCCGATGATCACCTCGGCGCCGGCCGCCGCACCGGCCTTGATCAGCTCCTCCTCGACCCCGAGCCGCTCAAGGCGGTCGGCCAGGTAGCCGACGGCCTCGTCGTTCGAGAAGTCGGTCTGCCGGATCCACCGCTCGGGCTTCTCGCCGGTCACCTGGAAGCGGTTCTCGTCGACGCGCCGCACCGAGAAGCCGGTCTCGCCGAGCTGCCTGGGCCGGATGACCAGCCGCGTGGGCTCCTCGACCGGGGCCTGCGCCCGGGCCGCCGCCACCATCTCCGCCATCGCGAACGCCAGGGGCCGCAGGCCCTCGTGGCTGGCCGCGGAGATCTCGAAGACGCGCAGGCCGCGCTCCTCCAGCATGGGCGTGACGATGTCGGCCAGGTCCCGGCCGTCGGGCACGTCCACCTTGTTCAGCGCGACCAGCCGCGGCCGGTCCTGCAACGTCCCGTACGCCGCGAGCTCGGCCTCGATCACCTCGTAGTCGGTGACCGGGTCGCGCCCGGGCTCGATCGTCGCGCAGTCCAGCACGTGCACGATCGTCGAGCAGCGCTCGACGTGCCGCAGGAACTCGTGGCCGAGACCCCGGCCCTCGGACGCCCCCGGGATGAGCCCCGGCACGTCGGCGACCGTGAAGACGGTCTCGCCCGCCGTCACCACGCCGAGGTTGGGGATGAGCGTCGTGAACGGATAGTCGGCGATCTTGGGCCGGGCCGCGGAGAGCGCCGCGATCAGGGACGACTTGCCCGCGTTGGGGAACCCGACCAGCGCCACGTCGGCGACCGTCTTGAGTTCGAGCACGATCTCGGCCTCGTCGCCCGGCTCGCCGAGCAGCGCGAAACCCGGGGCCTTGCGCTTGGCGTTGGCGAGCGCCGCGTTGCCGAGACCGCCGAAGCCGCCCTGCGCGGCGACGTACCGGGTGCCGGCTCCGATCAGGTCGACCAGCACCTCGCCGGTCCTGGCGTCCTTCACGACCGTGCCGTTGGGCACCGGAAGGACGATGTCCTCCCCGTTGGCGCCGTCCCGGTTGGAGCCCATGCCCTGCTTGCCGTTGCCCCCTCGGCGGTGCGGCCGGTGGTGGTACTCCAGCAGGGTGGACGTGTTGGGATCCACCTCCAGGAGGACGTCGCCACCGCGTCCGCCGTTGCCGCCGTCGGGCCCGCCCAGCGGCTTGAACTTCTCCCGGTGGATGGAGGCGCAGCCGTTGCCCCCGTCACCCGCCTTGATGTGCAGGACGACGTGGTCCACGAAGTCGGCCATCAGCCGCTCCCCCTAACTGCCGTATGAAAAAACGAATGAGGCGGACCGAATGCTCGATCCGCCTCATCGCGCTGCTTGCTGGTGTCCGGGGCGGATCTACTCCGCGGCCGGGACGATGCTCACCGCGCGGCGACCGCGCTTGGTGCCGAACTGCACCCGGCCGGTGGCCAGGGCGAACAGCGTGTCGTCGCCACCACGGCCGACATTGTCGCCGGGGTGGAAGTGCGTGCCGCGCTGACGGACGATGATCTCGCCCGCGTTCACCAGCTGACCGCCGAAACGCTTGACACCGAGGCGCTGAGCGTTCGAGTCACGGCCGTTCCGGGTGGACGAAGCGCCCTTCTTGTGTGCCATGATTCACTCCCTTTCGGGGGTAAGCGGGGGTCGTCCCCCGGGAAACTACTGTCCGGGGTTGATGCCGGTGACCTTGACCTGGGTGTACCGCTGACGGTGACCCTGGCGCTTCTTGTATCCGGTCTTGTTCTTGTACTTCAGAATCCGGATCTTCGGCCCCTTGGTCTCGCCGAGAATCTCGGCGGTCACCTGGAACCGGGAAAGCGTGGCTGCGTCGGTGGTGACATCGCCGTCGTTGACGACGAGCACCGCCGGCAGCGACACCGAGGAGCCAACCTCGCCGGCGACCTTGTCCACCTCGAGGACGTCCCCGACGGAGACCTTCTGCTGCCTGCCGCCGCAACGAACGATCGCGTACACCGCGGAACCCTTCTACTGGCTAAATGCTGAGATGCCGCGCCCCGCATCCAGCTGCTGTCGATTACACGACCGGCGATCCGGGCAGGCGCGCGAAGCCAGGCACGCCGACACCGGGCGCACCGGTTGCCTAGGGTACCGGATATCCGGTACCCAGGTCGAACCGAGCGGATCGCCGGGTGACGAAGTCGTTACTCCGCCGTCTTCCTGCGGGAACGTCGCCGTCCCCGGGAAGCCGGCGCGGAGCCGTCGCCCTCGTCGGAGTTGGTGGGATCGGCGTCGATGGCGTCGGTGACGCTCTCGCGTGCCGAGCCCGACGCCGCGGCCACCGATCCCTCGTTGGCCGCCAGCTTCTCGGCCACCGCCTTCTCGACGGCCATCTTGCCCTGCGTGCCACGCGGCTCGGGCTTCGCCTCGACCGGCTCGGTCGACACGATGATCCCGCGCCCGTGGCAGCAGTCGCACGGCGTGGAGAACGCCTCCAGCAGGCCTTGGCCGACCCGCTTACGCGTCATCTGCACCAGACCCAGCGAGGTGACCTCGGCCACCTGGTGCTTGGTCCGGTCCCGCGCCAGGCACTCCAGCAGTCGCCGGAGCACCAGGTCGCGGTTGCTCTCCAGCACCATGTCGATGAAGTCGATCACGATGATGCCGCCGATGTCCCGCAGCCTGAGCTGACGGACGATCTCCTCGGCCGCCTCCAGGTTGTTCCGGGTGACGGTCTCCTCGAGATTGCCGCCCTGCCCGGTGAACTTACCGGTGTTGACGTCGACGACCGTCATCGCCTCGGTCCGGTCGATCACCAGCGAGCCGCCGGACGGCAGCCACACCTTGCGCTCCATCGCCTTGGCGATCTGCTCGTCGATCCGGTAGGCGGAGAAGGCGTCGGTCTCCTCATCCCACTTCGTCAGGCGCTCGGCCAGGTGCGGGGCGACGTAGCGGACGTACTCGTCCACCGTCGTCCACGCCTCGTCGCCCTCGACGACCAGGGAGCTGAAGTCCTCGTTGAAGACGTCGCGGACCACCCGGACGGTCAGGTCGGGCTCCCCGGACAGCAGTTCCGGCGGGCTGGCCGACTTGGCCTTGCGCTGGATGTTCTCCCACTGGGCCGACAGCCGGGCCACGTCGCGGCTGAGCTCCTCCTCCGAGGCGCCCTCCGCCGCGGTGCGCACGATGACGCCCGCGTTCTCCGGCATGACCTTGCGCAGGATCTGCTTGAGCCGGGCCCGCTCCTTGTCGGGGAGCTTGCGGCTGATGCCGGTCATCGAGCCGTCCGGCACGTAGACCAGGTAGCGGCCGGGGAGGCTGACCTGGGAGGTCAGCCTGGCGCCCTTGTGGCCGATCGGGTCCTTGGTGACCTGGACGAGCACCGACTGCCCGGACTTCAGCGCCGCCTCGATCCGCTTGGGCTGGCCCTCCAGCCCCGCGGTGTCGAAGTTCACCTCGCCGGCGTACAGCACGGCGTTGCGGCCCTTGCCGATGTCCACGAACGCCGCCTCCATGGAGGGCAGCACGTTCTGGACCTTGCCGAGGTAGACGTTGCCGACGTACGACTGGCTCGACTCACGGTCGACGTAGTGCTCGACGAGGACGCCGTCCTCGAGCACCGCGATCTGGGTGCGGCCGCCCTGGCGGCGCACGACCATGATCCGCTCGACCGACTCGCGCCGGGCCAGGAACTCCGACTCGGTGATGATCGGCGGACGGCGGCGGCCCAGCTCGCGGCCCTCGCGGCGGCGCTGCTTCTTCGCCTCCAGCCGGGTCGATCCCCGTACGCCCTGGACCTCGTCGACCGAGGTGGACCTGGTGGCGCGGGGCGCCCGGATGCGGACGACGGTGTTCGGCGGGTCGTCGGGGGCCAGTTCGGCCTCCTCGGTGCCGCGGCGGCGACGACGGCGACGGCGCCGGGTGCCGGTCTGGCCCTCGGAGTCGTCCTCCGCCTGCTCGCGGTCCTCCTCGTCGCCCGACGCGGCCTGCGGCTCCTCGCCCTCGTCCTCGGACTCCTCGCCGTCCTCGGTGTCCCTGGTGCGGGCGCCCCGGCCGCGTCCGCCGCGACGACGGCGCCGCCTGCGGGTGCCGCCGTCGGCCTCGGACTCGTCGTCGCCGGACTCGGTCGCCTCCTCCGCCTCCTCGGCTTCCTCGTCCTCCGCCGGCACCGGCTCTGCGGCGGGCGACGCGGGCCTCTGCGCGGGCACCGCGAACGGGTCGGGGGCCTGGAAAATCGGCTGGAACAGCGCCGACGGCGCCTGGAAGGTCACCGAGGGCACGGACGGCTGCGGCGCCGACAGCCCGAAGGGGTCGGCCACCACGTCCGGCCGCCCGCCGTCCTCCTCGATGTCGATGTCCTCGATGTCGAGCGGCTCGTCGTCCAGCGGTTCCTCGTCGGGGAGGTTGAGCCCGAGCGCGGCGGCGACCTCGGCCTCGGCGGCGTGCATCGCCCTGGATCGTTCCGGCGCCGGCTCTTCCGCGCGGGCGCGGCGGCGCCGCCGGGGGGCGGCGGGTTCCTCGGCCTGTGGCGTGTCCTCGGCCTGCGCCGTCTTCTCCGCCTGCTCCGGCTGCGGGGACGGCTCGGTCTCCTCGGTCCTCTTGCGGCTGCGGCGACGCCGGGCCGGCGCGGCCGGCTCGTCGTCCCCGGTCGCCGCCTCCGGAACGGCCGTCTCGGCGGCCGGTGTCTCGGCGGCCGTCTCGGTGACCTGTGTCTCCGTGACCTGTGTCTCCGTGACCTGTGCCTCGGCGGTCTTGGTGCGGCGGCGGGTGACCCGCTTGGGCCGCTCCTTCGCGACCGGCTCCTCCTGCGCGACCGGCTCCTCCTGCGCGGGCGGCGCGGAGGTCTCGTCGGCGGGCTCGGCGGTCACCGGGACGTCGGCGGCGACCACCGTGGTCACCGGCGGCGGCAGGTCGTCCGGCTCGGGCGGGGGCCCGGCCGGCCGGCTCGCCGACCGGCGGCGCGGCGTCGCGGACACGCCGGACGGACCGGAGGAAACCGCGTCTCCCCCGGCCTGGCCGCGTTCTTCTGTTGTCGTATCACCGTCAAGGCTCACAGCCCCGTCAGTGGGCTCGTTGTCGAGCATGCGGGCGCTCTCCCGTCAGCCTCCGGGCACGTTGCCGCGCCGCGCGAAGGCTCTCGTCTCTCGCGGTCCGCCGGGCTTCCTGTCGGCGCCTCGGCGGCAAGTCTTATCGGTCTCCGCCTGCCCGGTCGAAGGCGAACGGGTCGGCGGGCTCACCGGTCGCGTCGAGCGGCCCCTGCGCCAGCCTGGTCACCGCTGCGGGTGACGGCGGCGCGAAGCCTGCCACGAGACGCAGACCCATGAGCACGTCATCGGGCCGGACGGCAGGTGTTTCGTGCCGAACAACCATACGAAGTATGACACACGGTTGAACGGTCTCCTGACCTGCCGTAATTCCCGGCCCCTCCACTACGGCGAGCGAACGCACCGCCTGGCGGGCGTCGAATCGCCGCATTCCCTTCTTGGTCAGGCGCTCGACCTCCACCCGGCCGGCCGCCAGGAACTCCTTCACCGCCCGCTCGGCCTCGCCCGGATCGGCCCCGGGGAGCCGCAGCTCCCACATCGAGCCCTCCAGCCGGTCGGCCAGGTTCCCGTCCCGCGCCTCCACCACGTCGAGCACGTCCAGTCCCGGCGGTAGCGAGGCGTCGAGGTCGTCGTGAACCCGCCGCGGGTCACACGGCCGGTTCACCCCGATCTCGAGGTACTCGGCCTCGCTCGCCACTCCGGTGGGGGCGGCGCCGGCGTAGGAGATCTTCGGGTGGGGGCTGAAGCCCGCGCTGTAGGCCACCGGGATGCCGGCTCGCCGCACCGCCCTTTCGACGGCGCGGGAGATGTCGCGGTGGCTGGTGAAGCGCAGGCGGCCCCGCTTGGCGTAGCGCACACGCAGTCGCTGCACCGTGGGTTCGGGCGCGGGCCCGTCGGGAACGGGTTTCAGAGTTCCGTCGTCCTTCCGGTGTCGGTCGATCGTCTTTCAGGATAGGCCGTGAGCGTCAGATCACGGTGAGTGGCAGCAGTTTTCTGCCCGTGGGGCCGATCTGGATCTCCGTCCCCATCGTGGGGCAGACGCCGCAGTCGTAGCAGGGCGTCCAGCGGCAGTCCTCGACCTCCACGTCGCCCAGCGCGTCCTGCCAGTCCTGCCAGAGCCACTCGCGGTCGAGACCGGCGTCGAGGTGGTCCCAGGGCAGCACCTCGTGCTCGTCCCGCTCGCGGGTCGTGTACCAGTCCACGTCGACAGGCTCGTCGGCGAGGGCACGGTCCGCCGCCGCCATCCACCGCTCGAACGAGAAGTGCTCGCTCCAGCCGTCGAACCGGCCGCCGTCCTCCCAGACGGCGCGGATGACCCTGCCCACCCGGCGGTCGCCCCGCGACAGCAGCCCCTCCACGATCGACGGCTTGCCGTCGTGGTAGCGGTAGCCGATGGCCCTGCCGTACTCCTTGTCGGAGCGCAGGGCGTCGCGCAGCGCGCGCAGCCGGCGGTCCACCGTCTCGTGGTCGCACTGGGCGGCCCACTGGAACGGCGTGTGCGGCTTGGGCACGAACCCGCCGATGGAGACCGTGCAGCGGATATCACGCGAACCCGTCGCGTCACGGCCCGCCTTGATGACCTTCTTGGCCAGGTCGGCGATGCCGAGGACGTCCTCGTCCTCCTCCGTCGGGAGCCCGCACATGAAGTAGAGCTTCACCTGCCGCCACCCGTTGGAGTAGGCGGTGGTGACCGTGCGGATCAGGTCCTCCTCGGTGACCATCTTGTTGATCACCTTGCGCATCCGCTCGGACCCGCCCTCCGGCGCGAACGTGAGCCCGGAACGGCGGCCGTTGCGGGACAGCTCGTTCGCCAGGTCGATGTTGAACGCGTCGACCCGGGTGGACGGCAGGGACAGGCCGACCTGGCTGCCCTCGTAGCGGTCGGCGAGACCCCTGGTGACGTCGGCGATCTCGGAGTGGTCGGCGCTGGACAGCGACAGCAGCCCGACCTCGCTGAAGCCGGACTCCCTGATCCCCGCCTCGACCATGTCGCCGATCGTGGTGATCGACCGCTCCCGGACCGGACGGGTGATCATCCCCGCCTGGCAGAAGCGGCAGCCCCGGGTGCAGCCCCGGAAGATCTCGACGCTGAACCGCTCGTGCACGGTCTCGGCGAGCGGGACCAGCGGTTTCTTCGGGTACGGCCACTCGTCGAGGTCCATGACCGTGTGCTTGAACACGCGCGTCGGCACGCCGTCGCGGTTGGGGACGACGCGCTTGATGCGGCCGTCCGGGTGGTACTCGACGTCATAGAACTTCGGGACGTACACCCCGCCCGTGGAGGCGAGGCGCAGCAGCAGTTCGTCACGGCCGCCGGGCGAGCCCTCGGCCTTCCACTCGCGCAACACCTCGGAGATCGCGATGGCGATCTGCTCGCCGTCGCCGAGCACGGCGGCGTCGAGGAAGTCGGCGATGGGCTCCGGGTTGAACGCGGCGTGGCCGCCCGCCAGCACGATCGGGTCCTCGTCGGTGCGGTCCACCGCCTCCAGCGGGATCCCCGCGAGGTCGAGCGCGGTGAGGAGGTTCGTGTAACCGAGCTCGGTGGCGAACGACACCCCGAGGACGTCGAACGCGCGAACCGGCCGGTGGCCGTCCACGGTGAACTGCGGGACGCCCTCGGACCGCATGAGCGCCTCGAGGTCGGGCCACACCGCGTAGGTGCGCTCCGCCAGCGTCTCGGGCAGCTCGTTGAGGATCTCGTAGAGGATCTGCACCCCCTGGTTGGGCAGGCCGACCTCGTAGGCGTCCGGGTACATCAGGGCCCACCGGACGGCCGCCTCGTCCCAGTCCTTGACCGTCGAGTTCAGCTCGCCCCCGACGTACTGGATCGGCTTCTGCACCTTGGGCAGCAGCGGCTCCAGGCGGGGAAACAACGACTCGACAGACATGCCTCCAGGGTATCGGCTCCCGGGAGTGTCCCCTGCGGATCTTCCGGCCTCAGAAGGGGTGCCAGATCCGGTCGTCGCCCGCGCGCAGCGAGGCCAGCCGGTGGCGCAGCTCCGCGTGCGCGCGGTCGTCGCGGTGCCCGATGCGCAGCACGGCCGTCAGCGTCTGGAGCTCCCGGATGTCGCGCAGCACCGGATAGCCCGGCCAGTCCCTGACGTCGCATCCGTACGCGCGGGCGAAACCGTCCCGCTGGGCGTCGGACAGGCCGAACCTGGTGCCCTGCAGGGTGGGCACCAGGTCGACCTCGCGCGGCCCGGCGCTGACCGAGTCCCAGTCGCACAGCAGGATCCGGCCCGCGGTGCGGATCAGGTTGCCCCGGTGCGCGTCGCCGTGCACCAGCCCGTACGGCAGGGCGAACTCGACGCGCTCGTAGTAGGCCTCCTCCAGCGCCGCGCACCGGTCCAGCAGCCACTCGCGCTCCTCGCCGTCCAGCACGAGGCTCGCCCGTACGGCCCGCCGTACGCGGCCGAAGGGATCATAGGTCGGCAGCGCGAACGGGACCGGCGGCAGGGAGTGCAGCCACCGCAGCAGCCGGCCGAGCGGAACCGGGTCGCCGTCGTCCGCGCCGTCCTCGTAGTGCCAGAAGGTCGCCAGGCAGCCCTCGACGGCCAGCGGCTGGCGCACGTCGAGCGGCAGCGTGACGGGGAAACCCTGCTCGTGCAGCCAGCGCGTGACCTTGAGCGAGGTGACCAGCCGGTCGTACTTGCCGGGGGTGCCGGCCTCCGCCAGGCGGACGACGACCCCCTCGCCCGGCAGGTGGTAGACCACGTTGGCGAAGCTGCGCAGCAACCGTGCGCCGTCGGCGCTGAGTCCGGCCCGACGGCACGCCTCCGCGAGCGCGGGCGGGGTGCCTGCGACGGTGGAGACACTCATCGCGGATCCTCCTCGCCGCCCAGTGCCTCGGACGGCGCCTCGGACGGCGCCTCGGGCAGCGCCCGGGCGGCCGACTGGGGCAGGCCGGTCGCGCAGAACGCCTCCAGCCGCTCGGCGAGCTCTCCCCGCACCATCGGCGTGCAGGTCAGCACCGTGGACTGCAGAGTCTCGGCCAGGCTGTCGATCCTGCGCTCCGGCGGCAGGGCCAGCAGCGGCGTCAGGGCCTGCTCGGCCCCACCGGGGTCGTCCTCCATCAGGTGCGCGACGGCCAGGTGCGCCCCGGCCATCGCCTCGCAGCCGTACGACCGGTTCTGGCGGTCCTCCCGGGCGTACAGGCCGAGCGCGGCGCGGGCCTGCTCGATCGCCCGGCCCGCCTGTCCGAGGTGCAGGTGCGTGACCGCCGTGTAGTAGGCCTGCTTGGCGGGCCGGAAGGCGAACTCCCCGGCGAACCCGTCGTGCAGCTCGTCCCCGGTGCCCGCCTCGCGGGCGTCCGCCGCCTTGAGCAGGTCGTCCTCCGCCTCTCGGGTCCGGCCGAGCATCGCGCCCGCCCGCGCCCGCAGCATGTGCAGCCGCGCGCCGCCCTGGCCCCGGTGCAGGTGGGTGAGGCCGTCCTCGGCGTAGCCCGCCGCGTCCTCGTACCGCCGGTCCCACAGCGCGACCGACGCCTGCATGCCGCGGGCCCAGCCCATGAGGGACCGGTGCCCGGCGATCCTGCCGTACGTCCACGCCGCGCGGGCGAGGTCGTCGGCGGGCACCCGGCGGCCCATGTCCATGCTCGCGTTGGCCATCAGCCCGCACAACGTCCCGGCCAGGAAGAACAGCTCGCCGGCCTGGGCCGGGTGGACGCGCCGCTCCAGCGCCCTGCGGGTCTGCTCCTGCAGCGCCCGCATCTCCACGAACAGCGGCAGCGGCGCCTCCCAGACGTACCGGCGGGACAACCAGATCACCTGCGTGCGCAGCCGTTCGAGCGCGCTGTCGCCGATCTCGCTCGTCTCCACCCGCTCGGCGTGCTCGCTCGCCTCCCGGGCGGCGGCGCTGATCAGGTCGGGCGCGGTACGCCGCCGCCAGGACTCGGGGCCGCGCATCTCCGGCGGCGTGTAGTCCTTGGCGAACCCGAGCTGCACCGGGCCCGTCTCGAACAGGCGGCACAGCAGGTCGGTGTAGTCGCGGTCGGGCCGCGCCCCGGCCTCCCACTCCCGCCAGGACCGCTCGCTCAGTCCCCTGCGCTTGATCTGCTCGCGGTCGCACATCGCGTGGAAGCGCTCGATCGCCTCCTCCACCGTCCACCCGTACGCCAGCCGCAGGCACTTGAAACGGGCCAGCCGCGGGCAGCACAGGTGGATCTCGTCGGCGATCTGATGGAAGACCGCGGTCGTCGGCGGCTCCCCGAGAGCGGCGAGGGTGCGCTCGCGGATGCCGCCGGCGATCTGGATGGCGGACCGGTCCCCGCCGCGTGAGGGTGTCGTCATCGGCTCTCCCAGTGGTGACACCCGCACGCTAACGCCGTACATGTCACGAACCGGTCACCTCGCGCACTGCGAGCCCCTCTCCACCGAGCGGAGAGGAGTGATGGTGCCGCCGCTGCGCAGCTGGGCCGTGAAGAGCTGGCCGCACAGGCTCGCCGGCGTCTCGGCGAACCACACCGTCGGCGGGTCGCCCGCGGCCGCGGCGGCCCACCTCCCGCCGCCGTACACGATCCGGTAGTCGGGGAAGGCCGTGCGCAGCAGGTCTAGGGCGCGCTGGCGTTCCCGCGCCTCGTCGTCCGGAGTCACCGTTCCTCCGTAAGGGTTCGTTCAGCCCCCGAACCTGTTCCGTTCCCATGGTGTTCGCCGCGCGGTGCGGGCACCAGTGAGAGCGGGGATCCGGCACCCTGCGGACGGCTCTCATGCGGGCAACACGGGGAACGCGGAGAACGCGGAGAACGTCAGACCGGTCGCGATCTCAGATGGATCGCCTGCAGGATGGCGATCGCCGTCATGTTCGCGAACGTCGCGGTGCCGCCGTAGGAGACGAACGGCAGCGGCACACCGGTGATCGGCATGATGCCGATCGTCATGCCCACGTTGACGAGCGTCTGGAAGGCCAGCCACGCGACGATGCCGGCCGAGACGAGCGCGCTGAACCGGTCGCCGCACATCCGGGCGATCCGCGCGCCGCGCAGCAGCACCACGCCGAGCAGGGCGACCACGGTGACCGACCCGACGAAACCGAGTTCCTCGCCCGCGACGGTGAAGATGAAGTCGGTGTGCTGCTCGGGCACGAACCGTCCCGTGGTCTGGCCGCCGTGGAACAGGCCCTTGCCGAACACCTCGCCCGACCCGATCGCCACCAGCGCCTGGGTGCTGTTGTACCCCACGCCGCGCGGGTCGCTGGACGGGTCGATGAGCGCGGTGAACCGGGCCACCTGGTACGGCTTGAGCAGCCCCAGCGACCACACGGCCACCGCCCCGAGGCCCGTGAGCAGCACCCCGGCCACGACCCAGCGCTTGCGTATCCCGGAGAAGACGATGATCGCACCGGTCGTCGCCATCAGCACCATGGTGGTGCCGAGGTCGGGCTGCACCATGACCAGCGCCGCCGCGGCGCCCGCCGCCGCGACGGACAGCGCGAGGCCGGCGGCCCTCGGCCGGTCCTTGGTCTTCCCCTTCTCCGACGTCGGGGCCAGCAGCCGCGCCAGTATCACCACCAGCGCCGGCTTCATCAGCTCGGCCGGCTGCAGGGCGAAGCCCCCGCCCAGCAGGATCCACGAGTGGTGGCCGTTGATCGTCGACCCCATCGGGCTGATGACCAGGATCAGCCCGATGACGGCGATGCCGTACAGGACCGGCGCGTACGTGCGAAGCCAGCGGTAGTCGGTCACCGCGACCGCGCTGTAGAGAGCCAGACCGATGAGCAGGTTGAGCACGTGCTTCTTGGCCATGCCCGTCGGCTCGATCGACGACCAGGTGCGGGTGGCCGACCACACCAGCAGCGTGCCGATCGCGCTGAGCGCGACCACCGCCCCGAACAGCAACCAGTCCATCCGCCAGACGACCGATCCTCGCCCGACGACCCGGCTCGCGAACGACCTCCGCCGTATTCCGATGGCCTCAGTCATGGCAGGCCCGCCTCACTGCGTGTTGTCGCGGCTGATGGCCGGCAGCCGCGTCACCGGTTTGCCGTCCGGAAGCGCCGGCTTGACCGGCTTGCCGTTGTCCCCCTTGCTCAGGCCGAAGATGCCCTCCCAGATGCGCCGCACGGCGGGCGCGGCGGTCGAGGCGCCGAAGCCGCCCTGCGCCACCATGACCACGGTGACCAGCCGCGGATTGTCCGCGGGCGCGAAGGACGCGAACCACGACGTGTCCTCCTTGCCGTAGACCTCGGCCGTACCGGTCTTGCCGCCGATCTTGACGATGTTGAACGGGAAGCCGCGGAACGCGCCCGCCGCCGTGCCGTCCGAGGGCACCTCGCTGAGCGCCTTACGGATGTACTCGCGCGTCTCGTCGTTGACCGGCAGGTGTCCCTCGACCGGGACCGGGATCTCCTGCTTCAGCGTGCCGTCCGGACGCATCAGCGCCCAGCCGATCCGCGGGCTGCGCACGTTGCCGTCGCCGAGCAGCGCCGCGTACGCCCGGGCGAGCTGGAGGGGGGTGACGAGCACGTCACCCTGGCCGATCGAGAGGTTGACCGCCTCGTAGGCGTGGAAGATCGCGCCCTCCACGCAGTTCTCGTGGGCCAGCCGCTTGGCGAACGCGGCCCGGCTCTGGTCCTTCATCTCCGGGTAGCCGGTCTTGGCCCGCCTGCACATCTCGTCCTTGGTGGAGTTCCACAGGTCGCGCTTCCACCCCCGGGTGGGGATGCGCCCCGCGGACTCGCCCGGCAGGTCGATGCCCGTACGGCGGCCGAAGCCGTAGGCCTTCGCCATGTTCGGCATCGGCTCCTTGACCTTGGACTTGGGCGTCTTGCCGCCGTCGCGCAGCCACTCCTCGTACCCGGCCCGGTAGAACACGGTGTCGCACGACTTGACCAGCGCCTCGTGCAGCGAGATCGCGCCGAGACTCATGCCGCCCGCGTTGGGGTACGACCGGCCCTCGACGGTGTAGGCACCCGGGCACTGGTAGGTGCCGTGCAGCGGCTGACCGTCGGCGACCATCGCCGACGCCGAGCTGATCTTGAAAGTCGAGCCCGGGGCGTACTCGCCGGCGATCGCGCGCGACACCAACGGCTTGCCCGACTTGTCCGACAGCAGGCGTCGGTAGTCCTTCTCCGCGATGCCGCCCGTCCAGACCTTGGGGTCGTACGTCGGCCGGCTGGCCATCGCGATCACGCGGCCGGTCTTCACGTCGAGCACCACACCGGCGGCACCGTCCGAGTTCGGCACCTCCTGCATGGCCTGGTCGAGCGACTTCTCGACGATGCGCTGCACGTTGGCGTCGATGCTGGTCACCAGGATGTCGCCGGGAACCGGGTCGGACTGCTGGTTGACCGTGATGACCTTGCCCATCCGGTCGACCTGGACGTTGCGCAGGCCGGGTGCGCCGCGCAGGGCCGAGTCGTAGGTCCGCTCCAGCCCGTCGCGGCCGGTGAGGTCGACACCCGAGTAGTTGGCCTTGAGACCCTCCCGCTTCTCCAGCTCGCTCTGCGTCACCGGCTGCAGGTAGCCGAGGAGCTGGGCGGCGTCCTTGCCGTTCGGATAGTCGCGGAGCGCCTGGATGTCGGCCGTGACGCCCGGAAAGTCCTCCTGGCGTTCCAGAATCTGCAGCGCCGCCCGGGGGTTGACGTTGTTGGCCACCGGGATCGGCGTGTACGGCGAGCCGGGCCAGCACGGGCGGCTGACGCCGGGCCCGCATGCCCGGATCTCCTGCTTCAGCTTCGACAGCGGCACCTTCAGCACGGCGGACAGGCGACGGAGCACCGCGTCGCCGCCGTCCCGCATCCGCTCCAGCCGGCCGCGGTCCACGGAGACCACCAGCGTCGTACGGTTGCGCACGAGCGGGCGGCCGGAGGAGTCGAGGATCGCCCCCCGCAGGGCGGGGACCCGCACCTCGCGGGTGCGCGTCTCGGTCGCGACCGTGACGAACCGCGACCCCTGCACCACCTGGACCTGCCACAGCCGGACGACGAGCACCACGATCATGGCGATGACCAGCACCTGCAGGACGAGCAGGCGCCCCCGCAAACGTGTCATGCCGTCCCCCGTCTCCAGCTCGGCACGAGCTCGCCACCGCCCGCGCGCCTCCGATGGCCGCCGTGCATGACCTTGACCGCCCGGAGCACCAGCGGAGCGGCCACGAGATTGCAGATCGCGGCCCGGGGCCAGGCCGTGGCCAGCACCGGCCACGTGATCCCCGGGGCACCGAGCAGCGCGCCCAGACCGGCCACCATGCCGGGCGCGATCACGGCGCACGCCGCCACCGCGGGCAGCGGCAGGCGCTCTCCCACACGGCCGGCCGCGTAGCCCAGGAAGCACAGGACCAGTGCGTACTCGCCCAGTGTGTGGTTGGAGGGCGGCAGCAGGTCGTAGGCGAGCCCTCCGCAGAAGCCGATCACCGCGCCGGGCACGGGCCCGCGCCTGGTCGCGAGTGCGGCGACCGTCAGGAGCACCAGGTCCGGCGCCCACGAGAACAGCAGCCTGTTCACCACACTGACCTGCAGGATCAGGGCGACGAACAGCGACAGCGCGGCGATGAGGTTGCGGGCCATCGTTCAGTTCCTCCCGCCGCGGCCGTCGTCGGCCACGGCGCCGTCGTTCTCCCGGGGCGCGTGCCGAGGCGCCGTTGCGGAGTCCGTCTCCCGCCCCGCGCGCGGCTCCTGTACGGCCGGCTCCTGTACCTCCCCGTCCACGGCCTGCGTGCCGTGCCGGCCGCGCCGCTCCTGCGCCGCCTCGGGCCTGCCCTCGCCCGTGCCGCGGGCCCGGTCGCCGAGCCCCCACTCGGCCTCCAGCGACGCGCGGCCCTGCCCGCGGCCCTCGTCGCCGCGCCGCTGCCGGTCCTCGCGCGCCGGTTTCGGTGGCTGCGGCTTCGGCGGCAGCACCGCGTCGCGCGGATCACGCTTCGGCGCCGCGACCACCACGCCGACGACGTCCAGTGCGGAGAAGTCGGTGAAGGGCCTCGCGTAGGCCGTCCTGGTCACCTCACCCGGCGTGTTGTCCACCCGCTCGACCACGCCGATCGGTACGCCCGGCACGTACGGCCTGCTCTGCTGGGAACCGAACGAGACGATCCGGCGGCCCACGCCGATCGGCACGGTGGAGTCGAGCAGGCGGAACCTGACGAGGTTGCCGCCTCCGCCCGCCTCGCCGAGGCCGCTCACGACACCGAGCTCGTTGCCGCCTTCCAGCCGCGCCCCCGCCGACAGGGCCGGGTCGGTCAGCAGGGCCACCGTCGAGCTGACCGGGCCCGCCTGGACGATGCGGCCGACCAGTCCCACGTCGCTCAGCACCGTCATGTCGGGCCGGATCCCGTCGGCGGTGCCGGCGTCGATCTCGACCGTGTCCTCGAACCCCGCCACCGTACGCCGTGCGACGACCTGCGCCCCGACCACGCGGTAGCGGCCGAGCCCCGCCAGCCCGAGCAGGCGGTCCAGTTTCTCGGCCCGCGCCCGGTCGAGCCGCTGCGCCGACACCTCGTCCCGCAGCCGCGCGTTCTCCTTGCGCAGGTCGGTGATGACACGGCGGGCCGAGGGCGCGTCGCGCAGCATGCCGACGAATCCGGTGATCGGGCGGGTCACGGCGGCGCCGACGCGTTCGGCCTTCCCGAACACGGCGCCCACGAAGCCGCGCACCGGGCCGAGGACGTGGTCGTTCCCGGCCCGGTGATCCACGGTGATGAGGATCAGCGCCACGGCGAGGAGGAGTCCGAGCATGAGACGGGCGCGGCGGGTGTCTCTCATGACGCTCCTTAGTTGCGGGGCTCCGGCACGAGCACCTGCTGGAGGGCTTCGAAGTCCTCCACGCACCGCCCGGAGCCGAGCGCGACCGAGTCGAGCGCGTTCTCGGCCAGATGGACCGGCATGCCGGTCTCCTCGCGCAACCGGTCGACCATGCCGCGCAGCAGGGCGCCGCCACCGGTCACGGCGATGCCCCGGTCCATGAGGTCGCCGGAGAGCTCCGGCGGGCACTTGTCCAGCGTCGACTTCACGGCGTCCACGACCGCGTTGACCGGCTCGGCGATCGACCGGCGGATCTCCTCGGCGCTGATGACGACCGTCTTCGGCAGGCCGCTGACCAGGTCGCGGCCGCGCACCTCGGCGTGGAAGTCCTCCCCCGTGACGCACGCGGACCCGACGGCGATCTTGACCTCCTCCGCCGTGCGCTCCCCGAGCATCAGGGAGTACTCCTTCTTCGCGAAGGCGATGACCGCCTGGTCGAGTTCGTCACCCCCGACGCGGATCGACTGGCTGGTCACGATGCCGCCCATCGAGATGATGGCCACCTCGGTGGTGCCGCCGCCGATGTCGACGACCATGTTCCCGGTCGGCTCGTGGACCGGCAGGCCGGCCCCGATCGCGGCCGCCATCGGTTCCTCGATGATGTACACGCGGCGGGCCCCTGCCTGATAGCCCGCTTCCTTCACCGCGCGTTGCTCCACCGCGGTGATGCCACTCGGCACGGCCACGATGATGCGCGGACGCACGAAGTGGCGGCGTTTGTGGATCTTCTGGATGAAGTACCGCAGCATCCGCTCGGTCACATCGAAATCCGCGATGACACCGTCCCGCAGGGGACGGATCGCGACGATGTTTCCGGGCGTCCGCCCGATCATCCGCTTCGCTTCTATTCCAACTGCCACGATCTTTCCAGTCGTGACGTTGATGGCGACGACGGACGGCTCGTTCAGGACGATGCCGCGCCCTCGGACGTAGACGAGAGTGTTCGCCGTGCCAAGGTCGACAGCCATGTCACGGCCCAGGAATGTCAGCTTGCTGCCCATGCGGAAGGAAGCCTTCCTTCAGGTGGTTAGCGGTTACCGGGTTCAGCGGGTGTGCGGGATGACGCATCGCATTCGAATCGTAACGGCACGTGCTCATCACTGGGCACATCGCGCTCTCAAGCCCCCGGAAAAACCGGCCTCCCCCCGCCTAAGCTCGGTCACCACCTGGAAAAACACGAGAGGCCCCGGTTTAAACCGGGGCCTCTCGTGTGGCAAGGGCTAGAAACGGTCCGGAAAGAAAATCTTGATTTCCCGGGCGGCGGACTCCGGCGAATCGGAACCGTGGACGACGTTCTCGCCGATCTCCAGGGCGTGGTCGCCGCGGATGGTGCCGGGTGCGGACTTCACCGGGTCGGTCAGGCCGGCCAGGGCGCGGAACGCCTCGACGGCCCGGGGGCCCTCGAGCACCATCGCGACCAGCGGGCCGCCGGTGATGAACTCCACCAGCTCGCCGAAGAACGGGCGCTCGGAGTGCTCGGCGTAGTGGGCCTTGGCCGTCTCGGCGTCGAGCGTGCGCAGGTCCATCGCCACGATCTTGAGGCCCTTGCGCTCGATGCGGCCGATGACGTCCCCGACGAGGCCGCGACGGACCCCGTCGGGCTTGATCAGGACAAGCGTACGCTCGGACACGGTCTGTTCTCCTAAGGTCGTTGCTGAGGCTCATGTGGCGTCGTGCTCGCCGTACGGTGACCCGTGCAGGTCGCGGGCGCACCCGTCAAGCATCTGGGAGCTCCGGCTGGGGAGCTCCGTACGCAACGGCAGCTTACCGGTCCGCGAACGCCGCTCCGATCGGGCGAGGCCGGGTCTCGCCGGCGCGGCGGTGCCGGCCGGCGTCGTCAGCGGGCGGGCCCCGGGTCCCCGGGGGTGCCGTCGTCCTCCTCCGGAGACGGCGTCGGCGCGGGGATCACCACCGGACCATCCCCCGGCGCGGCGGCCCTCCGGGTCAGGACGGCGGAGAGCACGATCACTCCGACCACGACGAAACCGCCGATCTGCGCCCACATGTGCAGCGCGTCGATGAACCCCTCCACCAGGGCGTTCCCGTTGCCTCCCGCGGTCTCGGCGGCGTCACTCAGCCGGTTCACCTGGATGCCGGTGCCGAGCAGGAAGCCCGCGAGCACGGCCGGGAAGCACAGCGACAGACCCAGCATCGCCGAGCCCAGACCCGCCGTGCGGAACGCGCCGACCAACGCGACCGCCGACCCCGCGGCCAGCAGCACGAACGGCACCACCAGCGGCGTGCCGGACGGTGTCGGGACCAGCAGCCAGGTCGCGCACAGTCCCGCGACGACGGCCGCGAGACCGAGGGCCGTCATCCGTTCCGTGAACGTGTCCGGCACCCGGCCTGCGAGGACGGCGGCCACGAGCGCGGTCAGCGCGGCCACCAGGAACGGCACCCACAGGCCCTTGAGGCCGGGGCCGCCCAGTGGGCCGCCGAGCTCGATGTAGGTCATCTGCGCGGCCGTCGGCAGCACCACCAGCCCGACCGCGACGTTGACGAAGGCGAGCGTACGGCCGCCCTGCCCCTCGAACGTGCCGAGCGCCGCGAGGCCCAGCATCGCCACGACGGCGAGCGCCGCGGCGGCGACGACCAGGCGCGGCGGCCAGTCGAAGGTGATCCCCACGCCCAGCACCGCGATGGCCGCCGCCGGCACGATGGCCAGCGCAAGCCGCCCCCGCTCGGCCGACGTCGGCCGGCTCGCGGGCAGGATCTCCCCCTCCGCCTGCGTCCCGCCGTCACCGGAGATCATCCAGAGCACCAGGTACGCCGCGGCGAGGGCCAGCGCCACTCCGGTCAGCAGCGGGTACGGCTGGAGGGTGACCTGCCAGGAGGTCACGTCGCGGATCGCCCACAGGGCGAGCGCCTGGGCCGTCAGCAACGAGGCGGCGAGCGCGCCCGCCCAGATCGGCAGCAGCACCCGGCGCCGGGAACGCTCCGCGACCGCGACGAGCGTGGCCGGCACGAGCATGCCCGCGCCGACTCCGTGGAGCACGCGCAGCACGCCGACCAGCGCGACGGTGTCGGTGTACCCCCCGGCGACGTCGGCGAGCGCGAGCAGCGTGAGCCCCGCCACGAGGATCGGGGCCGCGCGGAACCTGCGTACCGCGACCGCGGCGAGCGGCACGGTCACCAGCATGGCGGGCAGCGCCAGGCCGTGCGCGCGGATCATGTCGACCTGCGACACGCCCGGCGGCAGCAGCGCCGCCACGACGGAGATCGTGTTCGGGATGGCGACGAGCGCCAGAGGAAGGGCCACCAGGGTGAGCAGCCCGATGACGACGTCGACCAGCAGAGGGACGCGCACGGCACGGACCGGCGCGGCGGTCCGAGCCTGCGGTACGGGAGGGACGGCCATGGTTGCCGACTTTAGCGCTTCGTCGTCCCTTCGACACGGCGAGCGACGAAGATGGCAGTTATCCACAGGGCGGCGAAGATCACCCCGAGGAAGAACATGACCGGGACGAGGAATCCTGTGGCGATCGTCAGGACTTCAAGCACAGTGCCCGCGATGTACGCGGAAGGGCGCTTCAGCATGCCGACGACCACCACGCACAGGACGGCGAGCCCGAGCCCGACGGTCAGCGCGAGCGGGGCGGACACATGATTGATGGTGATCGCGACCGGGCTGACGAGCGCCACGACGATCGCCTGCATCCCGAGGACGCTCGCGCAGAGCCGGCGCATGCCGGGGGTGACCTCGAACACGCCGCTGCTCATTTCGCGACCTTGAGGAGGATGCGCGCGTCTCCCGCGGTCACGACCGAACCGGTGATGAGGACACCGGAGCCCAGCTCGTCGCCCTGGTCCGCCAGCGCGACGCCCGTGTCGATGGCGTCGTCGAGCCGGTCCTCCACGTGGACGCGATCCGGGCCGAAGACCGCCTCCGCGCGGGCCGCCAGATCGTCCGGGCTCAGCGAGCGCGATGAGGAGTTACAGGTGACCACGATCTCCTCTGCCACAGGTTCCAGCAGGTCCAGGATCGTGTCCACGTCCTTGTCCGCCATCACGGCCACCACCGCGACGAGCCTGGTGAACCCGAAGGCCTCGGTCATGGCCTCGACCGACGCCTCCATGCCCGCGGGATTGTGTGCCGCGTCGACCAGGACGGTCGGGCCACGCCGTACGACCTCCAGCCGCCCCGGGCTCTTCACCTGGGCGAAGGCCGGCCGCACGACCTCCTCGCCCAGCGGGTCGTCACCGGCCGTCAGCGCCTCCACGGCGGCCAGGGCGCCGGCCGCGTTGCCCGCCTGGTGTGCGCCGTACAACGGCAGGAACACTTCCTCGTACACACCCTTCAGGCCCTTGAGCTGGAGCATCTGGCCGCCCATGGCCAGCTCGCGATGCAGCACGCCGAACTCCAGCCCCTCGCGGGCCACCACCGCGCCGACCTCCGCCGCCCGCCGCATCAGCACCTCGGCGGCGGGCAGCGGCTGCTGCGCCAGCACGGCCGTCGCCTTGGGCTTGATGATTCCGGCCTTCTCACCGGCGATGGTCGCGACGTCCGGCCCCAAGTAGTCGGTGTGATCCAGCGAGATGGGCGTGACGACCGCGACCGTCCCGTCCGCGACGTTCGTCGCGTCCCAGGTGCCGCCCATGCCGGTCTCTACCACCGCGACGTCCACGGGAGCGTCCGCGAACGCCGCGTACGCCATCCCCGTCAGCACCTCGAAGAAGCTCAGCCTGCCCACCTTGGCGTCGATCATCTCCAGGTAGGGGGCGATGTCCTCGTACACCTCGGCGAACCGCTCCTCCGACAGGGGCTCGCCGTCAATCACGATCCGCTCGCGCATCGACTGCAGATGAGGGCTCGTGTAGCGGCCCACCCGCAGGTTACGCTCGCGCAGGAGAGCCTCGACCATCCGTGCGGTGCTCGTCTTCCCGTTGGTGCCCGCGATGTGAACGACCTTGTACGAGTTCTGGGGATCTCCGAGGATCTCCATCAGCGCGGTGATCCGGTCAAGAGTGGGGCTGAAATCCCACTCCACTCCCCGTGCCATGATCGCTTGCTCGACGGCTCGATATTCCACGACCCTCAGCGTACGGGAACCCACACCCGCCCTTTCACAAGGCAGTAGGCCGCGTGAGCGTCAATCTGCGCGGTCTCGCCGCGGGGTGTTCATGGGACGTGGGGACGTGGGGACGCGGGGCGGCTGGGCCGTTAGGACGAGTGTGTGCGCGGGAGCCTCGTGGTGTGTGTGCGGGGAACTCATGGTGTGTGTGGGTGGGGGTCCGGGTGTGGGTGGGGGTTGGTCACTGCGCCGGCCGGAAGGTCCGGTCCTCGCGAAGCCCGCTCCGCTGGGCCTTCGCTGCGGTCCTCCCTCCCGCCCGCTCCGCTCCCCCGACGCTCACGCCAGCATGGTCGGCCTCAGGTCGGCCGAAGCTGAAACCCACCCACACACACCCACCAGCAACCCCGGCAGAAAAAAGGGGAGTCTGGAAATAAAAAAGGCCTGGAAATGCGGAAGGGCCACCCCGATACGGGGTGGCCCTTCCTATAAAGATTGTCCGGCGGTGTCCTACTCTCCCACACCGTCCCCGGTGCAGTACCATCGGCGCTGGCAGGCTTAACTTCCGGGTTCGGAAAGTAACCGGGTGTTTCCCTGCCGCTATAACCGCCGTAACCCCATGAAACACACAACCACACTGGTTGCTGTCTCTGAGATCACATAGTGGACGCGAGCACCACACCCCGCACAAAGCAGGGCGGGTTTCATGGTCAAGTCCTCGGCCTATTAGTACCGGTCAGCTCCACACATTACTGCGCTTCCACTTCCGGCCTATCAACCCCATCATCTCTAGGGGGCCTTACCCACTCTCGTGGTGGGAGACCTCATCTTGAGGCGAGCTTCCCGCTTAGATGCTTTCAGCGGTTATCCCTACCGAACGTAGCCAACCAGCCGTGCTCCTGGCGGAACAACTGGCACACCAGAGGTTCGTCCGTCCCGGTCCTCTCGTACTAGGGACAGCCCCTCGCAAGTCTCCTGCGCGCGCAGCGGATAGGGACCGAACTGTCTCGCGACGTTCTAAACCCAGCTCGCGTACCGCTTTAATGGGCGAACAGCCCAACCCTTGGGACCTACTCCAGCCCCAGGATGCGACGAGCCGACATCGAGGTGCCAAACCATCCCGTCGATATGGACTCTTGGGGAAGATCAGCCTGTTATCCCCGGGGTACCTTTTAGCCGTTGAGCGACACCGCTTCCACACGCCGATGCCGGATCACTAGTCCCAGCTTTCGCTCCTGCTCGACCCGTCAGTCTCACAGTCAAGCTCCCTTGTGCACTTACACTCGACACCTGATTGCCAACCAGGCTGAGGGAACCTTTGGGCGCCTCCGTTACCTTTTAGGAGGCAACCGCCCCAGTTAAACTACCCACCAGACACTGTCCCCCACCCGGATACACGGGCGCGGGTTAGACGTCCAAAACGACCAGAGTGGTATTTCACCAATGACTCCACCCTGACTAGCGTCAGAGCTTCCCAGTCTCCCACCTATCCTACACAAGACGCTCCAAACGCCAATGTCAAGCTGTAGTGAAGGTCCCGGGGTCTTTCCGTCCTGCTGCGCGAAACGAGCATCTTTACTCGTACTGCAATTTCACCGGGCCTGTGGTTGAGACAGCGGGGAAGTCGTTACGCCATTCGTGCAGGTCGGAACTTACCCGACAAGGAATTTCGCTACCTTAGGATGGTTATAGTTACCACCGCCGTTTACCGGCGCTTAAGTTCTCACCTTCGC
>NZ_JABBWU010000016.1:0-225140 GCF_012999525.1 Microbispora sp. H10836
CGACCTCGAGAACGGCCTGTTCTCCGGCGTCAACCAGAAGTACAACGCGGGCAACCCGTCCATCAGCCACCGCTTCCTGACCGCGATCGTCAAGGGCGAGCCCAACCACTGGGCCATCCGCGGCGGCGACGCGCAGTCGGGCGGCCTGGGCACCTTCTACAACGGCGTGCGGCCCAACGTCCCGGGCTACAACCCGATGAAGGTCCCGGGCTACAACCCGATGAAGAAGGAAGGCGCCATCATCCTCGGCATCGGCGGCGACAACAGCCACGGAGCCGCCGGCACCTTCTACGAGGGCGTCATGACCTCGGGCTACCCGTCCGACGCCACCGAGAACGCCGTGCAGGCCAACATCGTGGCCGCCGGCTACAAATAGACCGGCCCGCGGGAGCCGGGAAACCGGAACGACCGAGCCGCCCCCGGGCATGGACCGGGGGCGGCCGGAAGACAACCGCGAGAACCACCGCAGGACACCACGACAAGTGACACCCGGACCAAGCGACACCCGGATTGAGCGACGGCCGGTCATGCTCAACGGTCTCGCATCCGCGTCGCCGGCGGGCGCGAGTCCTGTCATCGATCCGGTGTGCATCGCGTCGCTCACGACGTCGTCGCGGGCACGAGGATCCCCGGCGGCCGGTCCCCCCGCTCGATCGCCTGCGCCAGCCGTACGACGTCGACGACGTCTCCGTCCGGCCCGGCGAGTTCCCGGTGGCGCAACGCGTTGACGTACGTGTAGCCCCGCATCCGCAGCGTGCGGTGCAGGACCGGGAACAGAGCGCAGACTCCGGGAGACGGATGCGCGCACAGCCGCTCCCTGTGCTCCCACCGGAGCTCCTCGGTCCGCCCGGACGCCACGATCTCGACCAGGTCGTCGAGCGCCGGGTCCGGCCGGCCGGACAGGTCGGCCGCGGCCCGCAGGACGCGATCGCAGAGCTGTTCGACGAACGCGTCCCAGACCGAGAACGGCATGTCCGCGAAGTTGACGGACCAGTGCACCGTCTGGCCCGCGATGTGGTGGCGGAGCAGCCATCGCGCGAACCGTTCCTCGACGGCGGGGTGAAGCGCCCGCACGATCGGGTCCTCCGCCGGCCGGAGCGGCTCGTACGGGGCGACCCCCAGCTCCGCGATCCGATCGAGTGTGAACCCGGTGGCGAGGCTCAGCTCGCGGTAGCGCGGCATGAGCCGGGCCGGCAGGTCGTCCTCGAACACCTTCCAGCGCCAGCCCTGATAGAGGTCCACGGCGAACAGCCCATAGCGGGGCAGGTCCGTGGCATAGCGGCCGGCGAACCAGTCGAGCGAGTGGGACAGGAGCGCACTGCGGAGAAGCGCGGTCGCGATGGTCCTGCGGTCCGACACCAGACAGCCGGCCTCGTCGGCCCGCAGCACAAGGGCAGTCACGACGGCGGCGACCTCCACCCGGACGGCGTCCTTCCTGATCGGCTTCGATTCCCAGAGCTCCAGGAGCGCGGCGAGCGACCATGTCCGGCACGCGTCCAGGAGGGCGAGCTCGAAGGCGACGACCCCGCGCAGCTCCGCCCGGTCGAAGCCCATCGCGTACGGCAGGCCGATCCACAGCTCCGTACGCCGCGGTCCCAGCCGGCGGGCGCCCGACTCGGCGATGGCGGCGAAGCACACGCGCGACGGACGTCGCACTCCCAGGGTCCCGGCCACCTCGTCGACCATCGCGTGCAGCTCGGGGTGATCCGCTCGCCGGGCGACATGCATCTGACGCACGCGCCGCGGCCAGACGAAGGGAATCACCCGCACGGCGATCATCACGATGCCGGCGACCACCATCGGCGCCTGCTCCCGGTGACCGTGAAGCCAGGCGGCGACCCCGGCGACCAGGCCCGCCAGCACCGGGAGAGCCCCGTTGCCCAGCCACCCCGGGACGCGCGCCCAGCGCCATACGCTTCGCCGGGCCGGCAGGGGTGGCCAGCAGCCGCTTCTGAACCACCCGGGAACGAAGGCCTGGGGGCGATGAGCCAGGACGAGCCAGACCGCCCGTTTCCGGGTCATGCCTCCTGGTAACACGGACGTCTCCTCCCGGGGACGGCCACCGCGCCCGGAGCATCCCTGGGGACCGGCGAGCAGCGTGGTTCGGCGACGACCGGCTCGCCGCGGAGAGCACCGCTGTGCCGGTTCAGCCACGTAGCTTAGGGCCGCCGGCCACGCCCCCATGCAGGCGGTGCGGGGCGGGGGCGGTGCGGGGCGGCGCGCGCCGAAACCCGATGGCCGGGACGAGGCCGTCTGTGGCACGGTGTGGGCGTGTCCGAGCAGATCGTGTTACCGCGCAGTGTGGACGAGGCGGTCGCCGCGGAGCGGGACGGCCGCGCCCTCCGCTACCTGTACTTCTGGGGTCACCGGCCCGCCAGGGACGGAGGCGTCGGCCCCGGCTGCCTGTCGCAGTGGTGGCCGGTCACCTTCACGGAGGACGGCCACACCTTCGCCTCCGCCGAGCACTACATGATGGCGCACAAGGCCTGGCTGTTCGGCGACGACCGGGCCGCCGGACAGATTCTCGCCGCCGGTCATCCCGGTGAGGCCAAGAAGCTCGGCCGGGCCGTACGCGGCTTCGACGAGCAGGTGTGGGACGCCCGCCGGTTCGACATCGTGGTCCGCGGCAGCATCGCCAAGTTCGGCCAGAACCCCGAGCTGTCGCGTTACCTGCTCGCGACCGGAGACCGGGTCCTGGTCGAGGCCAGCCCGTACGACCGGATCTGGGGCATCGGCCTGACCGCCGGTGACGAACGCGCCGCCTCCCCCTCGACCTGGCAGGGCCTCAACCTGCTCGGCTTCGCCCTGATGGCGGCCCGCGACGCCCTGGGGGCCGGGTCGTGAGCGGCGCCGCCGGACCACCGGCCGTACGGAGAGGAGGGCGGGGGTGATCGCCCACGACGCCCCGCCGCTGATCCGCCGCGCCGGGTCCGGCGACGCCGGACACGTCGCCGAGGTGTTCCTCGCCGCCCGGGCCGAGATGACCTACCTGCCCCGTCTCCACTCCGACGAGGAGACCCGGGCGTGGATCGCCGGCGTCATGCTGCCGTCGTCGCAGGTATGGGTGGCCGAGCTGCGCGGCCGGGTCGCCGGGTTCGCCGCGCTGTGCGGCGGCTGGCTCGACCACCTGTATCTCGCGCCCGACGCCCAGAACGGCGGCGTCGGGAGCGCGCTGCTCGGCCACGCCAAGGAGGCGCGCCCCCACGGGCTCGACCTGTACGTCTTCCAGCGCAACACGGGCGCCCGGCGGTTCTACGAGCGGCACGGTTTCACCCTCGTCGCGGAGGGCGACGGAAGCGGCAACGAGGAGAACCTGCCCGACGCCCATTACCGCTGGCGGCGCTGACGCCCTCCCGCCCGGCTAGACGAACCGCCACAGGCGGTCGTTCGCCCCGTTGTCGTCGGCGAGGACGACCTGGGCGCCCTGGGCGGTGGAGCCGCCGCTGACGCCGAGGACCCTGCCGCCGTTGGCGCACTGGATGCGGAAGTATCCGTTGGCGCCGTGCCGCAGCCGCCACCGGTGGTCGGAGGTGCCGTTGTCGGCCCACTGGACCACCCGCGACCCGGCCGCGGTGGCGGCGTTCTCCACGCCGAGCACCTTGCCGCTGTTGGAGTTGCGCAGGCGCAGGTAGCCGCCCGAGTCGACCACCGCGGTCCAGAGGTGGTCGGCGGTGCCGGTGTCACCCCACTGGATGACCAGGCCGCCGTCGGCGGTGGACATGTTCTGCACGCCCAGCACCAGCCCGCTGGCCAGGTTCTGGATGCGCCGGGCGCCGTTCGGCACGAACCGCCACTGGTTGTCCGCACCGCCGTTGTCGGAGTCCTGCACGGCCTGCGCCCCGTTCGCGGTCGAGCCGTTGAGGATGGCCAGGAGTTTGCCGCTGTTGACGTTGCGGATCTTGTGAGAGCCGTCGCCTGCGTCGGCGATCGTCCAGCGGTGGTCGGCGGTGCCGTTGTCGGTCCACTGCAGGACGCGGGCGTTGTCGGCGGTGGACATGTTCTCCACGCCGAGCACCTTGCCGCTGTTGACGTTGCGGAAGCGTACGGCGGTGCCGTCCACGATGATCTCCCAGTCGTGGTCGGCGGTGCCGTTGTCGGTCCACTGCAGCGCGAGGCCGCCGTCGGCGGTGGACATGTTCTGGACGCCCAGCACGAGGCCGCTGGCCGCGTTGACCAGCCGGTAGCTCGCCGTCCCGCCCCCGCCGCCGCTGCCGCCGGTGTTCCAGTAGACGGTGTAGTTGTGCCCGTGCGCGTCGTAGAACGGGCCCAGGTTGACCGTGGAGCCGTTGGCGGTCGCGGTGAAGGCGAGCGCGGTGGTGCCGGTCCGGGTGATGGACGCGGTGTTCAGGGCGGGCGGCGCCGACAGGGCGGTGTTCCCGTAGTTCCCGGACAGGACGACCGGGCCGTACGTGACCGCCGCGACGTTCGGGTTGTCGTTGGCGGCCTTCATGACGACGCGCATGGGCAGGCGGACCGTGACGGTGTCGCCGGAGGCCCAGGAGCGGGTGAGGACGGCGTACGTGCCGGGGGTGGTGTCCACGTCCTGCTGGGCGCCGTTGACGCTGATGGTGGCGCCGGTGGTCCAGGAGGGGATGCGGACGCGCATCGACCACGACCCGCCGGCGTCGCCCGTGACGGTGAGGGTCGTGGTGTCGCTCACCGGATAGGACGTCGTCTGGGTGACCGTGATGCCGCGCTGGGTCCAGTTCAGCACCGAGGGCGCGAACAGGTTCACCGTCAGTGTGGTGCCGTTGTAGAAGTAGATGGAGTCCGCCAGCCTCGTGTTGACCTCCACCCCGGTCCCCTGGCAGCACCAGAACGAGTTGTAGTCGGTGCTCCAGGTGCCGCCGCCCCACGCCGGGCCCACCCCGCGGCGGCCGCCCGGCTTGAGCGGCGTGAAGTAGGTGATGTGGCCGTGGCCGTCGGCCGGGTTCTGCGCGCCGATGACGTGGTTGAGCAGCGCCTGCTCGTAGAAGTCCACGTACGCCACCCGATCGGGGTTGAGCAGCCACAGCTCGCGGGTCAGGTTGAGCATGTTGACGCTGTTGCAGTGCTCGCAGGTGTCGTTGCTGAGGTAGCCCGCGATCGCGTTGGGCGCCCGGAAGTGCTCGGCCTGGCTGTTGCCCCCGATCGCGTAGGTGTGCGCGCCGACGGTGATGTTCCAGGCGTTGGCGGCGATGTCCCGGTAGCGGGTGGTGCCGGTCGCCTTGTACTCGCGGGCCGCGCCGATCCACTTGGGCACCTGGGTGTTGGCGTGCAGGCCGTTGAGCTGGTCCTGGTTCGACGCCAGCGGGTTGAACACCGCGGCGTGGTCGAACCGCTGGGCGACGGTCAGCCATCGCCCGTCACCGGTCTGCTGGTAGAGGTCGGTCAGCACCGCGTTCATGCCGCCGAACTCGGTGCCCAGCATGTTCTGCATCTGGCTGGAACTGAGCCTGCCCGTCCGCTGGTCCACCCAGCCGGCCAGCGCCAGGAGCACGTCGCGGGCCCGGTTGTCGCCGATGAGACGCCACACGTCGAGCAGGCCGGTCATGGTCTTGTGAATGCAGTAGTACGGGACGTTGCCGTTGCTCAGCGTGCGCGCCTCGAGTGCGGTGAAGTCGGACTCGGGGAAGCCCGACAGGTAACCGGCGCCGAAGCCCGCGGCCCCGTTGTTCGCCTGGCACTTGGCCAGCTCGGCGACCATGTAGGTCGCCTTGTCCCGGCACGTGGTGTCCCCGAGCATGGCATAGGCCTGGGCCCACGCGGACAGGAAGTGCCCCTGCACGTGCGTGCGGAACGGGAAGCTCGGCGCGTCCCATCCCCCATTCGCGGCGGCGCCGCCGGTGGACAGCCTGTGGTTGGCCCGGAAGTTGTACAGCAACCGGTCGACGTCGACGAACCGCAGGTACGACAGCGTCCGGTTCTGGTTGTCCATCAAGCGGCCCCCGGTCAGCCGCACCTGCCCGAGGTCGAAGGAGTACGCGGACACGCCGATGTCGGCCCGGGCCGGCGCGACCGCGGCGCCGGCCGCCGTGGCGCCGGCGACCTCCCCGACGGCGGAGGCCACGACGGCGACGCCGGCGGCCTGGAGCAGCCGGCGCCGGCTGAAGGACGAGGGGGACACGTGGCCTCCTGGACATCTCGCTTTGTTAGCGTTAACAACTTTTGTGGTGCCACCATCCGGGTCGGATGACGTCGAACGGGGACGCGGGACACCGCGCGGAACCGGCACGGCCCCGCACCGGGGCCGCGTCACGGGCGGCGGTCCCGCCGCCCACCACCGCCCCGGCGGGATGCCGCCCGGGCTCAGTGTGGAAAACCGCCACGAAACATGTCAAGACCGTATCCGGAAAGTTTCGCACCACCGTTCCCCGCGGGATTCGCCTTCCTGCGGCGATGACGCAGCGGTCGCGGTAACGTTCCGAAACCCTCGGCATGTCCCCCTGGACGTGAAACTTTCAGGACGGCCCGCCCGGCGATCCGATGGCCGTGCGCCCGTGAGGGCAGGCGGCGCCGTGTCCGGCGGAGCACACCCGCCCGAACCCTCTTGACGGGATCGGCGGCGTCGTATTTGCTCCGCCGCACACCACCAACCACCCCGGACGCGTGGCCGGAAATGTTATCGCTATCAGACCCGGACCGGTCTTCGGCGGCTAAGGAGTCAGATGCACAGGATCGTTCGATGGACGCTGGCGGCGGTGCTGGCCGCCGGGTCCCTCGTCGCGGCCGGCGGCGCGACGTCACCGGCCGCCGCGCTCGACAACGGGCTCGCCCGTACGCCCCAGATGGGGTGGAACGACTGGAACAGCTTCGGCTGCAACGTCAACGAGACGCTCGTGCGGCAGACCGCGGACGTCATGGTGTCCAGCGGCATGGCGGCGGCGGGCTACACCTACGTCAACATCGACGACTGCTGGTCCACCAAGAGCCGCAACGCGAACGGCGACCTGGTGCCCGATCCGCAGAAGTTCCCCAGTGGCATGAAGGCGCTGGCCGACTACGTCCACTCGAAGGGCCTGAAGCTCGGCATCTACTCCTCGGCCGGGACGACGACCTGTGCGGGCTACCCGGCCAGCCTGGGGTACGAGCGGCGGGACGCCGCCCTGTGGGCCTCCTGGGGGATCGACTACCTGAAGTACGACAACTGCGGCGACCACCAGGGCAAGAACGGGCAGCAGCGGTACACGGCGATGCGTGACGCGCTCGCCGCCACCGGGCGTCCGATCCTGTTCAGCCTGTGCAACTGGGGCCAGGAGAGCGTCTGGACCTGGGGGATGCAGACCGGCAACTCCTGGCGCACGACGGGCGACATCCAGGCGAACTGGAACTCGGTCATGGGCATCCTGGACCAGCAGGTGGGGCTGGAGGCGTACTCGGGGCCGGGCGGCTGGAACGACCCCGACATGCTGGAGGTGGGGGTCGGCTCGCTGACGGCGACCGAGGGGCGGGCGCACTTCAGCCTGTGGTCGCTGCTGAACGCACCGCTCGTCGCGGGCAACGACATCCGCTCGATGAGCGCCGAGACCCGCACGATCCTCACCAACACCGAGGTCATCGCCGTCAACCAGGACTGGGGCGGCAGGCAGGGCCACAAGATCAGCGACAACGGGAACCTGGAGGTGTGGCGCAAGCCGATGTCCAACGGCTCGGTCGCGGTCGTGCTGCTCAACCGGGGCACGTCGGCGGCGACGGTGTCCACCACGGCCTCCGCCCTCGGGCTCGGCAGTGCGGCCTCCTACTCCGTACGCGACCTGTGGGCGCACACGACCGGCTCCTCGTCCGGGACGATCAGCGCGCAGGTGCCCGGACACGGGGCGGCCATGTACCTCGTGAGTGGAGGGGGCCTGGTCACGCCGTCCCCCACGCCCACCCCCACCGGGACCGGCGCGATCAAGGGTGTCGGGTCGGGCCGGTGCCTCGACGTCGCGGGTGTCTCGCAGGCCAACGGCGCGCAGGCGCAGCTCTGGGACTGCAACGGCCAGGCCAACCAGCAGTGGACGCCGACCGGCTCGGGTGAGCTGCGCGTCTACGGCAACAAGTGCCTCGACGTGAACGGCGCCGGCACGGCCGACGGCACCAGCGTGATCATCTGGGACTGCAACGGCCAGAACAACCAGAAGTGGCGCCTCAACGCCGACGGCACCATCACCGCCGTCGGCGCGAACAAGTGCCTGGACGCCTACAACAACGGCACCGCCAACGGCACCAAAGTCATCATCTGGACCTGCAACGGCCAGGTTAACCAGCGCTGGACCCGCGCCTGACCACGCATACCGGCGCGTCGGCGGCCGCCCCGCGACCGCTCCCACCCGGGGGCGGTCGCCCGTTCCCGCCGGCGCGGCCGCCGTGAACCATCCCGCCCGCCCAGGGCCTGCCGTACGGCACGGCCCCGGACTATGATCGCCGGAAGACCTCGGCGGAACGGGAGGCGGCTGTGGCGGAGGTACCGGTCGGCACCGACCCCACGGTGCCCAGTTCCGCCCGGGTGTACGACTACCTGCTGGGCGGCAAGGACAACTACGAGATCGACCGGATGGTCGCCGGCAGGCTCCTGTCGCTGGCGCCCGACACGCGATCGGTCGCGAAGGCGAACCGCGCCTTCCTCGCCAGGGCGGTGAGATACATGGCCGTCGAGGGCGTCCGGCAGTTCGTCGACCTGGGCGCGGGCATCCCGACGTCGCCGAACGTGCACGAGATAGCCCGGGAGATCCACCCGTCCGCGCGGGTCGTCTACGTCGACAACGACCCGCTCGTGAAGGTGTACAACGACGCGCTGCTGACGGCCGACGCCCATGTGGCGACCATCGAGGAGGACATCCGCCGCCCCGACGCGGTGATGGACCACCCCGGCCTTCGCGGGCTGATCGACTTCGACGAGCCCGTCGGAGTGCTGTTCGTCACCGTTCTCCACTTCGTCTCCGACGAGGAGGACGCCCACGGCATCGTCGCCCGGTGGCGCGACCGCATGGCGCCCGGCAGTCATGTGGCCATCTCGAACATGGCCGCGGAGAGCGACGCCGAGGCCGTCGAGGGCCTGAGGGCCGCGACGGCGGGCACTCCCGCGGATTCGACGTTCCGCACCCGCGGCGAGCTCCTGCGGTTCTTCGACGGCTTCGAGCTGGTGGAGCCCGGCATGGTGCCGGTGCAGCGGTGGCGCCCCGCCATGGACTCCGTGCCCACCCGGATGGTGGTGGAGGGCGGCGTCGGCCGCAAACCCTGATTGCGGGCCCCCACAGCGGCGTGGCGGGGCAGGAGATCGGACGTGCCCCGTGATGCCGTTCGCCTCCCGACTGCCGCGAAGTGGCAGCACGCTGTTGGAGCCGGGCCCATCGCGCACCTCTACACTGCTGGACATCGGATGTGTGCGCCTCGCTCGCGAGGAGACGGTGGAGGTGGCTCCGTGGCGGTCACGGACGCGGCGATCGACAAGATCAAGCAGATGATCACGTCGGGCGAGCTCGCTCCGGGTGACCGGCTGCCCAAGGAGGCCGACCTGGCCGAACGGCTCGGCCTGTCCCGCAACTCCCTCCGGGAGGCCGTCCGCGCCCTCGCCCTGATCAACGTGCTCGACGTACGGCAGGGCGACGGCACCTATGTGACCAGTCTCCAGCCCCACCTGCTCCTCGAGGCGTTGTCGTTCGTCGTGGACTTCCACCGCGACGACACCGTGCTGCAGTTCCTGGAGGTGCGGCGCGTCCTGGAGCCCGCCGCCACCGCGATGGCCGCGATCAACATGCCGAACGAGGAGGTCAAGGAGCTGCGCGCGATCCTCGACGCGCTGCCGGACGACCCCAATGTGGAGGAGCTGGTCGCCAACGACCTGCGGTTCCACCAGCGCATCGCGGCGGGATCGGGCAACCCCGTGCTCTGCTCGCTGCTCGACAGCCTCTCCGGGCCGACGACACGCGCCCGGGTGTGGCGCGGCCTCACCCAGGAAGGGGTGCTCGACGACACCCGCGAGCAACACGTGATGATCTGCGACGCGATCGCGGCCCGGAGGCCGGAGGTGGCCAGGGCGTGGGCGACGGTCCACGTGGCGGGCGTCGAGGACTGGCTCCGCCGCACGCTGTGACACGTCCGGTCCGGCCGGGTGGCGCGTCGGGCGTGGCCCCGGACGGTCAGCTGCCGCCCTCGGAGAGCCGTCCGGCCTCGTCACCGCCCGAGGCCCTCGCGGTCCGCCGGCCCGATGGCGGCCGGATCCTGAAACTTCCATAGGCCGGCCCGGGGGTGTGGCTGCTCAACGCGTCCCCGCGGCGCTCCGGCGAATCGCGTTCTTGTTCCCCGCCCGGGTCTTGGCCAGCGTGATGCCCTGGCCGCGACGGGCTGCTCCCCTCGCATCCGGCGGCCCCAGAACCCCCCAGGGACTCGAGAGGAGACCCGTGCGAACGCGAACGCTCCCGATCGCCCTCACCGCGGCGATCGCCCTGTCGATCGGCGCGGCCGGACAGCCGCCCGCACTCGCGGCCGCCGAAGGCCCGGCGCTGACGGTGGACACGACCAGCGGGCGGCACCCCATCAGCCCGTACATCTACGGCATGAACTTCGCCGACGAGGCGCTGGCGAAGGAGCTGCGTCTCCCGGTGCGCCGGTGGGGCGGCAACGCGACGACCCGTTACAACTACCTGTACGACACCAGTAACCGCGCCTCCGACTGGTACTTCGAGAACATCGCCGAGGACAACCCGGACCCGTCGAAGCTGCCGGACGGCTCCACGGCCGACCGGTTCGTCGAGCAGGACCGCCGCACCGGCACCGACACCATCCTCACCGTCCCCCTGATCGGCTGGGTCCCCAAGGGCCGCGACGCCTCCTGCGGGTTCTCCGTCGCCAAGTACGGCCCGCAGCAGCGGACCGACCAGTGGCGGCCGGACTGCGGCGACGGCGTGAAGCCCGACGGCACGAAGATCACCGGCAACGACCCCCGCGACACGAGCGTCGAGGCCGGGGCCGCGTACGTGAAGGACTGGATCGGCCACCTCACCAGCAGGTACGGCACCGCCGCGACCGGCGGCGTGCGGTTCTACAACCTCGACAACGAGCCCGACATCTGGCACAGCACGCACCGGGACGTCCACCCCGAGGGCGCGAGCTCGGTCGAGCTGCGCGACAAGGCCTACCTCATCGGCGCCGCCGTCAAGGCCGCCGATCCCGGCGCGAAGACGCTCGGCCCGGTCGGCTGGGGCTGGTCCTCCTGGGACTACTCCGGCCTCGACCAGGAGACCTGCGGCCGGACCAACTGCTGGTCGAACCCCCCGGACAAGGAGGTCCGCGGCGGCCTTCCGTTCACCACCTGGTATCTGCGGCAGATGAAGAAGTACGAGGACGAGCACGGCCTGCGCGTCCTCGACTACTTCGACGAGCACTTCTACCCGCAGGCGTCCGGCGTCGCCTTCGGCTCCGGCGGCGACCCGGCCACCGACGCCCTGCGCCTGCGCTCCACCCGCGCGCTGTGGGACCCGTCGTACACGGACGAGAGCTGGATCAACACCCAGGTCAGACTCATCCCCCGGATGAAGGAACTGGTGGCCGCCGAGTATCCCGGCACCAGGACCGCCGTCACCGAGTACAACTGGGGCGCCCTCGACCACATCAACGGCGCCCTGACCCAGGCCGACATCCTCGGCATCTTCGGCCGCGAGGGCCTCGACCTCGCCACCCTGTGGGGACCGCCCACGGCCTCCCAGCCGGGAGCGTACGCCTTCCGCATGTACCTCAACTACGACGGCAAGGGCGGCCGGTTCGGCGAGACGGCGGTCGGCGCCACCAGCGCCGACCAGGGCAGGCTCGCGGTGTACGCGGCCGAGCGGGCCTCCGACAAGGCGCTCACCCTCGTGGTGGTGAACAAGACCGGCGACGACCTGACCAGCGAGGTCGCGGTGAAGGGACGCGACGGCGGGGCGACCGCCCAGGTGTATCGGTACGGCGCGGCCGACACGTCGGCCGTCAGGCGCGACGCCGACGCGCGGGTGGGGGCCGACGGTTTCACCGGCACCTTCCCCGCCAACTCGATCAGCACCGTCGTGATCCCCGAGGGCACCGGCCCGTCGCCCTCTCCTTCGCCATCAACCTCGCCCTCGCCCTCGCCCTCGCCGAGTCCTTCCCCCAGCCCCTCCCCCAGCCCGTCGCCTTCGCCTTCGCCGAGCCCCAGCCCGTCCCCGTCCGCGTCGCCCAGTTCCTCGCCGGCGCCGGCCGCCTGCACGGTGACGTACACGGTCACCAACCAGTGGCCCGGCGGCTTCCAGGCCGGGGTCCGGATCGTCAACCGGGGAGCCTCGGCCGTGATGGGCTGGCGGCTCGGCTGGACGTTCGGCAACGGGCAGATCGTGACCCAGCTGTGGGACGGCTCGTACACCCAGAGCGGGTCGAAGATCACGGTGACCAACGCCGGCTACAACGCCACGATCGCCGCGAACGGCGGCAGCGTGACCTTCGGCTTCCTCGGCCGCCGGGACGACGGCGCCAACCCCCCGCCCAAGCAGTTCACGCTCAACGGCTCGCCCTGCGCGACGAGCTGATCCGTTGTTCGGCGAGGGCCGGCACTCCCGGGGCCGGCCCTCGCCGGGAGTCAGTCCACCATCGCGCCCTTGTCCCGTCCGCACACCCTGACGTCGTCGTGGCGGCCGCAGGCGCGGACGAGGGTGAAACGACGCCAGACGGCCATCGGAGACGAGACCGCCTGACCGTCGCGGCTCACCGGGAAGGGGCCGCACCGATGCCAGGGGCCGCCACCCGGCGGCCAGACCTCGAGCCAGACCGCGTCTCCGGGATGGGTGCGCCCGGTGAGGGCCGCCCAGTAGTGCCAGTCGCCGGCCGGGCCCGCGTCGCCGCGCCAGAGCGTGACGTCCACCTCGTCGCCCCGCTTCCCGCTCGTCAGCGAGTACACCGGCTTGGCGTTCTTCACCGTGTGGGCGTCGGGCCGCATCCAGTCGCGGCAGTCGATGGGCCGGTCACCTGCCGCACCGGCGGCGGCAGCGCCGGCAGCGGCGGACGGGGACAGGACGGCCAGGAGCACGGTCGCCGCGACGATCCCCGTGGTGGTCCTGCCACTCCCGGCTCGAATCACCCTGCGCCTCCCCCAGTGTGATCTACCCGTGCGATCCACCCGTGCGACGTCCACCCGGACGAGTATCGATGACAAGACGCATCGACACAATCGCATTCAGTGACCACAGGGTCGGATCCGACCACCGCCGTTCACGGCCGCCCTCGTTCCGGGCCGCCCACCGCGGTTACCGCCGACCGCTTCGCGCCCTCGTGGTGAGTCCGGGCCTCGGACTCACCACGGTCAGCGCGCGGCGCCGGTCAGCCGGCCCGGCAGCTCACGACCGGTGCGGTGTTGCCGCCGTTCCAGGAGGCCAGGAAGCCGAAACCGGTCGAACCACCGGCCGGCAGAACGCCGTTCCAGCTCAGGTTCCGCGCGGTCACCGCCGCTCCGCTCTGGCTCACGGTGGCATTCCATGCCTGCGTGATCTGCTGGCCGCCGCCGAAACTGAAGGTGGCCGTCCATCCCGACATCGCCGCCGCGGTGTCGTTGCGCACGCTCACCTCGCCCTGGAACCCGCCGGACCACTGGGAGACCACCCGATACGTGGCGCTGCATCCGGCGGCCCCGGGGGACGGGGACACCACGGGGGCCGGGGACACGCTAGGCGACGGCGACGGGCTTGGTGACGGCAGCGGCGGGGTGATCCCGTCGAGCACCTTCGTGAGCGCCGGATACCAGCGGTCGGCCATCTTCTGGAAGCCGGCGTCGTTCGGGTGCACTCCGTCGCCGGTGTCCCTGGCCGCGTCGAAGCCCGTCCACTGGTCGACGACGACGATCGGCGACTGGGCGGTGGTCAGGCCGGCGGCCCAGGCCGGGATCGCGTTGTCGAGCGCGACCACGTCGGCGGCGCACGTGGGGCAGCTCGGCGGATTCATGGGAATGATCTGCGCCACGATGATTTTCATCTTCGGATTGGCGGCCCGCATCTGGCCGATCAGTTTGGTGTACGCGGCGAGGACCGTGGTGGTGGGGATGTAGCCGCCCCACATGTCGTTCGTGCCGAGGTGCATGAGCACGATGTCCGGCTTGGTGGCCGCCAGCCACGGCGGCAGCTGGTCGTTGTCGGCGATGCCGGTGGCCGAGAAGCCGCCGTGCCCCTCGTGGTCGCCGTCGTGCGGCACCGAGCAGCCGCCTCCGGGCTGGGTGCCCACGAAGTCGATGCCGGTGTAGCCGGTCCGCTGCAGGCGGTCCCAGAGCAGGGCCCGCCAGCAGCCGGGACCGGCGGTGATGGAGTCGCCCAGCGGCATGATCTTGACCGGGGCCGCGGCAGAGAGCGCGGGCTTGGCCGCCGTAAGCGCGAGCGCCGCGATGAGCGCGCCCAGGACGGCGTACAGGACGGATTTTCGAGGCATCGTCATGCCCTTCAAGGCTGGACGGCGGCATAGGCCGGGGACATCGAACCAGGGAGGACCCGCCACCGCTGCGGTGACGGGTCCGGGTGTGTCACCTGCGGTCGGGACAGGTGTCACGCATAGGGGTTCTGGGTGAGCAGGTGTGCCCTGTAGCCCTCACCGATGCCCGGCTCGGGGGTGCCGGCGTAGTCCTTGATGAGCACGGCGCCCGTGCTGCAGCCCCACGGGCTCCAGGTCCAGGCGAGGTACGACACGCCGTTCTTGTCCGCCCACTTCGTGAGCCTGTCCATGTAGTCGTAGCCGCAGTTGTCCGCGCCGAACTCACCGGTCACCACGGGGACCTTGGCGGCGAGCGGAGCGATCTGGCTGTCCCAGCAGGATTCGTTGGAGCAGGCGTTGAAGCTGTAGGAGTGCCACGAGGCGGCCAGGTTGCCCGTCGGGTCGTTCGGCTTGTACTGCTGCCACTGGCTCAGGTCGTTGCTCCAGGCCAGGCCGCCGACCATGACGATGTTGGTCGCCCCCGTCGCCCGGACGGCGTCGACCAGGCGCTGCATCCCCGCCACCTCGTAGGAGAAGCCGGGGCAGTTACCGCCGTCACGCAGGCACTTCCAGCCCGAGGTGGTGTCACCGGTGCCGTACTCCGGCCACGGCTCGTTGAACAGGTCGAAGATCACCGCGTTGTCGCCCTTGAACGCCTTCGCGACACCGGTCCAGAACTCCGGCGCGTATTTGGCGTCGGGCATCGGCTTCTGACAGGTCGCCGCGGTGTCCGTGCACGCCCAGGAGACGCCGGTGAACTGGCCCCAGTTCCAGTGCAGATCGAGGATCGGCGTGATTCCGTTGGCGACCAGCAACTGCACGTAGTTCTTGACGTCCTGCTGGTAGGCGGCGCCGCTCGGCGAGCCGTTGGTGCCGAGCCAGCACTCCTCGTTCAGCGGAAGCCGGACGGCGTGGATGTTCCACTTCTTCATCGCGTCCACGGAGCCCTGGTCGACCGGGCCGTGGTCCCACGTCCCCTTGCCCTGGACGCAGGCGTACTCGCCGCTCGAGCGGGAGACGCCCAGCAACCGGTACGGCTTGCCGTCCGCAGTGACGATCTTGTTGCCGGAGACGTGCAGCTGCGGCGCGGGTCCCCCCGGATCAGGGCTCGGACTCGTGCTGGGGCTGGCGCTCGGACTGGGACTCGGACTGGCGCTCGGACTGGCGCTCGGACTGGCGCTCGGACTGGCGCTCGGACTGGCGCTCGGACTGGCGCTCGGACTGGGACTGGGACTGGCGCCGCCGCAGGCGACGCCGTTGATCTTGAAGGTGGTAGGCACCGGGTTGCCGCCGCTCCACTTGCCGATGAAGCCGACCGACACCGAGCCGTTCGAGGCGACGGCGCCGTTCCAGCTGAGGTTCTTGGCGGTGACGTGCGAGCCGGACTGCGACCAGTCGGCGCTCCAGCCGTTGTTCACGCCCTGGCCGGCGTTGGGGAAGTCGAACTCGAGGGTCCAGCCGGACCAGGAATCCCCCAGATTGGTGATCGACACGTCACCCTGGAATCCGCCCTGCCACTCGCTCACGACCTTGTACTTCACCGAGCAGCCCGCGCCGGCGGCGGATGCCGGGCCGGTCATGACCGCCGCACCGGCGGCGGCGACGAGGCCGACCGCGGTTGCTGTCGCCCAGGCGACACGAAGTTTCATTGATTTCCTCTCCTGCCCCGGCGATTCTGATAAACAGTGCGAGATTCTTAAGTAGGCGACTTAAGTAAGTCAACGAAGGGTGAAACTTTCAGTCAGGCCCTGCCCCGGCCCGTCCGGCGTGCGTGGCCTGTTCCGGCGTCGCCACAGGGGCGCAGCCAGGGCTTGTAGGCTCACAGTGGCCGAAATGATCGAGGTCGAGACGGGACGTTAGTGAGCGCAGGAGTGAAGGCGAAGCCGCACGCGAGCAGCAAGGCCGCCGTCCTGGACGCCATCAGGGCCGCGGGCACGATCAGCCGCGTCGGTTTGGCCGCCGCCACCGGTTTCACCGGCCCCACCATCTCCGCACTGGTCCGCAGGCTGATCGAGGAAGGCCTGGTGGTCGAGACCGGCCGCGCCGAGTCGACCGGCGGGAAGCGGCGGGTTCTGCTCCAGCTCAACCACACCTCCCGCTACGCGGTTGGTGTGCACCTCGACCACGCCGGCGTGACACATGTCCTGACCGACCTCTCCGGGACCGTGGTGGCCCGCATCACCAGGCGCGGCGCGGGCGCGGACGAGCCCCGGACGGTCGTGTCGAGAACGGCGGCGGAGATCTCCGGTCTGATCGAGAGCATCGGCGTGGAGCGCGAGCGTGTCCTGGGCGTCGGCCTGGTCTCCCCCGGCCCCCTCGGCCCCACGCGGGGCATCGGCCTCGCCCCTCCGACCATGCGGCACTGGCAGGGGTTCCCCCTGGGCCAGGCGCTCGAACACGCGACAGGACTGCCGGTGGTGCTCGACAACGACGCCACCGCCGCCGCCCTGGGCGAGCACTGGTCCGGCGGCCTGGGCACCACCACGTCGTCGGCGGTCGTCTATCTGGGCACCGGGATCGGCGCCGGCCTGGTCATCAACGGCATCACCTACCGCGGCCCCAGCGGCAACGCGGGCGAGTTCGGGCACGTCTGCGTCGACATCGACGGCCCCGAGTGCTGGTGCGGGGCCCGCGGCTGTGTGGAGGCGATGGCCGGCGCCGCGGCGGTCGTGCAGGCCGTGCGGGCCGATCCCGCCCTGACCAGGGCCGTCGGCCTGGGGACCCGCGGGATACGGGCCTCGACCGCCGCCGACTTCGCCGCCGTCAGCCGGGCCGCCCGCAGGGGGGAGCCGGGGGCGCTGGCGCTACTGGAGAGGTCGGCCCGCTACATCGCGGCGGCCGCCCGGACCCTGGCCAACATCATGGATCTCGAAGTCCTCGTGCTGACAGGGCCGGGCTTCGCCATCGCCGGCTCGGTCTACCTCCCCGTCGTCCAGCGGGAACTCCATCGAACGGCCTTCTCCCGCGACGCGCACGTCGTGGACGTCCGGCTGTCGCGCTCGGCCGCCACCGCCTCCGCCGTCGGCGCCGCCGCACTCGTGCTCGAGTCGGAACTGGTGCCCCTCAGCCAGGGCACGCGCCTTTCCGAGAGACCCGGCGCCGAGCCCGCCGCTGTCTCGTGACCCTGCCACCCTGCCGCGGCCCGTCCTCCGCGGCCGTTCTCGACGTGATCCGCCGCAGCCGGACGCGCCCCTTACTTCGGTAGGCTGGTCAACCGGGCTGAGACCCACCAGGTTGCCGTTGCCTCCCGAGGAGAAGACAGGGCGGATGATCCGCGAAACGTCGCACGGCGTACGGCGCACCCAGGCGGCGGGTGACCCCGGACAGGACGACGCCGCGGGCCGCGATGCGCGGGTGACGCGGTGAGCGCGGCCACAGCCGTGGGCCTGGTGCTGGCGCGGCCGCCCCGGCTGCTGGGCGCGGAACCGTTCTTCCTGGAGTTCATCGCGGGCATCGAGGAGCATCTGGCCGAGCACGGTCAGTCCGTGCTGCTGCACGTCGTCACCACCCATGACGCCGAGATCGCCGCGTACCGCCGCTGGGCGGCCAACCGGAGCGTCGACGCGGTCGTCCTCGTGAACCGGACGGTGGACGACGGCAGACCCGCCGTCCTGCGCGCGCTCGGGCTGCCGACCGTGGTCGCGGGCGAGCCGGAGGGCGACGCCCCCGCCGTCCGCACCGACGACGCCGGCGCCGTGCGGGACGCCGTCGCCCACCTGAGCAGGCTCGGGCACCGCCGGATCGCACGCGTCAGCGGCCCGGACGCTCTGATCCACACGCGCATCCGCACCGAGGCCCTCGTGGACAGCATGCGCTCGGCGGGCGTGGAGCCCATCGTGGTGGAGGGGGACTACTCGGAGGAGTCCGGGGCGAAGCTCACGGCGATGCTGCTCGAACGGCCCGACCCGCCGACGGCGATCATCTACGACAACGACCTGATGGCGGTCGCGAGCATCGCCACCGCCAGGGAGCTCGGCTACGACGTTCCCCGCGACCTCAGCCTGATCGCCTGGGACGACTCCAGCCTGTGCAGGCTCGCGTCCCCTCCGCTCACCACGATGAGTCTCGACGTCCACCTGTTCGGGCAATTGGTCGCCGAATCCCTGCTGGAACTCATGGCGGGCGAGCCGGTCGCCGAGCGCCGCTGCCCCACCGCCACCCTCGTCCACCGGGGAACCACCGCGCCCGCGAGCACCCCGTAGGTGTGGGCGATCGCCCCAAAGTTCGAGGACATCAGAGTTCGAGGACGAGCCGGGGAGATCGCGCCCGCGACACGCAGACGAACATGACGTCCCCGGCCGCGCGCTCCTCCTCGGTGAGCAGGTGGTCGCGGTGGTCGGGGACGCCGTCGAGCACCGCGGTCTCGCAGGTGCCGCAGGTGCCCTCGCGGCAGGAGGACAGCACCGCGACCCCGGCCTCCTCCACCACCTCCAGGATCGAGCGGTCCTCCGGCACGGTCAGCGTCGTGCCGGTCAGGGCCAGCTCCACCTCGAACGCGGCCGAAGGCCCGGCGTCGTCCGTGGCCGCGGGCGCGAAGCGCTCGACCCGCAGCGCGCCCTCCGGCCAGGAGGCGCACCGCTCCTTCACCGCCGCGAGCAGCGGCTCGGGCCCGCAGCAGTAGACGAGGGTGTCCGCACGCGGGACGCCGAGCAGCGCGTCGAGGTCGAGCAGGCCGGTCTCGTCCTGCGGGCACAGCTCCACCCGGCCGGGATGGTCCCGCGCGAGCCGGTCGGCGAACGCCATCGAGGCCCGGGTGCGCCCGCCGTACACCAGCCGCCAGTCGGCCCCGCGCCGCGCCGCCTCCTCGACCATGGGCAGGATCGGGGTGACGCCGATGCCGCCGGCGACGAACAGGTAGCGGGGGGAGGCGGCGAGGCCGAAGCGGTTGCGGGGACCACGCACCCGGATCGTGTCGCCCTCCGCGACCCGGTCGTGCACGTACGCGGAGCCGCCCCGCCCGGCGGGCTCCCGGAGCACCGCCACCTCGAAGACCGAGGGGTCGCCGGGGTCGCCGCACAGCGAGTACTGCCTGGCCAGTCCGGGGGCGAGCAGCAGGTCGACGTGGGCGCCCGGTGTCCAGGGCGGCAGCGGGCCGCCGTCGGGACGGACGAGACGCAGGAGGACGACGCCCTCGGCGGCGGGCGTCCTGGCCGCCACCTTCAGGTCGAGCTCCGGTTCCGTGACGGGCATGGTCGTCGAGGCCCCCTCGTGTCTCAGACGAGCGCGGCGGCCGGGGCCGGCGCGTCCTGCGCCGCGGCGCGGCCGGGCCGGTGGCCCTCGGGATGGCCGAGCAGCCAGTCCCACAGGGCCACCGGATCCTCGAACTCCCGCTCCGCCCCGCAGAAGCAGGAGGCGTGCAGCCGGTCCGTCCCCGGCAGCCAGCGGATGCGGTAGACGGTGCGGCCGGCCCGCGCCCCGGCGTCGTCCGCGTTCATCGGGCGGCGGCCTCCGGTCGTACGGCCCCGGCTTGGGCCATCTTCGCGAGCAGGCGGCGGGCGGCCAGGCCGCCGGTGTCGATGTTCACCGACAGCTCCTGGTATCGGTCCGGCTCCCGGGCGAGGACCTGCTCCAGCGTGTTGAGCGCGGCCACGTCCTGCAGCACGACGGTGCGGTTGCTGTCCCGCAGGAAGTCGGAGACCTTCTCGTCGTCGAGCGCGAAGTCGCGCGCCACCGCCCAGAAGTCGTAGGTGGTGTTCTCTGTCGACGGAGTGATCGCGTACACGACCTCGACGTGGAAGGCGTGCGGGTCCGTGCCGTCGGCGGCGGGCGGGGGCGACCCGACCGGGGCGACCCGGCTGTGCAGCAGGTACAGGCACGGCGGGTGATACTCGATGTCCTGCCAGCGGGTGATGCGGCCCTTGATGCCGGTCGACTCGGCGTAGAACGGCGGGCAGGCCGCGTCGTCCATGTGGCGGCTGACGTAGACGACCCCCGCGTCCTCGTCGACCTCGGTGGTGATCGGGGTCTCGGCCACCTCGGGAGTGCCGATGTACCCGCCGTGCAGGTACGTCTCGTGGGACAGGTCGAGGAGGTTGTCCACGAGCAGGCCGTACCGCGCGTTCAGCGGCTCCATCCCGCACACCGTGGCGTAGTCGGGCGAGACCAGCCAGGGAGCGCGCGGCGGCAGCGTGCCGCCCGGCTCGCGGTCGCCGATCCACACCCAGACGAACGAGTCCTGCTCCACCACGGGGTAGGTGCGCAGCCGCGCGGTGCGCGGGATCCGCTGCTGCGCGGGCACGGCGACGCAGACGCCGTCCGGGCCGTAGGTGAAGCCGTGGTAGCCGCACACGACGCGGTCGCCCACCAGGTGGCTGGGCGATTCCGACAGGGGGAACCGGCGGTGCACGCAGCGGTCGGCCAGCGCCACCGCCCGCCCGTCCTCGGTGCGGTAGAGCAGGATCGGCTCGTTCAGGACGGTGCGGGCGAGCTGACGCCGGCCCACCTCGTGGCCGTAGGCGGCCACGTACCACTGGTTGCGCGCGAATTCGGTGACGATCACAGCTCACTCCTCGGGGGCGGCGGGCAGGGGCCGCCGGCGCAGGTCGGGTTTGCGGATCTTGCCGGAGCCGGTCTTCGGCAGCGCGCCGACGACGTCGACGTAGACCGGGATCTTGTACTTCGCGAGCCGGGGGCGGAGGAAGTCCCGCAGCTCGCCGGGGGTGACGGCGGCGCCGGGGCGCGGCACGACGAAGGCGCGGCCGACCTCGCCCCACCGCTCGTCCGGCACCCCGACCACGGCGGCCTCCGCCACGGCGGGGTGCTCGAAGAGCACGCTCTCGACCTCCGCCGGATAGACGTTCTCGCCGCCGGAGATGTACATGTCCTTCACCCGGTCGACGATGTGGAGGTGGCCCTCGTCGTCCAGGGTGGCGAGGTCGCCGGAGCGGAACCAGCCGTCCTCGGTGAGCGCGGCGGCGGTCGCCTCCGGGTTCCGCCAGTAGCCGGGAGTCACGTTCGGCCCCCGGACGAGCACCTCGCCCGGCTCGCCGGGCGCGACGGGGGTGAGGTCGGGCCGGACCACGCGCACGTCGGCGAAGAAGACCGGCACCCCGGCCGAGCCCACCTTGCGCACGCTCTCGCCCGCCTCCAGGAAGGTCGCGCCAGGCGCGGTCTCGGTCATCCCGTAGCCCTGGCAGAAGACCAGGCCCCGCTCCTGGTAGGCGCGGATCAACGCGACCGGGATCGCCGCTCCCCCGGACATGAGGGTGCGCAGCGAGGACAGGTCGGCGTGCGGCCAGCGCGGCGACCGCGCGAACGCGGCGAACATCGCGGTGACCCCGAACATCCAGGTGACCCGGTGCTTCTCGATGAGGTCGTAACACCGGTCGACGTCCCAGAACGGCATGACCACCGAGGTGCCGCCCTTGAGGAAGGTCGGCAGCAGCGTCTGGTTCAGGGCCGCCACGTGGAACAGCGGCGCGCTGATCAGCGTGACCTCGGTGCCCGCCACGTCCACGCCGATCAGCATGTGGAAGCAGTTCCACGCGAGGTTGGCGTGGGTCAGCATGGCGCCCTTGGGCCGTCCGGTGGTGCCGGAGGTGTAGAGGATGAGGGCGACGTCGTCGAGCGTGACCGCGGTGTCGACCGGCGTGGGGTCGCCCTGCGACAGCCAGGTCTCGTAGTGCCGCTCCCCCTCCGCGGGCGACTCCAGCGCCACGACCGTGTGCGGGACCGGCGGGCCGGGGATCTCGCGGACCACGGCCGCGCATTCCGGTGCGTAGACGAGGACCGACGCGCCCGAGTCCGCCAGCATGTACGCGATCTCGGGCGCGGCCAGCCGGAAGTTCAGCGGTACGAAGATCGCGCCGAGCGCGTGGGCGGCGAACATGGTCTCGGCGAAGGCGACGTGGTTGGGACCGAGATAGGCGACCCGGTCCCCCGCCCGCACCCCCGCCTCGCGCAGCCGCGACGCGAGTCTCGTCGTCCGCTCGTGGACCTCCGCGTAGCTGAACGACCGGTCCTCGAACACGAACGCGGTGCGGCCCGGGCTCATCTGGGCCCGGCGCGCCGGCCAGCCTCCCAGTCCTGCGTTGCGCATCGGCGGCACCCCTCGTCAGGCGGAGGACGGTTTCGCCGTGTCGGCGACCTGGCCCGACGGCGCCACCGGGGCGACCGAGGTCAGGTCGTGGCGGCTGGTCTCGCGCAGCGCCAGGACACAGGCCACGGTCAGCAGGCAGCACGCGGCGATGATCACCGAGATCGTCGTGGTCCCGCCGCCGGTCGACGCGTCGAGCTGGGCGAACAGCAGCGGCGCCAGGCCGGCGCCGAGCCCGGCGATCTGGTAGCCGAGCGAGGCGCCCGTGTAACGGCTCCCAGTGGTGAACAGCTCGGTGTACAACGCCGCGAGCGGGCCGTACATCAGCGGGTGGACGACCGCCTGGCCCAACACTAGCGCGAGGGCGAGCACGGCCGTGCTGCCGGAGTCCACCATCGGGAAGAGCGCGAAGCCGAACACCGCCATGAGCACCGCGCCCGCCAGCACGACCGGGCGGCGCCCGACCCGGTCGGACAGCGCCGACCAGCCGACGATGCCCAGGACGGCCAGTGCGGACGAGAGCGTGAGCGCGTTGAGCACCGCCTGCCGGGCGAAGCCGGCGCGCACGCCGTACGCGATGAGATAGGTGGTGAGGGTGCCCTGGGCCACGAAGGCCGACAGTCCGACGCCGACCCCGAGCAGGAGGGTCTTCGGATGGTTGCGGAACACCTCCAGCAGCGGCATCCGGGGCGCCCGCTCCCTGGCCGCCTCGAACACCGGGGTCTCCTCGACCCGCAGCCGGACGAACAGGCCGACCGCCAGCAGCACGACGCTGATCAGGAACGGCACGCGCCAGCCCCAGCTCAGGAACGCCTGCTCGTCCATGACGGCGGCCGTGCCGGTGAGCGCCGCCGTGGACAGCACCATGCCGAAGGGGGCCCCGGCGTTGGTGAAGCTCGCCCACAGGCCGCGCCTGCTGGTCGCGTGCTCGGCGGACATGAGCACCGCGCCGCCCCACTCGCCGCCGACGGCCACGCCCTGCAGGATCCGCAGCGCGACCAGCGCGATGGGCGCGAGGCTGCCGATCTGCGCGTAGGTGGGAAGCAGGCCGATGAGGAAGCTGGCGACAGCCATCAGGGTCATGGTCAGCACGAGCATGCGCTTGCGCCCCAGCCGGTCGCCGTAGTGACCGAAGATCACGCCACCGAGCGGCCTGGCCAGGTAGCCCGTGGCGAACGTGCCGAAGCTGGCGACCGTCGCCGCGAGCGAGTCGAGGGAGGAGAAGAAGACCTTGTTGAAGACGACGGCGGAGGCCGTGGCGTAGAGCAGGAAGTCGTAATACTCGATGACGCTGCCCAGGAAGCTGGAGGTCACCGCGCGCCGGAGCTGTGTCCGGTTGGGGGGTGCGACTGACAGGTTCGGCATGACCGAGCTCCTCGTCCGGGAGCGAGCCGAGACGCTCGCCTTCTCGTCCGGAGGTTAGGCAGATTGCTAACGGAGGTCAATACTTTGCCGAATATAGGGCTGCTCCACATGAGAATGCCCCGGCCGCCTGCCTGAGCGGAGGCGTCACCGGGGCATTCTCATTCGCGCTGTCGTGCCCTCAGAGGGCCGCCCTGCGCTCGTGCAGCAGTTCGCGCGCCTGGAGGAACGGCGCCCGCAGGAAGGCCAGGTGGTCCTCCTGCCCGTGCCGGTGGCACACCCGGCCGGGCCACAGACGCCGGCTGCGCTCGTCGATGTAGGCGAGGGAGCCGTCGACGAGGTTCAGCATGTGGTCGAGCGTGGCCGCGTCCGATCGGGCGTACTCCTCGCCCGTACGCAGGTAGACCGGGGACGTGTGCGCCATGATCGGCCTGGCCCACACGTCGTGGTGCCGGGCGACGCCCGCGCCCGGTCCGTAGCAGCGCGCGGCGATCCAGCTGTCCTCGGTCACCGGCACGTCCGCGGTCAGTTCGAGCGTCCGGCCGGGGGCGTCGAGCCTGCGCTCGGCGACGACGTGACCGTTGACCACGATCTCGAGCCGGTCGACGTCGAAGATCGACTGGACGCGCGCGTCCACGCGTACGGCGCCCTTCGCGGGCACCCGCGCCTCCTCGCCCGGCTCACGGCCGTCGACGGCGAACCACAGGAGCGGGCCGCTGGTGACGAAGGTCGCTCCCCGCCGTACGGCCCGGCACCAGGCCCAGTAGTCGAACTCCTCGTCATGCGGCACGTGCGCGTAGGTGCGGATGAGGCCGATCGGGACCTCGCTGCTCATCTTGTCGGTGCCGCCCACCAGGGTGATCCGGTAGCCGGCGTCGAGATAGCGGTAGTACTCCCGGATGTTGTAGTCGTCGTAGGCGATCATCTCGACGGCGTCGAGCCTGCCGGTGGCGAGCAGGGCCGCGGCCTCGCCGTTGGGCACGGGGAAGTGCGCCAGCACGACCGTGCCGCCCTGTTCGCGGCATTCGTCGGCCCAGTGGGACAGGGTCGTCTCAAGGCCGCCGCCGAGCTCGGCCTCCTCCGCGCCGCCGGTGCACCACGGCATGATCGGACGGCGCAGGCCGAGCAGGTTGATGTGGCCGAGCATGCCGCTGCGGTTCTCCTGCCCGGCGAACACGTGCGTGTGCCCGTCGTGGGAGGTGTGCGGGTGGCCGGTGAACTCCTCCGTGTTGGTGAACAGGTGCCCCCACTGGCTGAGCAGCAGGTTGGTGACCCGGACGTCCTCGCCGCGGGCCTCCAGCTCGGCGCCGAGGGTCGAGACGAAGTGCACGTGGGTGTCGCCGCTGTACCAGCCGTCGGCGGCCAGGTCCGTCACCCTGGCCAGGGTCAGCTCGAGCTCGGTCTGGCCCGGCTCGATCGTGACCGTGGTGTGCAGCGGCTCGTACTCGAACCCGCGGGCGGCCTCGACGGTGACCTCGCCCAGCGGCAGCCAGCCCTCGCAGGTGCCGTCGACGTAGGAGTAGGTCGTGGTGCCGAGGCGGACGTCGCCGCCGATGTCGAGGTTCCAGGTGTTGCCGTCGGAGTTGATGTGCCCGTGATGGCCGTGCGGCGGGTAGGGCACCCCGTCGGCGGAGCGGAAGTGGATCCGGCACGGGACCGGCTCGCCGGTGGCCGCGTCCCTGACCGTGGTGCGCACCCAGGCCCGTCCCGCGTCGGGGACGCGCCAGGTGACCCCGCCGTCGCCGTGCTCCCCGGCGCAGAGCAGTTCCCCCCAGCCGCAGGCGCTGATCACCGTCTCCCCGCGGGTGAGCGTCAGCCGCGCCGAAGGAGTGGCGGCGACGCGCACGTAGCCCTGGTGGTGCTCCCCCGTGGGCGTTCCCCAGGCCGGCGTGCCCCCGGCGGCCGTGTCGACGGAACCGGCCGTACGGTAGACGTAGGTCGCCGACCCCCGGTCGACGCTCACCGCCAGATCCTCCGAGATCGGCCCCGCCGACGGGCCGAGGTCGAGCAGGACGTCGCGCCACACCGTACGCCCGAAGGGGTCCTCGTCGAGCTCGCTGGTGGTCACCGCGCCGACGAGGATGGCCGGGCCCGCCGAGCGGATCTCCAGGGCGCGGACCGTCCGCTCGGGCCGGGGGTTGCGGCAGGGCCACAGGTAGAACCGGTACGGCAGGACGTACGGCGAGCGCGCCTGCGGGTCGTCGATGTCGACGAACCGCGCCCCGGCGGCGTCGAAACGCCCGTGGGTGCGCGACATCAGCCGGTGCTGGGCGTCGGGGACCGCCAGGAACGGGGTCTGCCCCCAGTCGAGCGGGATGGCCCGGTCGCTCCACAGCCGCGGTGTGGGCCCGATCTCCAGGCGCTGGCGCACCGGCAGCCGCTCGGTGGTCCCGTCGTCGTAGACGAGGGTGTAGTGGCCGCAGAGCTGACCGGCCATCTGCCCGTCGAACAGGTCGGTGGACTCCAGGGCGTGGGCGACCACCAGCCACGTGACCCTGCGGCCCACGGCGACGGTGACGGTCGCCGGGCCGGACCCGCCCACGCGGAGCAGCGCCGCGTCCGCGCCTCCCTCGTCGCCGAACCGGAACGGCAGGCCGTAGAGCGTGCGCGGCCCGAGCGGGTAGGAGTCTCCGTCGTCGAGAACCGAGCGGGGGGCGTTGAGCACATCGGCCAGGTCGAGCGGGTGATAGCCCCGGCAGCCGCCGGCCGGCGACACGTCGTGATCAGGCATTTCCGACAGATGTCTCCCTCCGCCCGGCGGGCGGCTCGTCGACGGACGTCTGGGCCAGCCCGGCGTAGAGCCGGGGTGCGCGGGCGCGCAGGTACAGGGCCCTGGTGACGCCGGCCACGATGCCGGCCACGCCGAGGCCGATGATCAGGATGTTGGTGGTGGTCCCGGCGCCGGTCAGCAGCGGCAGGTTGCTCAGGACGAGGAAGAGCACCACGGCCAGGGCGGCGAAGCTCAGCCCGGGGGCGACGGTGGTGCGGAAGATCCCGGCCTGGGGCGCCTCCCGGCGCAGAAAGCGGATGATCGCCAGGGAGCACAGCGCCCACAGGCAGATGATCCCGAGGAACCCGAGCGCGCTGCCCCACAGCAGCAGCCCTAGGTAGGGGTCGATCCCGAGGACCGCGAACACGACGACGGCCACGGCCGCCAGCGCGGTCTGGACGAGGCCGGCCGCCCAGGGGGCCTTGGTCCGCGGGTGGGTACGGCCGAGCACGCGGGGCAGCAGGCCCTCCCGGCCCATGGCGAAGAAGTAGCGGTTGGCCGCGTTGTGCAGCGCGAGCAGCGCGGCGAACGCGCTGGTCAGCAGCAGGATGTGCATCACCTCGGTGATCGGGGCGGGCACGTACCTGTCGAAGACCGCCACGACGAGGTTGACCGGGTCGGCCTCGGCGGCTGCGCCGATCTTGTCGGCGCCGTAGGCCATGACGACGACCCAGGTGATGAAGGCGTAGAAGACGGCGATGAACCCGACCGCGATGTAGGTCGCCCGGCGGACCGTGCGGATGCCGCCCCGCGCCTCCTCACTGAAGATCGCGGTGGCTTCGAAGCCCATGAACGCCCCGGCGACCAGAGCGAACATCGCCCCGTTGCCCGGGTCGAACACCCGGGTGGGGGCGAACGACGTGGCGGACCAGTCCCCGGATCCGCCCTTCAGCAGCACGTAGGCCGCCAGCACGACGAGCACGGCCGTCTCGAGCACCAGCAGCGCCCCGAGGATCCGGGCGCTGGTGTGGATGCCCCGATACCCGAGCCACCCCACGAAGACCAGGCCGACGACCGCGAACACCCACCACGGCACCTCGCGGTCGAAGTAGTTCTTGAACGTCTCGGTCGCGTACACGCCGAGCGCGCCGTACGTGCTGATCTGCAGGGCGTTGTAGGCGACGACGGCGAGCACCGCCGCGCCGGAGCCCGCCGGCTTGCCCAGGCCGCGCGCGATGGTGGCGTAGAAGGCTCCCGCGTTGCGCACGTACCGGCTCATGGTCATGAAGCCGACGGCGAACAGCGCCATGACCACCCCGGCGACCAGGTAACCGCCGGGGACGGCGGCGCCGCCCTTGAGGAAGTGCAGGGGGGCGACGGCGACGATGAGGGTCAGGGGGGCGAGCGCGGCCAGGACCGTGAAGACGAGGTCCTTGGTGCCCATGGCGTTGCTGGCGAGGGTGCCGGGCGCGGTCGCGGCGTTCCCGGGAGGATGACCTGGCATGGTGAGTTCCTTACTGGGGGTTCGGCGACACTGGGGGTTCGGCGACACTGGGGGTTCGGCGACCCGTGGGCAGGCGACCGCCCGCCCACGGGCCCGGGGCTGGAGGATGGGCTGATCAGCGGGTGACCGCGACGAAGACCTTCTCGCTCGGCTCCAGGGTGATCCAGTCGCCGCGGAAGCCCTGCGGGATGTGGAACGACTCTCCCGGGCCGAACTCCTTGCGCCGCCCGGACTCGTCCTGCACGGCGACGCGGCCCTTGAGGATGAAGCAGATCTCGTCGTAGGGCCAGGAGTCGAACCGCACGGCGCCGGGCTCCCCCGTCCAGTAACCGCCGGTGAAGGAGCTCGCGGCGCCGCCGAAGACGCGGAACTCCGCCTCCGTCCACTCCGCGGACAGCAGGTGGTAGTCGCTCAGCGGCGGCACGAAGCGCTCGCCGTTCCCGGCGGTGACGGCGCGGACGGCGTCGATGCCCACCGGAGTGTGCCTGTCGTTCACGATGCGGCTCCCCCGTGGTCTCCGGAACGGCTGCCGGCGCCGAAGCGACGCAGGACGTTGTGGGTGATGCGCTCGACGAAGGGGTCGCCGAGACCGAGCACGTGGGACCACTCGGTGGTGCCGCCGTTGAAGACCTCGCCGTCGCCGCGGGTGAAGGCCGCGATCATGCCGGCCCCCCGCATCTCGCCCTCGTGCACGTAGTCGGGCAGGTCGTCGCCGAGGTCGGCGTTGTAGTTGTAGACCTCCTCCTCCGGCCCGCCGATCGGCACCCGGCCGCCGAAGCGGTCCTCCTCGCCCCGTACGGCCGGCGCGAGGGCCAGGATCTCCAGCGTCTCCGGCGCGCCGTCCTCGAACGTCGGGTACGGCAGGCCGCGGCGGAAGGTGTACTCGACCGAGTCGAGTTCGAAGGCCGCCAGGAAGTACGGGGGCCCGCCGAGCAGGTCGCCGTAGTAGAGGTCGGTCCCCTCGAACGCCCAGTGGTGCGGCCGGTAGACCGTGAAGCCGCCCGACGAGCGGGGGGTGGCGACGCCGTAGCGGTTGTAGATCCCGCCGAGGCCGTTGAGGCCGATGGTGGTGGCGCCGGGACGTCCGACCGACTTGGCCTCCCACACCGTGGTGGCCAGGTGCGGCGTCGTGGCCGCCTCCGGATCAAGGGACGGCAGGCGGTAGCAGTACTGCGTGGCGCCGTCGTCGCTGAGCCGCACCTGCCACTGGTAGTTGCCGCCGAACCTGGCCAGGTTGCCGCCGGCGTCGACGAACGCGTCGACGGTGTCGCGCATCCGCCACGACCAGTACTCGTCGTGCCCGACGACGACGACGCAGGAGTACCCGTCCAGCGCGTGGGGGTCGAAGTGCAGGTCGTGCTGGGTCAGGTAGTCGATCTCGTACCCGTTGCGCTCGGCCCACACCACGAAGTGCCGCTCGTACGTCGCCCAGAACGCGTCGGCGTGGTGGCGGCTGTACCCGAACAGGCGCGCCCATTCGTAGGAGGGATAGCGGGGAGCGCCGTGCATGGGCAGGATGCCGGGGTTGGCCTCCCGCGGCGCGCTCAGCGGCTTGCGGATCATGCCGCGGGCGATGGGGCGCTGGGTCGAGGCCAGCGGCGACCCGTTGTCGGAACGAGGGTCGTCGCCCAGGCCGCGGTAGTGGTTGGCGCCGCCCCAGTCGTTGTAGGCCAGCAACGTGCCGGTGGTCAGCACGAGCGCGGCCCGGGCACGCCGCTCGGCCGGGGCCTTGACGGCGAAGAAGTGCTCGCGCTCCCACAGTTCGCCGGACGGCGTGACCGCGCGCACCGTGACGATGTAGAAGCCGCTGCGCCAGTCGCCGGGGATCTCCAGTTCGAGCCCCACGGGCCAGCCGCAGCCGACGGCGTGCGCGTCGGCCGGCGCCTCGTGCCGGCCCGCCGACAGTCCGGTGCGCGACCACACCACCCGCGGCTCCAGCCCGTCGCGGACCACCTCCAGGTCGAAGGACGGGACACCGGCGCTGAGGTGGAAGCGAACGGTCTCGCCCGGGAAGTAGGAGAACCGGTCGGTGTAACACCACACCTCGGCCGCGTCGGGCGTGCGGAACGCACGCTCCGAGGGCCAATCCTTCGGGGACCAGGCGAAGGCGGCGGGCAGGCCCGGCGCCGTGTTCGTGTCGCTCACTGCTCCTCCTTGAGTGCGAGCAGGCTGATCAGGTCGTAGGCCACGTGGGAGGCGGCGACGGAGGTGATCTCGGCGTGGTCGTACGCCGGGGAGACCTCCACGACGTCGGCGCCGACGAGGTCGCATCCGGCCAGGCCGCGCAGGATCTCCAGCAGTTCCCGGCTGGTCAGGCCCCCGGCCTCGGGGGTGCCGGTGCCGGGCGCGTGCGCCGGGTCGAGAACGTCGATGTCGATCGAGAGGTAGAGCGGACGGCCGCCGATCCGCTGGCGCAGCGCGTCGGTGATCTCGTCCACACCCCGGCGCATCACATCCGCGCTGGTCACGATACCGAAGCCCAGGCGCCGGTCGTCCTCCAGGTCCTTCTTGCCGTACAACGGGCCGCGGGTGCCGACGTGGCAGACCGCCTCGGTGTCGAGGATGCCCTCCTCGACCGCGCGGCGGAACGGCGTGCCATGGGTGTACTCGGCACCGAAGTAGGTGTCCCAGGTGTCGAGGTGCGCGTCGAAGTGCAGGAGCGCGACCGGGCCGTGCCGCCGGGCGGCCGCCCGCAGCAGCGGCAGCGCGATCGTGTGGTCCCCGCCGACCGTGACCAGGCGCGTGCCGTTCTCCGTCAGCCCGGACGCGGCCGCCTCGATGGTCTCGACGGCCTCGCGGATGTCGAACGGGTTGCACGCGATGTCGCCCGCGTCCGCCACCTGCACCGCCGCGAACGGCGAGACGTCCAGGCCCGGGTGGTACGGCCGGAGCAGGCGGCTGGCCTCGCGGACGGCCGAAGGGCCGAACCGGGCGCCGGGACGGTAGGAGACCCCGCTGTCGAACGGCACGCCCACCACCGCGACGTCGGCGTGCCCGACCTCGTCCAGGCGCGGCAGCCGCGCGAAGGTGGCCGGGCCGGCGAACCGCGGGACCCGGGAGGAATCGACGGGCCCCCGTGGCACGGTCATACCCGATCCTTTCTCTCCGGCGCGAATCCCCAGGTCAGGGGCTTATGGATCGGCAAGTCTGCAGCACACGGACTAAACCGGCAATTGGGGCACGCACGGAGAGTGAGGCGGTGGTTTGTGGCTGAACACAAACCCGGCCAGGAGGGCGGCGGGGCGCGGAGGGCGGATCGAGCCCTGTGACGGGGCGGGGTCCGGGCACGCGGACGACCCGGCGGCCGGGGTGGCCGCCGGGTCGGGAAGTCAGGGGTCAGGCGTAGTGCCGGTAGATCGCGCGGGCGACGCAGGCGGGCTTCGTCGCGCCGTCGATCTCGACGGTGAAGTCGAGCAGCATCTGGACGCCGTCGCCGGGGACGTCCTCGACGGAGACGACGACGGCGCCGAGCCGGATCCTGGCGCCGACCCTGACCGGGCTGGGGAAGCGGACCTTCTCCAGCCCGTAGTTGATGCTCATCGTCACCCCCCCGATCTCCAGCAGCTCATTGAACATCGGGATGACCAGGGCCAGGGTCAGGTACCCGTGGGCGATCGTGCCGCCGAACGGGCCACCCTCGGCCCTGACCGGATCGACGTGGATCCACTGATGGTCGCCGGTGGCATCGGCGAAAGTGTTCACCCGCCCCTGGGCGATCTCCAGCCAGCCGCTGTGCCCAAGGTCCTTACCGGCCAGCGCCCTGATCTCGTCGAGCCCGTTCACCGTCGTGGTCATGCGTCGGTCGCCCCTTCCCGTGTTCTCCTGCGCGCCGAGCCCGAGCAGGCGAGCGTGACACCTCGAACGTATGGCAGCTTTCTGACGGCCGTCAATGATTTGCATGACGTCGGGAACGGTCTACCCTTTTCTGCTGTGACCCTCGGCGGTGAAGACGACCAGACGGCGCCATCCCCGCGCCCGCAGTCCCTGATGTTCAGCTTCCTCGGGATCTACGTGCTGCATCGCGGCGTCGCCGTCTACTCCGGGAGCGTCATCGACGTCTTCGCCCGTCTCGGCGTCTCCGAGGAGGCCGTACGGTCGACGCTCGCGCGGATGGCGAAGCGGAACCTGCTGACACGGCACCGGCAAGGACGGAAGGTGTACTTCGGGCTGACACCGCATGCCGTGGAGGTCCTGGAGGACGGGCGCAGGAGGGTGTGGGAGACCGGCGCGGTGAACCGCGACTGGGACGGCACCTGGACGGTCGTCGGGTTCTCCATTCCCGACAGCCGCCGCAGCACCCGGCACGACCTGCGCTCCCAGCTCATCTGGAACGGATTCGGCCTGCTGCAGAGCGGGCTGTGGATCGCGCCGGGCGCCAGGGACGTCACCGGTGTCCTCGCCTCTCTGGATCTGGGCGATCACGTGACCGTGCTGACGGCGAAGGCGTTCGCGCCGACCGAGGCGGCCGACCTGGTCGGCAAGGGGTTCGACGTCGAGCAGATCGCCGCGCGCTACCGGGCGTTCCTCGCCCAGTGGGACGTCCCCCGGCCGCTTCCCGGCGCGCCGGACGACCTCGCGCGGCAGCTGCTGCTGCACACCGACTGGCTGCAGCTCGTCCGGCAGGATCCGCACCTGCCGGCCGAGCTGCTGCCCCGGGACTGGCCGGCGATCCAGGCCGAGCAGACCTTCCAGGCCCTCGCGCAGCGGTACGAGCCGCCCGCCGGCGAGCTGGCCGCCGCCGTCCTGGACACGCTGGCCGTCTGATCCTCCGGCGGCGCCCCGGCCGCGCCGGCCCCCGAACGGCGCGGCTCGGCGAGTCTCATGCCGGCGCGGCCGGGCGCGGTGCCGGCCCGGTCAGGAGACGGAGCAGGGCGTGCCGTTGAGGGCGAATCCGGACGGTGTGGTGTTGGCGCCGCTGTAGGTCCCCTGGAAGCCGAAGTTCGTGCTGCCTCCGGCGGGGATGGCGGGGTTGTAGGAGACGTTGCGCGCGGTGACCTGGGCGCCGGACTGGGTCGCGGTGGCGTTCCACGCGTTGACGATCCGCTGGTTGCCCGGCCACGTCCAGGTGACGGTCCAGCCGTTGACGGGAGCGGCGCCGGTGTTGGTGATCGTGACGTCCGCGGTGAAGCCCTCGTTCCAGGAATTGGCCCTGTAGGTGATCCGGCACGCGCCCTGCTGCGGAGCCGACGGGCTCGCGGACGGCGAGGCGCTCGGCGATGCCGAAGGGCTCACGGACGGGCTGGCGCTCGGACTCGGGCTCGGGCTGGCGCTCGGGCTCGGGCTGGGGCTCGGGCTAGGGTTGCTACCGGTGAGGCCGAAGAACTGGACGGCGACGGCGGCCATGCCGCCCGCCGGGAGGCTGTGCCCCGCGCCCTGGATGGTGTAGGCCTCGACCTTCACCGTCCCGGAGCCGTCCGCGTAGCGGCGGCGGTTCCACCCGGACTGCGGCGTGTCCGTGGAGGTCGGCGTCTGGCTCAGGCCGTGCACGTTCGTCCACTGCTTGACCTCCTCCTCCAGCTCGGCGTAGGCGACGACGGTGTCGTTGGTGCCGTGCCACAGCTGCATCCGGGGCCACGGCCCCCGGTAGGCGGGGTTCGCGTTGCGGACCGCGTCGCCCCACTGCTGCGCGGTCTTGCCCACGCACGGGGAGGAGTTGCCCGCCGGGTTGTAGGCCGCCTCGTTGGGGAAGCACGTGAACGGCACGCCCATGAAGGCCGCACCCGCCTTGAACACCTCGGGATACAGGGCGAGCATGGCGTTGGTCATCATGGCGCCCGAGGAGGCGCCGGTCGCGAACACCCGGTTCGGGTCGCCGTGGTACTGCTGCTCGACGTAGGTCACCATCGACATGAGCGACACCGGGTCGGTCTGGCCGCCGCGCACCTTGGACGCCTCGGACCAGTTGTCGAAGCAGTTCATCTTCTTCGACGCCGACGGGTAGATGACGATGAAGCCGTACCGGTCGGCGAGCGACGCGAACTCGGTGGACGAGTAGAAACCCGGCCCCGAGCCGCCGCACGTGTGCATGGCCAGCACGATCGCCGGGTTCTGCTGGACACCGTTCGGGACGTACAGGTGCATGCGCAGGTTGCCGGGGTTGGCGCCGAAGTTCGTCACCTCGGTCAGCGTGGCCGCGGCGGCGGGGTGCGCGGGTACCAGCACGGACACCAGGGCCGCGGCGGCGCACACAACCGCCGCGCAGGCGCCGGCGAGCGCCGCGAGCAATCGCCTCATCCGCTCCTCCTCGTTGTTTCTAAATACCGACGCCAGCCGGTATATGAGCAGGCGCGACCGGCGGTCAAGAAGCCGCGCGAAGGGCCCGGAGATCAAATTTTTATTTTCACTGCTTATCAAGGTACTTGCTATCAAGTGACTTGATAGCAAAGCGCGAAACTTACATCCGGGCGATCGCACGGTATGGTCGTCCGGTGACCGCCCGCCGCACCCGTCGCGCCGCACCCGCGCCCCGCCTGAGCTATCTGGTGTTCCGCCTGGAGCGCCGCGTCCGCGCCCGTCTGGACGACGCGCTCGCCCGGCACGGAGTCACCACGACGGAGTACATGGCGCTCAGCGAACTCCGCACGCGCGACGGCCTGTCGTCGGCGGAGCTGGCCCGCATCGCGTTCGTCACGCCGCAGGCGATGAACCTCGTCATCCGCGACCTGGAACGGCGCGGCCTGATCCGCCGCGACCCGCACCCGGACGGCGGCCGGATGCTGTGCGCCCGCCTCACCGCCGAGGGGACGTCCGTGCTCCGGCGCTGCGACACATCCCTCGACGACATCGAGGCGGTCATGCTCGAGAAGGTCGACGACGCGACGCGCGAGACCCTCAGAGAGGGCCTCACCGTCTGCGCCCGGGCCCTGCGGCCCGGCGACTGAACACCCGCGGGGAAGGGCCTCGATCCCCTCTTCGCCGGGCTCAGCCGAACCCGAAGCCCGGGGGCAGCGGCTCGTGCAGGAACAGCCCGACGGGCACGGCGTCGGCGAGCGCCTGGTATCCCGCCGGGTTCAGGTGCAGATGGTCGCCCACGTCGTAGGCCGCGCGCAACCGGCGGGGGTCGGCCGGATCGCGGGCCGCGCGGTCGAAGTCGACGACGGCGTCGAACCGGCCGCTGGTGCGGATCCACTGGTTGACCGCCTGCCGGGCCGCCTCACGGCAGCCCCGCGCGTCGTCGTAGGGCGTGTTGCCGCCGAACGACGTCAGCGTCGCGCCGTACACCCGGATGCCCCGGGCGTGCGCCCGCGTGACGATCTGGTCGTAGGCGAAGACCAGCTCGTCGGCCACCCGCTTCTGCGCGGCCTCGGTCGCCTCGGCCGTGCCGATGTCGTTCACTCCCTCGAACAGGATCAGCCACGCCACCCCGCTGTGCGCGAGCACGTCGCGGTCCAGCCGGGCCAGCGCGTTGGGCCCCAGGCCGTCGTCCAGCACCCGGTTGCCGCCGGCCGCCTGGTTGACCACGGCCACACCACACGTGCCGGGCAGCGACTGCAGGCGATCGGCCAGCCGGTCGGGCCAGCGGTCGTTGCCGTTGGTGGTCGAGCCCCGGCCGTCGCTGAGCGAGTCGCCCACCACCGCCACCGCCGCGGCCGACGGCCCGGCCCACACCTCCAGGGCGCTCAGGAGATACCAGTGGTCGACGGGGGTCGCACCGGGCAGGTCCACGGCGTCGGCGTGGTCGCCCGCCAGGAGGTACGAGGTGGTCCGCGAGCCCGGATGCGCGGTGGTGCCCGCCGGGCGCTGCCCGTCGGCCAGGTAGACGCTCACGGTGAGGTTGGACCGGGGCGCGACCCCGGCATACAGCGGATCGGAGACCGCCTGCGCGCCGGCCGGAATCGTCACCGACGACCGGCCGTGGAAGGTTACCGGCCGCGCGGTGCCCGGCCTGATCGCGCTCACCCCGGCCCGCCCGCCCGCCGGCAGCGCGACGCCGACCTTCGTGACGGGCAGCGCCGCCCCGCCGAAGGCGTTCGACACGCGCAGCCGGATCTGCTGCCCGCCTGCCGACACCCGGATGGTCTGCCGCACAGTGGCGTCGGCCAGGACCACGTCGTCCCGCGTGAACGGCGCGGGCGGCATGTTGTCCGGCTCGGCGGCCTGCGGCATCGCCGTCCACGTGGGGACCCAGTGCCCGTCGGCTCTCGGAACCACCGGCGCCTCGGGCATCCATGGTGGCCGCGTCATGGGATGCACCGCCCGTGCGCGTCGGGGACGCCCGACTTGCGGAAGAAGTAGGCGTTGACCTGGTCGCGCCACTCCTGCGCGCAGCGGACCTGCTCGTCGAGGAGATCTTTCACCCGGGCGTACAGGGACGGGTCGAACAGCCCCGCGGCCTCCTCCCACCGCCGCCTGGCCTCGATCACCTGCTCGGCTCCCGCGAAGTGCGTGTCGTAGATGTGCTGGATCACGGTCGAACCGCTCCGCAGCACGTGCCCGTACGGGACGTGGTGGAAGAACAGCAGCAGTTCGTCGGGGCAGCCGGCGAGCGACTCGTACACCTCCGACCACGGCGGCGGGTACTGGCCGGTGAAGCCGGTCCCGGTGGCGCGGGTGCGGTCCACGCCGACGCCGTCCCGGTCGGCGAAGTGGTAGGTGCCCCACGGGGTGTACTCGTATCCGTCCACGTCGGGCCCGTAGTGGTGGCCCGGGCGGACCATGAACCCGACGCCGAGCGGCGCGGTGTACCGCTCGTAGGTGCGCCAGGAGTCGTCCATGACCGCGTGCAGCGTGTGCCACGATCGCTCGACGTCCCCGTTCGCCACGGGCGCGAAGGTGAGGTCGATCCACTCGTCGAGGATCGCCGCAGGGTCCAGCCGCGGCTCCCAGGCGAGCCGTCCGAAGGCGTACAGGTTGGCCTGGGCGAGCGGGTGGCCGGTCCAGTAGGGGTCGTCCCCCACGTTGGAGACCCCCACCAGGTCGCCGCCGCCGATGACGTCCGCCACGGCGGCCCCGCCGGGGCCCCAGGGGCGGAAGCCGAGCACCTCGCGCCACATCGGGGCGAGGTAGCAGATGTGCCGCTGCTGACCGGTGTACTCCTGCGTCACCTGGAGTTCCACGGCCAGGCGGGTGGCGGGCATGGCCGCGATCACCGGCGACACCGGCTCGCGCGCCTGGAAGTCGATCGGGCCGTGCTTCACCTGCAGGATCACGTTGTCGCGGAACCGCCCGTCGAGCGGGGCGAAGTGGTCGTACGCCGCGCGGGCCCGGTCGGTGGACCGGTCGCGCCAGTCCTGCCGGTGGTTGTAGACGAAGGCCCGCCAGTGCACGACCCCGTCGTACGGCGCCAGCGCCTCGGCCAGCAGGTTCGCGCCGTCGGCGTGGTCGCGCCCGTACGCGAACGGGCCGGGCTGCCCCTCCGAGTCGGCCTTCACCACGTATCCGCCGAAGTCGGGAATCGTCTCGTAGACCCGCCCGGTGACCCCCGTCCACCACTTGCGCACGTCCTCGTCCAGCGGATCGGCGGTCGGCAGCCCGCCGACCGCGACGGGCGAGGCGAAGCTCACCGACAGGTGGACCCTGATCCCGTACGGCCGGAGCACGTCCGCGATCGCCGCGACGTCGCCGAGCCGGTCCGTCAGCAGGCGGGCCTCGGTGGCGTGCACGTTGACGTTGTTCACGGAGATCGCGTTAACCCCGCACGCGGCCAGCAACCGCGCGTAGGCGCGCACCCGGGCCAGGTCGCCGCGCGGGGCGCCGTCGCGCCAGAAGATCGACCCGCCCGCGTAGCCGCGCTCGACCTGGCCCATCACGGGGTGCACGTCGACGTTGTCCCAGTGGTCGAGCATGCGCCGCCGCGTCGCCGGCCGGTGGTGCTTGGCGCGCCGCTCGCCGGCGAACGCCCGCTCGCCGAGCCGCACGACGTGGAACAGGCCGTAGAGCAGCCCGGCGGGCCCGTCGGCGAGCACCACGGTGACACCGTCCCGGCGTGCGATCACGTACCCCTCGTCGCCGACCGCCTCAGCGGGCCGGACCTCGGCCGCCGCCTCCGGCAGCGGCTCCCCCGCCGTGAGCGCGAGCACGAGGTCGTACGGCCCGGCTTCGGCGCGGCGCACGCGTCCGCCGTACCGCGCGCAAGCCCGCGCGACCTCGTCGTGGACCGTGCCGACGAGGTGCCCCTCGCCGAGCACGAGCGTGTGGCGCGAGCCGATCGCCCGGAACGCCTCGGGCGGCAGCCACGCGGCGTGGACACCGGCCAGATCGGGACCGGCCAGATCAGGACCGGCCGGATCAGGAATCGTCACGAGAACTCTCCGGGGAGTCGCCCTGTACGGTGAACTTCTCCGTGACCCCGGCGATCAGCGGCCGGCTGTTCAGCAGCAGCGCCGACGCGAACACCGAGCCCAGCAGCGTCAGCGCGGCCTCGGTGGCGACCAGCGTGACGCCGCCCGCGACGACGAGGAGGCAGGCGTTGCCGAGCGCGACGCGGGGCGCGGAGAACAGGAAGTAGGCGGCCAGTCGGGCGACGTCCCTCGCCCGGAACGCGAACAGCGATGTGATCACGAGGGCGTTCGCGCCCCAGAGGGCCGTCGCGAGCGCGACGACGACCAGCAGGGTCGCCCACCAGCCCGGAACGCCGGCCGCGCCGAAGTTGGCGAGCGTCGACCCGAGGACGGTCAGCCACGCCAGCCACGGGAGGTAGAGCTTCAGCACCCCGCGGACGTTCATCCGGTAGCCCCGCCGGAACGCGGACGCCGGGTGGAGGTCGGTCAGGTCCGGCTTTGTGCGGTGCACCGCGTACAGCGCGGCGGACAGCGCCGGGCCAGCCGGGAGCGCGCAGGCGGCGGCCAGCGGGATGTTGGCGGCGTCACGGCCGAGCAGGACGAGCCCGATCAGGCCGGGCAGGGTGGTGACCAGCAGCAGGAGCTCGACCACCAGCAGGGTGTAGACCAGCGCGGAGACGCGCGAGAGCGGTCCCTGGCCGAACCGCCGGATCGTCGTCTCGGTCATCGGGGGCCTTCCTGGTCGTCCAGGCCGAGCAGGCGGCGCTCGTCCCGCCCGTCCTCCCAGGGCGGGGTCTCGTCCACCACGGGCGTGATCTCCAGCAGGGTGACCTCGTGGCGGTCGAGGGTGATGTCCAGGCGGACGTGCCCGTCCTCGATCGGCAGGCTGCGGTGACCGCGGACCGGCTCCGCGATCTCCCGCAGCAGGTCGAGCTGTCTGAGGGTGGGAGACGCCGGGCGGCCCATCTCGCACCACGCCCGCCAGGCGTTGCCCTTCTCCTCGCTCACCGACGAGCGCAGCAGGAAGGCGGCGCCGGACGGGGAGGCGACCGGCACCGACAGTCGCACGGTGTGCCCGTCGACCGGCGGGCCGCCGGTGACGTCCACCGGCGCCCAGGCCAGCACGGTGACCCGGCCGTCGCCGTCCCTCGTGACCAGGTGGTCCTCGCCGCGGGCCAGGACCTCCTCGCCCATCCGCGCCATGAACGCGTACAGGTGATAGGCCGGTTTCTTGATCTGACGGTGGGTCAGCAGGCCGAACCCGCCGTGGAACAGCGAGACCGGGACGCCCACCTCCTCGAACACGTCGCAGAAGGTCCAGTAGGAGAAGGAGTCGGCCAGGTCTCCCCCGGCGGCCAGCACCGGAGCGAGGTACGCCGCGTGGAAGGCCGTGTCGTGGATCGGGTTGTCGGGGCGGTAGGAGGAGTTGAACTCGGTGATGTGCACGGGCAGGTCCGCCAGCGGACCCCCGTGGAGCTGACGCCGGGGGGTGGCAAACTGCTCCAGCAGCCGCGACGGCGGGGCCAGCGTCTGGTGCACGCCGAACGGCACGTGCTGGGCCGGGCCGGAGGTGTAGGCGTGCCGGCTGACGAAGTCGATCGGCAGGGACCGTTCGGCGACGAAGTCGGCGAAGCGCACCAGCCACTCGTCGGAGCCGGGAGAGATGGCCGGCCCGCCCACCTGGAGCGAGGCGTCCACGTCCTTGACGGTGTTCGCGGTCACCTCGTACAGGCGGTGGTAGGCGTCCTGGTCCGCGTCGAGCCAGAACTCCTTGAGGTTGGGCTCGTTCCACACCTCGATCGGCCAGGTGCACACCCGGTCGAGCCCGTACCGGTCGACCAGGTGCGTCACGGTGGCCCGCACCAGCGCGGCCCACTCCTGCCACGACCGGGGCGGGGTGACGTTGCCCTTCCACCAGAAAACGGTCTGGTCGCCGGACGCGAGCCCGGAGGGCATGAAGCCCAGCTCCAGGAACGGCGCGATCCCGAGGTCGAGGTAGGCGTCGATCACCTGGTCCACATAAGTGAACACGTGCCGCACGTGCCGGGTCCCCCGGTGCTCGTACGGCCGGTGGACGCCCACCCCGTCGCTCAGCAGCCCGTGCCCCCGGATGTGCCGAAAGCCGATCTCCCGCTGGACCAGCGCCAGCGACTCCTGGTAGTCCCGGCGCAGGGCCAGGTCGAACCGGCCGGTGCCGACGCAGAACCGCCAGGCGTCGGTCAGCCGGCTCGGGATCTCGTCCGGCACATCGGGGACAGGGTGGGGCATCATCGTCCTTCGCTCGCCGTTCCGGACAGCGCGTGCCGGCCGTGGGACAGGCACGACCGGCACGGGCCGGTCAGCCGTGCTCCTTCTTGTAGCGCTCGTACGCGCCGTTGACGAGGTTGACGTAGGACGTCATGTTCTTCGCCTCGAGCTCCTTGACGTAGGCGTCCCACTCGTCGAAGCTCCGCTTGCCGAGGATGAACTCGAGCGTGTTCTGGGTGGCGTGGTCCTTTAGCGGGGTCTGCCACAGCGCGGCCTGCTCGCGCTCCTCGTCGTTGAGCGGGCTCGGCGGCTTCGGCGGCAGCGCCTTCCTGGCGTTCATCGTCTTCTGCCATTCGATCTCCTCCTCGGAGAAGGTCGACTGGAGCAGCTCGGTGCTGCCGCCGTAGGCGAACACGCCGTTGGAGAAGCCGAAGTCCTTCTGCAGGTGCTTCGGTGCGCCGGGGTTGAGGCCGACGAAGTCGACGTCCTTCGCGAGCTGGAACTTGCCGGAGCCGTCCTTGGTGTAGGTGGTCCCCTCGACGCCCCACTTGGCGAACACCTGGCCCTCGTCGGAGTACCAGAGCCAGTCGATGAACTGCATCATCGCGACGAAGTTCTTGCTGTCCCGGGCCTTCTTCGAGATCATGATGCCGTTCTCCAACCGGCTGTCGTTGGCGTCGGCCTTGACCGGCCCCTGCGGCCCGATGGGCACCGGGATCTTGATGAGCTTCGCCTTCGGGTTGGCCTTCTTCAGCGGCGGGCGATACTCGTTCACGAGCGTCTGGGCGTTGCCGCTGATCACGAAGGACTTGCCGGACGCCAGCTTCTGGATCGCCTGATCGTCCTGCTGAGTGAAGCTCTCCGGGTCGAGCAGCTTCTCCTCCACCAGCGTGTGGAGGAACTGCAGCATCTGCTTGTACTGCTCCATCGCCCCGGTGTAGGCGAACTTCTGCGCGTTGGGATCCCACGTGATGCCGGTCGTGAAGCCCCAGCCGCCGCGGGCGCCGCTGCCCAGGCCGAAGACCTGGTTCAGCATGGCGCCGCCCGGCGTGGGGATGCCCCATCGGTCCGAGTAGGGATAGGAGTCGGGATACTCCTCCTTCATCGCCTTCAGCATGGTGTGCACGTCGTCCCAGGTCTGCGGGATCTCCAGCCCGAGCTTGTCGAGGATGTCGCTGCGCACCACCAGCGTGTAGTCCGTCCAGTAATCCTCGTGGAGGCCGGGGAGCAGGTAGAAGCGGCCGTCGGCCTGCCGGAGCGTGTCAAGGTCGGCCTGCAGGTTCCACTTGGCGACCTTCTCCTTGAAGTTCGGCATCAGGTCGAGGTAGTCGCTGACCGGCAGGACGCTGCCCGAGGCGACGAAGGGGGTCTCCTGGCCGGGGTAGGTCTTCGGGATGATCATCGGGGCGTCGCCGGCACCGATCAGCAGGCTGCGCTTGTTCTCGTAGTCGCTCAGCGGCACCACGTTCGGCTGCAGCGTCACGTTGGTCCGCTTTGTCAGCTCGGACCAGAACGGCCAGTCGTTCTTGATCGGATAGAACGGGTGGTTGTTGTAGAGGATGCTGAACGAGAGCGGAGCAGCTGCCTTGAACGGCTTGCCGGCCGCGTAGTCGGCCATCGCGCCTTCGCGGTTCGCCGCGAAGTCGTCACCGCTCTTCTTGGGGCCGGAATCGCCGTCGGTGCTGCAGGCGGCGAGTGCGAGGAAGGCTCCCACGGCGACCATCGCCTGACGCCGGTTGATCTCATACATGAAAGAGGGGTCCTCTCCCTTGGGAAAACGGGCTGAGTGGATGCGGAATGAGAGGTCCGGCGTGTTATCCCTTCACCGCGCCGAGCATGACGCCCTTGACGAAGTACCGCTGGACGAAGGGGTAGACCACCAGGATCGGGATGACCGTGAGCACCATCGTCACGGACTTGATGTTGGTGGCCACCGTCATGTCGGTGGCGTCGGCGCCGACGGACGTGCCCGTGGTGGCGCCGGCGATGAGGTTGCGCAGGTAGACGGTCACGGGGAACAGGTCGTTCTGGCTCATGTAGAGGAAGGCCGCGAACCACGAGTTCCAGAACGACACGGCGTAGAACAGCACGATCGTCGCGAGGACCGCCTTCGACAGCGGCAGCACGATCCGGAGCAGGATGCCGTAGGTGCTCATGCCGTCGATCGCGGCGGCCTCCTCCAGCTCGACCGGCAGGCCCTCGAAGAACGCCTTCATCACCAGGAGGTTGAAGACGCTGACCGCGTTCGGCAGCACGATGGCCCAGATGCTGTCCTTCAGCCCGAGGCTGGAGATGAGGATGTAGTTGGGGATGAGCCCGCCGGAGAAGAACATCGTGAAGACCGCGATCCCGATCAGGAACGTCCGGCCCTTCAGGTGCTTCTTCGACAGGACATACGCGTAGCACGTGGTCATGACCATCGCGATGGCCGTGGCGACGACCGTGTAGACCAGGGTGTTGCGGTAGTTGATCCAGAACGTCGGGTCGGAGGCCACGAACTCGTACGTACGGAAGGTGAACCCGACCGGGACGAGGTTGACCTTGCCGGCGCGGATGGCGAACTCGTCGCTGAGCGACCGGGCGACGATGTTGACGAAGGGGTACAGGGTCACGACCACGACGCCGGTCAGAATGATCGCGTTGACGACCCGGAACACCCGGTGGCCCCGGGTCCTGTCGACGGTCACCACAGGCTCGTCCCCACCGTGCGCCGGGAGATCAGGTTCGCCGACATGACCAGGGCCAGCCCGATCACGGCCTCGAACAGGCCGATCGCCGCGGCGTAGCTGAAGCTGTTGGAGACGATGCCCATCCGGTAGAGGTACGTGGAGATCACGTCGGCGGTGGGATACGTCAGCGGGTTGTAGAGCAGCAGGATCTTCTCGAAGCCGACGGCCATGAACGTGCCGATGTTGAGGATCAGCAGGGTGACCGCGGTCGGCCGGATGCCGGGGAGCGTCACGTGCCAGACCTGCCGCCACCGGCTCGCGCCGTCGATCCGGGCCGCCTCGTACAGCTGCTCGTCGATGGTGGTGAGCGCGGCGAGGTAGATGATCGTCCCCCAGCCGACGGTCTGCCACATCTCCGAGGAGACGTAGATGGTGCGGAACCACCCCGCCTCCTGCAGGAACGCCACGGGGTCGTTGCCCATCGCGCGCAGGAGCTGGTTGACCGGCCCGTCCACCGACAGCATCTCCATGACGAGCCCGGCCACGACCACCATCGACAGGAAGTGCGGCAGGTAGGACACCGACTGGACGAACCGCTTGACCCGCCGGCCGCGCAGCTCGTTGATCAGCAGGGCCAGCACGATCGGCGTCGGGAAGCAGAACAGCAGGGTCAGCACGCCGATGACCACGGTGTTGGTGAACACCTGCCAGAACGACGGGTCGTTCAGGAACATCTTCACGTAACGCAGGCCGACCCATTCCTCGCCCAGCACGCTGCCGCCGGGCTGGAACTTACGGAAGGCGATGACGTTGCCGATCATCGGCAGGTACCGGAAGATCAGGAAGAACAGCAGCGGAAGGACCGCGAGCGAGTAGAGCTGCCAGTCGCGGCGCAGCGCCTGACGCCAGCTGCGTCCCGGCGGCCGTCGCGCACGGGAGGGACCGGGTCTCGCGCGGCCGGGATCCCCGGCGCCCGGTGACACGTCGATCGTTCTGGTGGTGCTCATGCCTGTGCCTCCGGTGCCCTCCGACAGATCACGCCGACAGATCACGCCGACGGCCGCGACCACCGCTCGTGGCTGGCCCCGCGCCCGGGGCCGCGAGGGCTGCGGCACCGCCGTCTCACCCACGCCGAGCGACGCCGTACGCGCAGGTGACACGACAGAAATTTTCGGTGATCCTCAGTAATATTGCGGAAATATAGGCTGAGGCCAGAGCCCCGTCAAGAGGGGAGTCAGCCGTCGTCACGGCCTATTTCACTGCATTACTTCTGGCCTGGTCTCGGCTTATATTGGACACGTTCGGTGCTAGAGTTTCGCGAAAATTTCGGAAACAGTGAGCGGAGCGATGACCAGCCCTTCTCCAGCCCGCGGCCCTCGCCCCACGACCATCGCGTCCATCGCCGCGGAGCTCGGCGTCTCGGTGACCACGGTCTCCAAGGTCCTCAACGGCCGCCCCGACGTGTCGCCGGAGACGCGCGAACGCGTCGAGGCCGGCCTCGCCCGCCACCAGTACCGCCGCCGCCTCCGCCGCAGGCCGCTCAAGGGGCAGATCGACCTCGTCTTCCACGAGCTGAACTCCATGTGGTCGATGGAGATCATCCGAGGGGTCGACACCGTCGCCTCCGCCGCGCGGATCGAGGTCGTCCTGTCCCAGCTGAAAGGAGCGCACCGGCCACCGGAGGAGTGGCTGGACGGCGTGCTCGACCATCGGCCCCTCGGCGTGCTGTTCGTCATGTCCGGCCCGTCGCAGTCGCAGCAGCAGAAGCTGCGGCGGGCGCAGGTCCCGTTCGTCGTCGTCGACACCGACGGCGAGATCGCCGAGTCCGTGCCCGTGGTCGGCTCGAACAACTGGGACGGCGGCCTGCTCGCCACCCGCCATCTCCTGGAGCTGGGCCACCGCCGCATCGCGGTCGTCTCCGGCCCCAAGGACGTCATGTGCAGCAGGGCACGGGTCGCCGGTTTCCGGGTCGCCCACGACGAGGCGGGGCTCGCCGTCGACCCCGGCCTCGTCAGGTACGGCAACTTCTACGTCGACGCCGGATACGAGCACGCCATGGACCTGCTGTCGCGCCCCGACCGGCCGACCGCGATCTTCGCCGGTTCGGACCTGCAGGCGCTCGGCGTCCTGCGCGCGGCGCGCCGGCTCGGTCTCGACATCCCCGGGGAGCTGTCGGTGGTCGGCTATGACAACGTGCCCGTCGCCGGCTGGGTCGAGCCGGCCCTCACCACGGTGGGCCAGCCGCTGTGCGACATGGCGACGGTCGCGGCCCACATGCTGCTCGACCTGGCCCGCGGTGTGGAGCCGGCCACGAGCAGGATCGACCTCGCCAACGAGCTCGTCGTACGCGAGAGCACGGCCCCGCCGGGGGCCGGACCACGGTCACGCCTGCCGCACCCGCCGCACGACCGCCGCCCCGAGGGGCGGAACGGTGATCTCCCCTGACGTCGGCCGGCCGGTGAGGATGTCCGTACCCACGCTTTCCAGGGGGACGGTGACGGGAGTCCCGGGGTCGTGGTTGAGGAGGAAGAGGTACTCGTGCCGCTCGTCCTCGCGGACCGTGCACTCCAGGTGGGCGGGCAGCCCGTGGAAGCGGTCGGCCACGCCCGCCGCCCTCAGCTCGCCGATCAGCACCCGCTCGAAGGCGCCGGCCTCCAGGAGGGTGGCGAAGTAGACGACCCGGCCCGCCCCGTAGGCGTTCGCGACGACCGCGGCGCGTCCCCTGAGCAGTCCGTCGGCGTAGGTCGCCAGCGCGGTCCCGGTCTCGAGATGGAGGTCCTCGCGCCACCAGTCCGCCGTCGCCGTGCTCCCGTCGGAGAACTCGACGGCGAACCGCTCGCCGGGACGCGCCGGCCAGTACTCGTCGATCTTCGCGCCGATGAGGCGGCGGAACGCGCCCGGGTAGCCGTCCGGCCGGACGCGGTTGCACGCGTCCACGACGCCCGAGAAGAAGGACATGACGACCGTCCCGCCGCGCCGGGCGAACTCGGTGACGGCGCCGACGCCCCGGTCGTCCATCAGGTACGCGTTGGGCACGACCAGCACCTTGTAGCGCGACAGATCGCTGTGCGGCGACACCACGTCGACCGCGTAGTGGTGCTCCCACAGCGGCCGGTAGTGCCGCATGACCGTGTCCACGTAGCTGAAGTCGTTGCGGGGCAGGCCCCACAGCTCCTCCAGCCCCCACCAGCCGTCCCAGTCGAACAGGACGGCGACCTCGGCGCGCGTGGTGGTTCCCGCCACGGGTGACAGCCGTCCGACCTCACGGCCGAGCTCGGCGACCTCGCGGAAGGTGCGCGAGTCCGGGCCGGAGTGCGGCAGCATCGCCGAGTGGAAGCGTTCGTGCCCGCCCCGGCCGGCCCGCCACTGGAAGAACATGACGGAGTCCGCCCCACGGGAGACCGCCTGGAGCGAGCCGAGCCGCATCCGGCCGGGCTCCTTGACCACGTTGAGCCGCCACTGGCTGACCGCGCTCGCGGCCTGCTCCATCAGCAGCCACGGCTGCCCGCCCTTGAGCGACCGGAACAGGTCGAACTGGAAGGCCGCCGAGACGTGCGCGTCCGGGTCGGCGGGGTCGGGGTAGATGTCCAGGGCCGCCGCGTCCTCCTCCGGGGCCCAGCGCCAGTAGTCGGCGTGGCGGTAGAAGCGCATGAAGTTGGTGACGACCGGGATGTCGTCGCGGAAGGACCGGACGATGTCCCGCTCGGCGACGAAGCACTCCAGCAGGGTGTCGGAGGTGAAGCGCTTGAAGTCCAGGATTCGGCTGGGGTTCATCCAGGTGCGCGGCACGCCCGGCGCCTCGACCTGGTCCCAGTCGGTGTAGACCTGCCCCCAGAAGCGGGTGGTCCACGCCTCGTTGAGGGTCGCCAGGTCGCCGTACCTGCGCCGGAGCCAGCGCCGGAAGCCGGCCGAGGCGGCCTCGTTGTACGCCGTGGGGCCGTACTCGTTGCTGATATGCCACATCGCCAGCGCCGGGTGGAAGGAGTAGCGCTCGGCCAGCCGGGTGGTGATGGCCGCCGCGTGCTCGCGGTAGACCGGCGACGAGGGGTCGTAGTGCAGGCGGTTGCCGAAGCCGAACCGCTCGCCGTCGGCCATGACCGGCAGGACCTCGGGATACCGCTGGGACAGCCAGGCCGGCGGCGCGGCGGTGGGGGTGGCGAGGTTGACGGCGATCCCGTTCCCGTGGAGCAGGTCCATGACCTCGTCGAGCCAGCCGAACTCGTACTTTCCCGGCTCCGGTTCGAGCGACGCCCACGCGAAGACGCCGAGCGACACGAGGTTCACCCCCGCCTCGCGCATGAGCCGGACGTCCTCCCGCCACACGGCCGGATCCCACTGCTCGGGGTTGTAGTCGCCGCCGTACGCCAGGCCGCCGAGGCGGTCGATGAGGGCACGCATGCGCGCGTCTGTCATCCGTCACTCCCCGGCCGAGAGGTCGTCGCGTCCCCGTCCGTTCCGTGCGCTGTCGCGAGCCGCCACCAGAGCTAACCGGACGTACAGAGATGAGTCAATCGACCCCGGATTATCCGGGGTTATCCGGTGGCCTCGCCCGACGTGCAGTGCGGCGGATGCGGTTTTAGCCTGAAATCGCCGCCGTAGCCGGCGGTACCGGGGACCTGTCGGTGGAGGACAGCGAAGGAGCCACGACATGGCGAAACCGCCCGACGACCACGGCGACGGTGTGCGGCTCTTCCTCGGCTACCTGGTGCGGGCGCGGGCGGCGGCCTGGAACCCCTCGGTGCAGTGGCTGTCCCGCCACTCCGGCATCCCGAAGACCACGGTCGAGTCGCTCGTCCACGGCACGCGTAAGCGGCTACCGAGCTGGAGCGAACAGGTCGAGCGCCTGCTGGAGGCCTACCGCAAGAAGGTGACGGAGGACAGGCGCGGGGATCCCGACGCGGTGCTGGGCGACATGACGGCGTGGAGTCGGGCCTATGACGAGGCGCAGAACGGCCGGCCGCCGGCCTGCCCTCTCCCGATGGCCGCCGCTCCCGCGCCACCCCCGGCCGCAGCGGCACCGGGTAGGCCGATCGGACAGTTCCGGCCGCTGGACCTGGAGGTCCATCCGGCGATTCGCGTCGACGCCACCGCTCGGGAGCTGGAGGAGTTACCCGCCTACATCCCTCGATCGCATGACGAAACCCTCGCCCAGGTGATCCGCGACGTGCGAGCGGGAGCGTCCCGGCTGGTCGTGCTGGTCGGCGACTCGTCGACGGGCAAGACCCGCGCCCTGTGGGAAGCGGTCCGGACCCTGCCCGAACCGTGGCGGCTTTGGCACCCGATCGAGCCGAGCCGTCCGGCGGCGGTCCTGGCCGAGCTGAGGTCGATCGGCCCGTACACCGTGGTGTGGCTGAACGAGACCCAGCACTACCTGCTCACCGCCGATCCAGCCGTCGGGGAGCGGGTCGCCGGCGGGCTCCGGGAGTTGCTGCGTGCTCAGGAGCGAGGGCCGGTGCTGGTGCTGGGCACCCTGTGGCCCGCCTACTGGAAGGCTCTCACCGCGGTCCCGCACGCCGGTCAGCCCGATCCGTACGCACAGGCCCGCGAGCTGGTCAAAAACGCCGGCATCCGCCTTCCCGAGTCCTTTGCCGGCACCGACCTCGATACCGCGGGCCGGCAGGCGGCGAACACCGGCGATCCCCGTCTGGCCGAGGCCCTGCGCCGGGCCCCGGAGGGCCGGTTGACCCAGTACCTGGCCGGTGGTCCGGCTCTGCTGGAGCTCTACGACAACGCCGAACCCGCCGCCCGCGCCGTCCTGGACGCCGCGATCGACGCCCGGCGGCTCGGTCACGGCCCGGCCCTGCCCCGCCTCCTGCTCGCAGAGGCCGCCCCCGGCTATCTCGGCGACGAGCAATGGCACCTGCTCGACGACGACTGGCTCGAACGCGCCTTCGCCTACCTGACCGATCACCACTCCTGCCGGGGAGCCCGCCCGCCGCTGGCCCTGATCAGACCTCGTCCCGGCACCGGTCACGCCCCCGCCGCACAAGATCAAGGCGAGCCGGCCTATCGCCTCGCCGACTATCTCGAACAGCACGTCAGCCGCACCCGCCGCTTCCGCTGTCCCCCCGCCACCTTCTGGAACGCCGCCACCCGCCACGCCGCCTCGGTGAGCGACCACCGCGCTTTCGCCAAGGCGGCCCGCGCTCGCGGGCGCAATCGTCACGCCTTCGCGTTGTACCGAGCAGTCGCCGACGCGGGTGACACCTTTGCGCTGCGGGAGCTGACGCGGATCCGGGAGCAGGCCGGTGACCACGAAGGCGCCGAACGCCTCGCCCGGGCCGCCGCCAACGCCGGCGACACCCTCGCGCTGTGGGACCTGGCGCGGACGTGGGAGGAGGCCGGCGACCACGACGGCGCAGAACGCCTCGCCCGGGCCTTGGACGGCGCCGGCCGTACTTCCGCGCTGTACGGCCTGACCGAGATGCGGAAGCAGACCGACGACCACGAAGGCGCCGAACGCCTCGCCCGCGCCGCCGCCGAAGCCGGCGACACCCTCGCGCTCTACAACCTGGCACAGACGCGCGATCAGGCCGGCGACCACGAACGCGCCGGGCGCCTTTACCAGGCCGCCGCCGACGCCGGCTTTAGAATCGCACTGACCGATGCGTCCCGTGTGCGCGAGCTGGCCGGCGACCAGGAAAGCGCCGAACGCCTCGCCCGCGCCGCCGTCGACGCCGACCACACCACCGCGCTGCAGCACCTGGCGGAGCAGCGGCAGCATGCTGGCGACCACGAAGGCGCCGAACGCCTCGCCCAGGTGGCCGCCGACGCCGGCCACCCCTTTCCACTGGGGTATCTGACCAGGCTGCGCGAGCTGGCCGGCGACCACGAAGGGGCGGAACGCCTCGCCCGGGGCGCCGCCGACACCGGCGACACCTCCGCGCTTCTGGTTCTTGCGCATCTCCGGCGGCAGGCCGGCGACCACGAAGGCGCAGAACGCATGTACCAGGCCGCCGCCGACGCCGGCGACACCAGCAGGCTGCACGAGTGGGCGCGGCTGCGCGAGCAGGCCGGCGACCACAAGGGCGCCGAACGCATAGTTCAAGCGCTCGCCGGCGCCGGCGACACCCTCGCGGTGCGGAAGCTGGCGCGGCTGCGCGAGCTGGCCGGCGATCACGAAGGCGCGGAACGCCATGCCCGGGCCGCCGCCGAGGCCGGCGACACCACCGCGCTCACGATTCTGGCGCGTATACGGCGGAGTGCCGGCGACCACGAAGGCGCCGAACGCCTCGCCCGGGCCGCCGCCGACGTGGGCGCCGACGACGCCGCCGCTCTGCTGCAGGACCTGGCCGAGATACGGCAGCGAACCGGCGACCACGAAGGCGCAGAACGCCTCGCCCGCGCCGCCGCCGACGCCGGCCACACCACCGCGCTGCAGAACCTGGCCGTGATGCGGGAGCAGGCCGGCGACTACGAAGGCGCAGAACGCATGTTCCGGGCCGCCGCCGACGCCGGCCAAATCGACGCGTTTTACGGCCTGCCACGGATACGGGAGAAGGCCGGCGACCGGGAAGGCGCCGAGCGCCTCACCTGGGCCGCCGCCGACGCCGGCCACATCGGCGCGCTGTCCGCCCTGGCGTGGATGCGGCACGAGGCCGGCGACCACGAGAGCGCCGAACGCCTGTACCAGGCCGCCGCCGACGCGGGCGACACCGACGCGATGTCCAAGGTGGCGGAGCTGCGGCAGCAGGCCGGCGACCACGAGGGTGCCGAACGCGTCGCCCGGACCGCCGCCAACGCCGGCCACACCTTTTCGCTGCAAGCGCTGGTGCGGAGGCGGTACCAGGCCGGCGACCACCAAGGCGCAGAACGCCTCGCCCGCGCCGCCGCCGACGCCGGCGACACCACCGCGATGCGCAACCTGGTGCAGATGCGGGAGCAGGCCGGCGACCACGAAGGCGCAGAACGCCTGGCCCGCGCCGCCGCCGACGCCGGCGGCACGACCGCACTGTACGAGCTGGCCACGCGGCGGATGCAGGAGGGACAGGGGGGCCGGTGGACAGACCTGCTGCGGTTCGGGCTGGAGGCGGACGGGTCAACTGCCAGACAATGGTGAGGCGATACGCCGGATCACGGTGGCGTCGAGCTCCAGCAGCACCTTCGGGCTGACCAGGATCGTGGTCGCGGCGTTCCAGTCGACGCCCCAGTGGGTGCGGTCGAGCGTGAGGCGGCCCGTGAAGCCGATTCGGAAGGCTCCCCGCGGGTCGTTCTCGACGCCGGTCAGCTCGAAGTGCACGGTCACCGGCCTGATCACCCCGCGGATGGTGAGGTCGCCGGTGACCTCGAATCCGGCGCCACCGGTCTGCTCCACCGCGGTTGAGGTGAAGGTGATGTCCGGGTGGTCGTCCACGTGCAGGAACCTCCCGCGCAGGTGCGCGTCACGCCGCGGGTTGCCGGTCTGAACGCTGTCGGCGTGGATGACGAGCCGTACGGCGGACTTCGACGGATCCTCGCCGTCCAGGTGCGCGCCGCCCTCGAACTCACCGAACCGCCCCCTCACACGGCTGGCCATCGTGTGCCGGGCGACGAACCCGATCCGCGTACGGGCGGTATCGAGGACGTAATCACCGGTCAGCTCGCTGAATTCGGTCGTTGTCGACATGCTCGGTCACTCCTGAGGGGAAAGATTGCGGTGGGTCCTTCGCTGTCCCGCGCCGGTCGCGACCGGCGCGGGACGCCGGCGCTGTGCCGCAGGCGGGGACGCCGGCTCCGGCCAGTTGGATGCTCTTGTCGTCAGCAGTACGACGACGCGGCACCGGGAAATGTGAGGCGAGAGCCGACCTCACATTTCGCCGGGCTGTCTCGTCGGTCTGGTGAGAGCAGGCGCGCCAAGAAAGGAATCGGGGGCACCATGACCACCCCAGCCACGCAGGGAGACTGCCGGCTCGACCCGGACCTGCGCGTGATCGTGAGCGAGCGGCGTCAGCTGATCAATCTCGCCTACCGGCTCCTCGGCTCGCTGACCGAGGCCGAGGACGTCGTCCAGGAGACATACACCCGCTGGTACACGTTGTCGCGGCAGCAGCAGGAGGCCATCGAGTCTCCCGCCGCCTGGCTGACAAGGGTCGCCGGTCGCATCTGCCTGGACCTGCTCGGCTCGGCGCGGGTTCGGCGGGAGCACTATGTGGGGGAATGGATTCCCGAGCCGGTGCCCGATCGCGGGGAGTGGATCAGTGGATGGCCGGACGGGTTCACGACCGACCCGGCCGACCGTGTCACGTTGGACGAGTCGATCTCCATGGCCTTCATGGTGGTGCTGGAGTCGATGACCCCGGCCGAGCGGGTCGCGTTCATCCTGCACGACGTCTTCCGCTACTCCTTCGCCGAAGTGGCCGAGATCGTCGGCCGCACGCCCGCGGCCTGCCGCCAGCTGGCCTCCTCGGCCCGCCGGCGGATGCGCGCGTCGCGGGCCGCCGCGACTCCGGCCGCTCGTCAGGCGGACACCGTCAGGAAGTTCAAGGAGGCATGGGAAGCCAGGGACATCGACGCCCTCGTCGGCCTGCTCGCGCCCGACGCCAGAGGGATCGCCGACGGCGGCGGCCTGGTCAGCGCCGTGCTCCGCCCGATGGAAGGCGGCGAGCACATCGCGCGCTACCTGGTCACGATTGCCGAGCTGGCGCCCGGCCTCGTGTTCCTGGAGCGCACGGTCAACGGGCAGCCCGGCCTGATGGTCGAGCAGGACGGCGCCATCGTGGTGGTGATGGCGTTCGACGTCGCAGGCGACCGCGTCAAGCACCTCTGGGCCGTGCGCAATCCTGACAAACTCCGGTCCTGGGCGGGCTGAGAGAAGAGAAGGAAGTCCACCATGATCCTGGTCACCGGTGGCGCCGGAAACGTCGGCGCCAACGTCGTCCGTCAACTGCTCGACGCGGGCCAGAAGGTACGCGTCATGACCCGTGACCCCGGCGGTCGTTCCTTTCCGGACGGCGTCGAAGTCATGGCCGGCGACTTGACCCGGCCGGAAACCCTGCCGGCGGCGCTGTCCGGCGTCGAGCGGGCGTTCCTGTTCCCCGTCTTCACCGGTGTCGGCGGATTCCTCGACACGGCGCGGCGGACCGGCCTGCGGCATGTCGTGCTGCTGTCGTCGTCGGCCGTCACGTTCCCCACGCCCGGGTTGATCGGCGAACAGCACCTGCGGGTCGAACATGCCGTCGCCGCGTCGGGGCTGCCGTGGACCTTCGTACGGCCCGACGCGTTCATGACCAACGACCTGGCCTGGGCACCGCAGATCGCGGGCGGCGGGGTCGTGCGCGGGGTGTACGGCGGTGCCGCGACGGCTCCGGTCGATCCACGCGACATCGCCGCGGTCGCCGTCCGCGCCCTTCTCGACCGGCGTGCCGGTGAGGCGTACGTGCTCACCGGACCGCAGTCGCTGACGCAGATCGAGCGCGTGCGCATCATCGCCGCGACGATCGGGCGGCCGTTGCGGTTCGAGGAGGTGCCGCGAGAACAGGTCAAGGAGCAGCTGCTGCGTCACGACACGCCCGCGCCGGTGGTCGACGAGCTCCTCGACATCCTGGCCGCGAGAGACGGCAGGACCGCGGAGATCTCGCCCGCGGTCGAGCAGGTCACCGGACGGCCGGCGTTCACCTACGCCCAATGGGTCGCCCACCGTGCGGCGGCTTTCGGCTCGGCAGCGGCCTGACGGCGACCGCTGACTACCCGGCGGTCGCAGGCAGCGGCCGGTCACGACGACGGGCGCCTCGCGGCGGAATCCCGAGCTGAAGCCGGAGAACGGTGCGACACGCCGTCGCGCAGCGGGTAGAGCAGGAAGCAGCCGAAGGCCACCGCCAGCACCGCCAGGGGCACCAGGCCCATCATCAGCCGGACGCCCGTCACGACGGAGCCGGGCTGGACCGCGGCCCCATTCTGATAGCCCGAGCGGGACAGCACGACGGTGATGATCACCGCCTGCAGGGACACCGCCCAGCGGACGATGAACCCGTTCATGCCGAAGTACATCCCCTCGCGCCGGGCGCCCGTCCTGTGCTCGTCGTCGTCGATCACCTCGGCGAGCAGGATCTCCAGGAGGACCAGCATGCCCGCGATCCCGACCCCGACCGCGGCCCCGGTGACCGCCGCGAGGGCGAGGGTCCCGACGAGCAGGAACGGCACGAGCGCCACGCCGTACACGACGATCGCGGCGAGGATCGCCCGCCGCGGGCCGAGGCGGGTGGTGACCCGGCTCCACACGTAGACCATCGGGATCGCGGTGACGAACACCGCGCCCAGGATGACGGTGTTGGCGGAGTCGGCCTCGCCCAGGGCGTACTTGGTGAAGAACGGGATGCCCGCCTGCAGCAGGGCGAACGTGAGCTGCAGCAGGAAGCTGCCCGTGACGTAGGTGACGAAGGCACGGTTGGCCAGGGTGTGGCGGAGCGCGGTGAGGAACCCGAACCTCTCGCCCTCCACGTGGGTTCGCTCGGCCGAGCCGCGCAGCGACAGCGCGAAGAACGCCAGCGCGACGACGCCGAAGGACACGCCCATCGCGGCCCATCCGATCGCGCCGTACAGCAGGGGCGCGGCGGCGACGCCGACGATCATGCCGACGATGGCGAACATCTGCCGCCACGACGCGGCGGCGGCCCGCTCGGCGATGGTGGTGAACATCTCGGGGAACAGCGCCACGTAGTTCAGGACCACGACGACGAACAGCACGTCGTAGACGAGGACCGCGACCAGGAAATACCAGAACCTCGGGGTCGCGCCGTCCACCAGCGGGATCCAGATCATGGTGAACGACGCGGCCAGCGGCGCCATGCCGATCGCGATGTACGGCACCCGCCTGCCCCAGCGCGTGCGCGTCCGGTCGGAGACGTGCCCCACGAGCGGGTTGAGCAGCGCGTTGACGATACCGTGGATCACCATGGCGACGCCGATGAGCGACGGGTCGACCCCCAGGTGGTCCACGTAGTAGAAGGTGGCGAAGGTCGCGAACGCCTGGCTGAGCAGGTTGACCGACAGGTTGCCCGCACCGTAGGCCAGCACCTGACCGCGCCTCATGGAGCCCTTCATCGGGTTCTCTGCAGCGTGCGCAAGTCGGACCAGCCGATGAGCCGGACGCCCTCCTCCGCGATGGCGCGGCGGACCTCCGGATCGGTGAACAGGCGCAACTCCATGCCGCGTTTCGCGTGGTGCGGCATGATTCGCCGGAGCTCTCCGGTGTCCTCGAACGGGTGTATGTAGATCTCGGTGACCCCCGGACGCAACGCCCGGATCAGACCGGCCATGTCGTCCCGGACCGTTTCGTACGTCTCCCCCTCGGCCAGTTCGAAGGGCAGCGTCCACAGCCGGTCGAGGATGACCACGCCCGCCGCGTCGGCGGCCTCGGCCCTGCCCCGCGCGAACGGCTCCAGCTCCTCCGGCAGGCCCATGCCGTCGAGAGTCCGGGGCAGCCTGAACGGCAGGCCGTGCTCGGCGCACGCCGCGAAGACCACGTCGAGGAAGTCCCTGCCCGTGGCCAGGCCGTACAGGCTGCCCATGTGGTTGTCGGCGTGCGACGGGTTGAGGCCGAGGGCGACGGCCCTGCGGATCTGCGCGTCGATTTCCGCGCGTACCTCCTCGGGGTCGGCCCGCTCCTCCACCGTGCGGCAGTCGGCCGGGAAGTAGCCGGCGTCGTCCACGAGCGAGGACACCGCGCGGTCGCGGGTCACCGGCCCCCACCGGTATCCCTCCCACTCGCTGGTGAACGTCAGGTGGACGCCCACGTCGTAGCCGCCCGCGACAGCCGTACGGACCGCGTCGGGAGCCCACGGGCACGGCGTCATGAGGGTCGCCGAGCTGATGGCGCGGGCGGCGAGCAGGGAGGCGATGCCGGTGTTCGCCGCCCGGCACATGCCGTAGTCGTCGGCGTTCACGATCAGCAGCCGGTCTTCCGGCCCGGCGCCGAGCCGTTGCGCGAGGTTCACGTGATGTCCCACTTCCCTTCTCCGGACCCCGTGAGGCCGGTGCCGGTTCCCGCTCACGCTCACCTCGCGTTCCGGCCCGAGTACGAGGTGAGCACCGTTCCTATCCGATCGGCGATCTTTCGACAAGAGGGGTTTTCGAGTGCCCTGGCCCGCTACGGTGCACATCGTGAGAGATGTTCCGTTCGGTGCACGGGTGCGCGGATGTCTGCTGGGTGGGGCGATCGGTGACGCCCTCGGCGCCCCCGTCGAGTTCGACTCGATCACCACAATCCGCCGCGATCACGGTCAAGCGGGGCTGACCGACCTCGCGCCCGACTGGGATGGCACGACCGGCCGGGTCACCGACGACACCCAGATGACGTTGTTCACCGTCGAAGGGCTGATCCGCGCCCACGTACGCGTCGGGGAGAGGGGCGTCGGCGGCGGCGAGGTGCAGGTGATGCGCCACGCCTACCTGCGCTGGCTGGACACCCAGGAGCATCGCGTGCCGCCGCCCGCGGACGGCCTCGTGCGCACCGGGCGGCTGCGCGAGCAGGCCTGGCTGTACTCCCGCCGTGCGCCCGGCAACGCCTGCATGTCCGGGCTACGCGCGGGCCCCGGCCCGCTCGCCGCCCCCGGCATGCCCGGCCCGGTCAATCCCGGCTCCAAGGGCTGCGGCACCGTCATGCGTTCCGCCCCCTTCGGACTGGCCACCCGCGACCCGCGGGAGGCCTTCACGCTCGCGGCCGACTGCGCGCAGATCACGCACGGGCACCCCACCGGGTATCTGGCGGCCGGGGCCTTCGCCGCGCTGATCTGCCTCCTGGCCCAGGGCGCGCCGCTCGCGGAGGCCGTCCACGACGCCCTCGCACTGCTCGGCGAGCGGCCCGCGCACGAGGAGACCACCGCCGCGATCGAGGCGGCGGTCGCCCTGACCGGTACGGCGGAGCCGTCGCCCGAGACGGTGGAGACGCTCGGCGGCGGATGGGTGGCGGAGGAGGCGCTCGCGATCGCTGTCTACTGCGCGCTGATGAGCGGCGACGACATCGAGCGGGCGCTGCTGCTCGCGGTCAACCACTCCGGCGACAGCGACTCGACCGGCTCCCTCTGCGGCAACCTGCTCGGCACGGTGCACGGAGAGTCGGCCCTCCCCCAGCGCTGGCTGTCCCGGCTGGAGGGCAGGGACACCGTCGTCGAGCTCGCCGACGACTTCACCGCCGAGTTCACCGGCGGCCGCCTCCCCCGCGGCAAGTACCCCGGCTGCTGACCCGTACCCGGCGCCGCGTCCGCGGCCGGCTCGCGCCGCCGTCGCACGGCACGACGCCCGCCTTCGCGGGGAGTGCGTTCCGCTGGATCGTTGTAATCTTCCGGACGTATTGGTGATGCGGCCCGACGGGCTTCCGTTACTCGCGTGAGAGCGGACATGCCCCCATACCGCACGAGTCTTTCGTGCTGCCTGGGGGTTGGTCCGTGGCCGTTGTCCGGCATTCCGCGGAAGGTCTGCTTCAGCTTGCGTCAGTGCCGGAGAGAGTGCTCAGCGAGGTGATCGCCGAACAGCTCCGCATCACCCAGGGCGTCAATCCCGGCGCGAGCGAGCGGAGATCCTGGGACCACAGCCTGCCCGTCCTCGCCCGGGACCTTGTCGAGGCCGGGCTCGGCGGCGTCGAGATGCTGCTGGAATACCAGTTACCCCTCACCAGCAAGCGGGCCGACGTGATCCTGGCCGGCGTGGACCGGCACAGCGGCGACGACACGTACGTCATCGTGGAGCTCAAGCAGTGGAGCCACGCCGAGTTGTACGAGGACGACGCCGACCTCGTACTCGTCCCGGGCATGGGCTACCACCCCAAACTCCATCCGGTCCTGCAGGTGCGCGGCTACTGTGACTACCTCGCCGACTTCGTCAGCACCTTGGAGCACCGCCGTGACGCCGTCCGCGGCGTCGCCTACCTGCACAACGCGAACGACCTGGACATCCACGACCTCTACGACCGCGTGGAGGACGAGCGGACCCGCCTGTTCAGCCAGAGCCGTCGTGGCCGGTTCATCGACTACCTGCGCGCCCAGTTCGCGCCCGAGCCCGGCGCCCCCGCGGCGGACAGACTGCTGTCGTCCGCGGTCCGGCCGTCGAAGCAACTGCTGAAGGTGGCCGCGGCCGAGATCAAGCATCGTGACCAGTTCGTCCTGCTGGACCAGCAGCGCTTGGCGTACGAGATCGTGCTGCACGCGGTGGAGAAGGCCAGGGCGGCCGACTCCAAGGAAGTCGTGATCGTCACCGGCGGTCCCGGCTCCGGAAAGAGTGTCATCGCCCTGTCGTTGCTCGGCGAGCTGGCCGAGCGCGGCTACCCGGCACACCACGCCACGGGATCGCGATCCTTCACCCAGACGATGCGCCGTCACGTGGCCAAGGGCTCCCCGCGGACGAAGGCGATGTTCAAGTACTTCAACAACTTCATGGCCGCCAGGCCGAACGAGCTCGACGTACTCATCTGCGACGAGGCTCACCGGATCCGCGAGACCTCCGCAAGCCGCTTCACCAGGGCCGCCGACCGCACGGGACGGTCCCAACTCGACGAGTTGATGGCCGCGGCCCGCGTGCCCGTCTTCCTCCTGGACGAGCACCAGGTAGTACGGCCGGGCGAGACCGGCACCGTTGCCGACATCAGGGCGCACGCGCAGTCGCTCGGCCTGACCGTGCACCAGGTGGACCTGGACGCCCAGTTCCGCTGCGGCGGCAGCCGGGCGTACGAGGAGTGGGTGCTGCGGCTGCTCGGCCTGAACGGTGAGGAGCCCCAGCCGTGGACCGGTGATTCGCACTTCGAGGTCACTCTCGCAGAGTCGCCGTACGAACTCGAGGGACTGCTGCGCGGCAAGCTGAACGACGGTCACTCCGCACGGATGACGGCCGGTTACTGCTGGCAGTGGAGCAACCCGGTGGACGACCGCCTCGTATCCGACGTACAGGTCGACGGCTGGTCCAAGCCGTGGAACGTCAAGGGTGACCGCGCCGTCGGCGACGCCCCTCCCAGCGCGCTGTGGGCCACCATGCCGGGCGGCTTCGAGCAGGTCGGCTGCGTGTACACGGCCCAGGGCTTCGAGTACGACTGGAACGGCGTCATCCTCGGTCCCGACCTCGTCTACCGCGACGGTCGCCTGGTCACCGTACGCGCCGCCAGCAAGGACCCGGAGTTGATGAAGAAGAGCGTCACCGACGAGCAGGCCGACCGGCTGATTCGCAACACCTACAAGGTGCTGCTCACCCGCGGCATGATCGGCACCGCCGTCTACTCGGCGGATGCCAAAACCCAGGACTTCCTCGCCTCGCTGCTGAATCCCTGAGCATGTGCCGTCAACACGGTCCGGAGCGGCTCACCCGAGGACCTGCGGATCGCCGATCTCGTTCTCGGCAAGCGGCTCAGATCCACCTCGGGCGGCCCGATCGCCTATGTGACCTCGTCAGCACACGAGCCGTGACGTGGGGGTCCAGCGCGTGAAAGCGCACTGATCGTGCTGCTGAGGTCCCCGCCGGGATTGATCTATACAACTCTGTCCGGATTGCGCCATGATCTGGACGTTGTCACGTTCCACGCTGGTTGGAGATGTCCTGCGGACATGTCAATAGTCATCCCTCAGTACCAGGACCTGGCTGCGGCGCACCCCGAACTCTTCCACCGTGCCGCCGCCCTCCGCGCGGCGCTGTCTGTCGAGGACTGAGTTGCCGGCTCAGGGCCGGGGTTCGGCCGGCCCGTCGGACGGCGAGCCGTGAGCCCCGTCGGGAACACGCAGCCGCTCAGGCCGAACGACCCGCGGACGATCGGCGGCTACACGATCACCGATGTCCTCGGCCAGGGCGGGCAGGGAGTGGTGTATCTGGGCACCGCTCCTGGCGGCGGGAAGGTCGCCGTCAAGGTGCTGCACGCCCGTTTCGGCGCCGGCGACCGGGAACGGCTGCTGCGCGAGGCGGCCATCGCCCGGCGGGTCGCGGCCTTCTGCACCGCCCGGGTGCTCGACGCCGGCATCACCGAGGGCCAGGCGTACGTGGTCAGCGAGTTCGTGGACGGCGGCTCCCTCGAGGAGCTCGTCCGTCAGGAGGGACCCAGGGACGAGGGCGGGCTCACGCGGTTGGCGCTCGCCACCCTCACCGCGCTGTCCGCCGTCCACGCGGCCGGCATCGTGCACCGAGATCTGAAACCCGGCAACATCCTGCTCGGCCCTGAGGGTCCCGTCGTCATCGACTTCGGCATCGCCAAGGTCGTCGACGCCTCGTCGGCCCGGACGAGTGCACCCATCGGCACTCCCGCGTTCATGGCCCCGGAGCAGATCGCGGGCGCGCGGGTCGGGCCGCCGGCCGACATCTTCAGCTGGGCGGTCACCATGGCGTACGCCGCGACCGGACGTATGGTCTTCGGCGGCGACAGCGTCCCGGCGATCCTCAACCGGATCACGAACCACGAGCCCGACCTGACCGGTGTGCCGGACTTCCTCCGTCCGCTGCTCGCCCGGTGTCTGGCCAAGGACCCGGGGGAACGGCCCGCCACCACCGATCTCCTCTCCGCCCTCACCCGGAACGCGACCGCGTCCGCCGCACGTCCTGCCGCCGCTCCGGCCGTCCACCCCGGCCGTACGCTACGCGTCACCCGGAGGGCGCCCTTCCTCCACCGGGTCCACTGGTCGCCGCGCGCCCGCTGGGGGTTGACGGCAGGCATCGTGGCGACGGGCGGCGCGATCACGGTGTTCGCGGCCGCCGCCCTCGTCCCTCGGGACTCCGTCTCCGAGCCGGACGACATGCCGGCCGCCGTTCAGGTCCAGCCACCCGCCGCCACGACACCGACCGTGCTTTCCCTGCCGGTGTCCTCCCCTCTGCCGTCTCCCTCGGAACCCGCGAGCCCTCCGCCCTCCCCTTCCACGCCGGAGGAGGACGCGTCGGAGGAGGACGAACAGACGGAGGACGAACAGATCGAGGAGGAGCAGACGGATGACGTGCGGGCCGAGGAGACGGCGCCGACGTGGAGCCTCGCGGCAGCCGGCAGACCCTTCGCGCTCACCGGAACCAGGGGCGCCGGCGACCTGGCGGTCGTGGAGGTCGGCGGCGAGCAGCGAGTCGTGTCCGGCGGCCCGGACGGCAGGGTGTGGCTCTCCGCGCTGACCGGGGAGAAATCGTCCCGGCGAATCCTCGGCACCATGGACGCCTTCGTCGTGCACGTCGCGGCGACCGTGGCCGAAGGCCGTCCGTACGTGGCCACCGCCAGCAGCCTGGGCACCGTCCGCGTGTGGGACGCGGCGACAGGAGACGTCCTGGTGCCCAAGGTCACCACCGGATGGACAGGCCAGATCCACGCGCTCACGCTCGGCACGTACCACGGCCGGCCCGTGGTGGCGTTCGCGCACAGCAGCGCCGGTGTGCTCGTCGGGGACGTGCGGGCGCGGTCGTTGATCGGCAGGCCGCTGCTCGCCAAGGGATCGCCCTTCCTGGACTTCCAGGTGAACGACCTGGCTCTCGGCCACGTGGACGGGCGGGACGTCGTCGTGGCCGGCGCCCGCGACGGACGCGTGCGCGTCTTCGACGTCGCCACCGGCAAACGGGTCGGCAAGACCGTCGACCACAACACGGAGGAGAACGGTGTCGAGATCAGCGTGGTGACGACGGGATCCGGCTCCGGTCGGCGGCTCCTGGCGTCCGGCGACACGAGCGGCGCCGTCCGGATTTCCGACCTCGCCACCGGCAAGCGCGTGAGCACTTCCTGCGAGACCCGGTTCCCCGGCCGTCAGGTGAACGACCTCTCCTTCGCAACCGTCGGCGGGCGGAAAATGCTCCTCGTCTCCGCCGGCGAGAACCTGCGCCTGTGCGATCTGAAGAGCGGTCAGCTCACCGAGCTGGAGGTTCCGGGCTCCGAACCCGGCCACGGGGTCATGCGGATCGCCCTCGGCCGCCTCGGCGGGAAACCCGCCCTCGTCATCGGCAGGGACGACGGAAAGATCCGCGCCGCCCTCTGGCAGCCGGGCGAGGCGCGGTGATTGAGTGGTTCACATGACGCCGCGGACCGACGGCGACCGGCCGCCGGCGACCGTCGCGCCTCCGGGGCTTGGGCGGGGGCCGAGCGCTCCCCCGCCCATCTCCTACGGCCGCGCGCTGGTCGCGATGCCGTGTCCCGTGCTCAGTGCTGGACGAGGATCCTGCGGTCGTCGGTCTTCTTCTCCTCCTCCAGACCGACCGTGATCTCCAGGACCCCGTCCTTGTAGACGGCCGTCACGTCCTCGGCCTTGGCCGTCGGGGGAAGCGTGACCGAGCGGGAGAACGCGCCGTAGGCGATCTCGGAGCGGCGCGGCTCCCTGGCGTCCGTGATCTCCTTGGTCTTCTCGGCCCGGATGTGCAGCATCCCGTGGCCCACGGTGACCTCGAGGTCCTTGTCGGGGTCGATGCCCGGCAGCTCCGCCCGCAGCGTGTAGCGGCCGTCCGCGACGCGGTCCTCGACTCTGATGATCTGGCCGAACGGCCGGAACCCGTAGACCGGGCTCTCCAGCAGTTCCAGCAGTTCCGGGAAGGGGAACCGGCCCTGGCTCCGCTCCGTGAGGTTCATCGTGACCTCCTTGTCTCGATGACGACGCCTCAAGCACACACCCGGCGCCTCCCCTCCGGCAGGGCCGGACGTCCCGGCCGAAGGACCTCGAACCACCCGCCGCCACCGGGCCGTGGGTCCCCTCCGGCGGGGACCTTCGGCGACGCACCCGCGGCCCCGGACACCGCGTCCCGGCGGCCGTGCGGTGACCGAGGACGTTCGTCACGCCGTTCCGGGCCCATCGCCGCGTTCGCCACGTTCGCCGCCGCGTCACCGTGAAGGTGCCGCACACGGCCCGCGCACACGGCGGTTGGAGGAGTGACGGTGGACGAGCACGGATACATCCCGGGAGCGTTCGAGCCAGGCCTGCTGGATGCGTACCTGTCTCGCATCGGCAAGACACCGCTGCTGACCGCGCGGGAGGAGGTCGAGCTGGCCCGGCGCATCGAGGCCAGCGTGTACGCCCGCCACCTGCTCGGCGAGGACCCCGGCCGGCCGGAGGCGGCCGAGCTGGAGATCCTGGCCGCCGACGGCCTGCGGGCACGCGACCACCTCATCCGTGCCAACCTCCGCCTGGTGGTGTCGATGGCCAAGCGGTACCTCCACCGGGGCGCGTCGCTCCCCGACATCATCCAGGACGGCAACCTCGGCCTCATCGAGGCGGTGGACCGCTTCGACCACAGCCGGGGGTTCCGCTTCTCCACCTGCGCCGCCTGGTGGATCCGGAAGGCGATTCAGAAGGGGCAGGAAACGAGCGGGCTCGTCCGCATTCCCGGGCACGTCCGGGATGAGTTGCACCGGCTGGCCCGGGCCGAGGAGAAACTCGTGGGCGAGACGGGTCACGAGCCCTCCGCGGAGCGCCTGGCCGAGGAACTGGGGAGGCCGGTGGAGCGCGTCCTCGCCTGGCGGCTGCTCGCGCGCGACTGCGTCGCCCTCGACGCGCGGCGGGCCGGCGGCCCTCCATCCCCCGATCCGTCCCCACAGAGCGAACCGGTGGAGCACGCGACATGGGCCCGTCCGGAGGCGGCGCTGGAACGGGCCGCCCTGACGGACGCGCTCCGCTCGGCCAGAGCCGCACTCGCGCCCCGTCAGGCGCTGATCGTACGGCTGCGGTTCGGCCTCGACGGCACGGCGGAGCAGACCCGGCGGCAGACCGCCGAGACGGTGGGGGTGCCGCACCAGTGGATGAGCCGGCTGGAGCGCGAGGCGCTGGCCCGCATGCGACACCACGACGAGGGCAGGACCCTCGCCGCCTGGGCCGGTTGAGTTACGGGGGCGGCCCGAGGCCGCCACCGCAGGAGATCCGGGCGTGGCGCATGCTCGGCGGGAGGATCTCGCGCGTCCCGCAGGTCCGGGACGGCCGCCTGGTACTGCTCAGCCGGCGTGCCAGGATCCCGTGGAGACGATCGACCTCGGCCCGGGCCCCGGACCCCCTGGCCACGGTGCCGGCCCGCCTGCCCGGCGCCAGGGCTCGTCGCTGTTCGAGGAGGGATCCGCTGCTCGAACAGCCTGGACAGCAACCTGGTTCCGGTGATGTTCCAGATCAAGGAGCGCGCCCGGCAGACGCCCTTGCTCATCGGCCGGCGACAGCGCCGGAGCTGATCACGGTGTCCAGGCCGGATCCCGGCCGATGACGCCGAGCAGACGGTCGAACGGTGCGGCGTCGTCCGGGACTGCCACCGGCGCTCCGAAGGCGCCGCGTCGCCTGCCCATCTCTACCATGTTCTCGGTGAAGCCCAACGCCCGTGAGACGGCCTCCGGGTCCGGCTCGTACTCCTGGCCGGTGGCCCTGGCCAGGTCCCAGCCGTGCACGACCATGTCGACGAGGTACATGTGGGCCAGCGTGGTCATCGGCATGCCCATGGCGGGGCTGGTGCCCTCCCACGCCTCCGGCCGTGACCAGGCGGCCAGCGCACGCTCCGCCCGCTCGGGGAAGTCGCCCGTGTAAGGTCCCTGCTCGACGCGCGGTCCCTTGCGAGCCAGCGACTCGAACAGCTCCGCCACCCACTCGAGGTGGTTGATCAGGTCCTTGACGTCGAACTTCTCGCAGGGCGTCAGGAGCCCGAGCTGCTCCTGCCGCACCGAGCGCACCAAGCCCGCGGTACGTCCGGTGGCGCCCGTCATCAACGGCATCATCTCTTGCATGGCAGCCATCGTGCCGCGCCCGCCCGAGGCGCGGCTTGTAGAAACGCGACAGCGCGGCTGGGTGAACCCGTACGCGGGGCTCGACGCCTTCGACTTCGTCCGGCAGGCGCCGTCGTCCGGGATCTCAGCGTACGTGGAGCACTTCTGGGTCGTCACGTGGACGGATCTCCGCGAGCCGTACGAACAGCGCATCATCTCGCACCCCACGGTGAACATGACGATCACCCGGGATTTCCATCGGATCGCGGGCGTGATCAAGGGTGGCTTCTCCTACACCATGCGGGGCAGCGGCCGCGTGCTCGGCACCCGCTTCCGCCCGGGCGGCTTCCGGCCGTTCCTCGACGGTTCCGTGTCCCGGCTGTCCGGCCGCTTCGTGGAGGTCGGGGAGATGTTCGGAGCGGCCGGCGCGGCCCTGGTCGGACGGGTCCTGGCCGAGCCCGACTCCCGGGCCGCCGTCGCGCTCGTCGAGACGTTCCTGCAGGGGCTGGGGCCGTCCGAGGATCCGCTGGCGGAAGAGGCCGCGGCCCTGGTGGCGATGGTCGAGGACGACATGTCCGTGACCAGGGTCGACGAGCTGGCCGCCCGATCGGGGCGGTCGGTGCGCTCGCTGCAGCGGTTGTTCCGGGACTATGTCGGTGTCGGCCCCAAGTGGGTGATCCGCCGCTTCCGGCTGCACGAGGCCGCGGAGCGGATCCACCAGGGCCTCGACCTCGCCACGCTGGCCGCTGAACTCGGCTACACCGACCAGGCCCACCTGACCCGTGACTTCACCGCCGCGGTCGGGATGCCCCCTGCCGCCTACGCCCGGCTCAGCGGCCACGTCGCGCGCTGAAACAGCCCGATGCCAACCTCACGCCCTGAAAGCGGCATTCGCCGGAAGCCGCGCTCATGGGTGCGGTCTCCTGCGCCGAGCCCCGCCGCCAAGCCCTGAACGCACGAGCCCGCTCAGCGATCCGCCGTGCCGGACGTCTCGGGGAAGCGACGGGTGGCGACGACCGCGGCCAGATCAGGCGCGAGCCGCAGCTCCGCCGCGTCCAGCCCCGGATGGCCGAGCCAGTGCATCCGTGCCTGGTCGACTACGCCCTCGAAGCGCGGCGGCCAGTGCCGGGCCGGGGTCAGGTCGTCGACGACCAGCGTGCCTCCCGGCCTGAGCAGCCGGTGCGGATCGGCCGGCTCCTCACCGCTCTTGCCCTGGCCGCCGCCGTCGAGCACGAGCAGGTCGTACGGCCCGTCCCGGTGGATCTCCCGCCAGTCGCCGCGGATCACCGACACCTGCGGGTGGTCGAGGAAGACCTGGGCCGCCAGGGAGGCTCGTCGCGGGTCCCGTTCGACGCTGACCAGCCGGGCCCCGGGCCGGGCGCCCGAGGCCAGCCAGGCCAGGCCGACTCCGCATCCGGTGCCGGTCTCCCCGATCATCTCGGCTCCGGCCGCCAAGGCGTACAGCAGGCGCCCCTGCTCAGGCCGGCAGGAAGGAACGAAGCCCGCCTGCCGCGCCGCCTCGACCGCGCGCCCGACCAGTGGAGGCAGTCCCGTGAGGCGGTCGTATGCCGCCGTGCCGTCGATCGACATCGCTTCAGGCTAGGACAACGGACGCCCGTTTCGGCCCGCGCCGGTGGCACATCGGCGGCATGGACTATGCTCGCGTTGTTCGCAAAATGAACCGGCGTTCGCATAGCGAACAAGAAGGGGTGGTTATGGGCTCGGCCTTCGTCTACGCCGCGGCGCGCACGCCGTTCGGCAGGTTCAACGGGGCACTCGCCGACGTCCGGCCGGACGACCTGGCGGCCACCGCGTTGCGCGGTGTGCTGGCCAAGCTGCCCGGGCTGGATCCGGCGGAGATCGGCGACGTGGTGTGGGGCAACGCCAACGGCGCGGGCGAGGACAACCGCAACGTGGGCCGGATGGCCGTCCTGCTGGCCGGGCTGCCGGTGACCGTGCCCGCCACCACCGTGAACCGGCTGTGCGGGTCGAGCCTGGACGCCGCCATGATCGGTTCCCGGACCGTCGAGAGCGGCGACGCCGACGTCGTCGTGACCGGTGGCGTGGAGTCGATGACGCGGGCCCCCTGGGTGCTGCCCAAGCCGTCGCGGGCCTTCCCCGCCGGTGACGTGACGGCCGTGTCCACGACGCTCGGCTGGCGACTGGTGAACCCGCGAATGCCCAAGGAGTGGACGGTCTCCCTCGGCGAGGCCAACGAGCAGCTTCAGGAGAGGTTCGGGATCTCGCGCGAGCGGCAGGACGCCTTCGCCGCACGGTCGCACGTACTGGCCGACGCGGCCTGGAACGACGGCTTCTACGACGACCTGGTCGTCCCGGTCGAGGGCGCCGCCCTGACCCGGGACGAGGGGATCAGGCCCGGCACGACGCCGGAGATCCTCGCCGGGCTCAAGCCGGCCTTCCGCCCCGGCGGCACCATCACGGCCGGCAACGCCTCCCCGCTGAACGACGGCGCCTCGGCGGTCGTGCTCGGGTCGGAGGCGGCCGCCGGCCGGATCGGCGCGGACCCGATCGCCCGTGTCGCGGGCCGCGCCGCGTGCGCGCTGGAACCCCAGATGTTCGGGTACGCGCCGGTCGAGGCCGCCGACCAGGCGCTGCGCCGGGCCGGCATCGGCTGGGACGACGTCGGCGCCGTCGAGCTGAACGAGGCGTTCGCCGTCCAGTCGCTGGCGTGCCTGGACGCCTGGAAGGTCGATCCCGGGATCGTCAACACCAGGGGCGGCGCCATCGCCATCGGCCACCCGCTGGGCGCCTCCGGCGGGCGCGTCCTCGGCACGCTCGCCCACGTGCTGCGCGAACGCCGCCGGCGGTGGGGTGTGGCCGCCATCTGCATCGGCGTCGGCCAAGGCCTGGCCGTCGTCCTCGAGAACGTGAGCGCCTCATGACCGCCGTGTTCACCGACCCGGACGAGGCCGTGGCGGGCATCGCGGACGGCTCCACCGTCCTGATCGGCGGTTTCGGCCTGGCCGGCATGCCCATCGGGCTCATCGATGCGCTGATCCGGCAGGGCGCGACCGACCTGACCGTCGTCAGCAACAACGCGGGCAACGGCGACACCGGGCTGGCGGCGCTGCTCGCCGCCGGGCGGGTGCGCAAGATGATCTGTTCGTTCCCCCGGCAGAGCGACTCATGGGTGTTCGACGGCCTCTACCGGTCCGGGAAGATCGAGCTGGAGGTCGTCCCGCAGGGCACCCTGGCCGAGCGCATGCGCGCGGCCGGGGCCGGCATCGGCGCCTTCTACTGCCCCACCGGGGTCGGCACCCCGCTGGCCGAGGGCAAGGAGACGCGCACGATCGACGGCCGCGACCACGTGCTGGAATATCCGATCAGGGGGGACGTCGCCCTCATCGGTGCCCACGTCGGCGACCGGATGGGCAACCTCGTCTACCGCAAGACGGCCCGCAACTTCGGGCCCGTCATGGCGACCGCCGCGACGCTGACGATCGCGCAGGTGCACCACGTCGTCGAGACCGGCGGGCTGGACCCCGAGAGCGTGGTCACCCCCTGCATCTACGTCGACCGGATCCTGGACCTGAGCGCGACGGAGGGAAACCAGTGAGCACCGTGGAGCACCTGGACCGCGGCCCCCTCGCGCGCGACGAGCTCGCGGCGCGCGTCGCCCGGGACATCCCGCCCGGTTCCTTCGTGAACCTCGGCATCGGCCAGCCGACGATGGTCGCCGACCACCTCCCGGCCGCCTCCGGGGTCGTCCTGCACACCGAGAACGGCATGCTCGGCATGGGGCCCGCCGCCCACGGGGACGAGATCGACCCCGATCTCATCAACGCCGGCAAGTTCCCGGTCACCGAGCTGCCGGGGGCGTCGTACTTCCACCACGCCGACTCCTTCGCGATGATGCGCGGCGGTCACCTCGACGTGTGCGTGCTGGGCGCCTTCCAGGTCTCCGGACGCGGCGACCTCGCCAACTGGCACACCGGCGCCCCCGACGCCATCCCCGCCGTCGGCGGCGCCATGGACCTGGCCACCGGCGCCAAGCAGGTGTTCGTCATGATGACCCTGTTCGCCAAGGACGGCACGCCCAAGCTCGTCCCCGAGTGCACCTATCCCCTCACCGGGCTCGCCTGCGTGAGCCGCCTCTACACCGACCGCGCCGTCTTCCACATCGGCCCCGAGGGCGTCACGGTGGCCGAGACGTACGGCACGAGCGTGGCCGAGCTCGCCTCCCGGCTGGAGGTCCCCCTGCGCACCCTCGATGCGACAGAAGGGACAAACCGGCGGGCATCATGACGACCAGGACCGACCGGACGTTAATCTCCTCCTGTGAGTGAGCGGGCAGTCCTCGTCACCGGCGCGTCGCGCGGCATCGGACGGGCGATCGCGGTGGCCTTCGCCGCGGCCGGCGACCGCGTCGCGATCCACCACCGCGGCTCCCCCGAACTTGCCGAACGGCTCCGTGCCGAGCTGCCGGGAGAGGGGCACGCCGTCGTCCGGGCCGACCTCGCCGATCCCGGCGAGGCACGGCGGATGGTCGAGGAGGCGGCGGCCGCCCTCGGCGGCATCGACGTGCTGGTCAACAACGCGGGGGTCTTCCTGCACCACCCGATCACGCGGACCTCCTACGAGGAGTGGCAGGCGGTGTGGCGCGAGACGCTGGCCGTCATGCCCTGGCGCCCCTCGGCATCGCCGTGGCGACCGTGGCGCCCGGCTTCGTCGAGACCGACATGACCGAGGAGCACCTCAAGCCGCCGCGGGGCGACGAGATCCGCGCCCAGAGCCCGTTCGGGAGAGTGGCGAGGCCCGAGGAGATCGCGGCCGCCGTCCTGTACCTGGCGTCACCGGCCGCCGAGTGGGCCAGCGGCACGATCGTCGACCTCAACGGAGCCTCCTACCTGCGCAGCTGAGCCGAGACGGTCAGTCGGGCGCCCAGTATTTGACCAGGACCTTCTCCAGCCTGCTCACGACCGGTCGCCAGGTCGGGGGCAGCGTGTAGCGGGTGGCCCGGTGGCCCTTGTAGGTCAGGCTGTAGGCGAGGAAGTCGGCCCCCTGCGGCCGGGACTCGGAACGGCCGAGCCGCAGATGTTTGAGTGAGCCGCGCAGGCCCCGCCACTCGGCGGCAGTCAGGCATTTGCGCACGGTGGGTCCGGTGCGGCGGCTCAGCACGGCGCAGCCGTCCGTGTAGACGGCCATCCGATTGCGCAGTCCGGCGAACCCGCCCTCCTCCCGCAACTCCACGACCAGCTTCCTGGGTGCCGTGACCGCCTCGGCGGGAGCCGTGACGGCCAGGACGGGCAGAGCCGCCAGCGGCAGCAGTGCGACACGCGAAATCCTCATGCTCTCTATGACGCATCACGACGCCATCCGGCTCAACGGTGAACGTGCGGGTGTAGGGCGGCCGAGCCCGGGCAGGCGGGTCCGGTCTCCGAGTCGAAAGGTGACGACAGTGACCACAGCTACGGAACAGGACGTAATCGACCTGCTGCTGGCGCAGCACAACCAGATCAAGACGATGTTCGCGGAGGTCGCGGCCGCGCGGGGCGAGCGCAGACGTGAGCTGTTCAACGACCTCGTACGGCTGCTGGCGGTGCACGAGGCCGCGGAGGAGCAGGTCGTGCACCCGGCGGCGCGGTCGAAGGCGGGCGACGAGGTCGTCGAGGCCCGGCTGCACGAGGAGGACGAGGCCAAGCACGCCCTGTCCGACCTGTACGACCTCGGCGTCGACCACCCCGAGTTCGGCACCCGGCTGGCCGCCCTGGAGAAGGCGGTCGTCGACCACGCCACGCACGAGGAGCGGGAGGAGTTCCCCCGGCTGCGTCAGGAGACCTCCCCCGAACGACTGCGCCGCATGGCCGGTGCGGTCCGGGCCGCCGAGGCGATCTCGCCGACCAGGCCCCATCCGGGCGCCGGTGAGTCCGCCACCGCGAACTTGCTGGCCGGCCCCCCGGTGGCCGTGTTCGACAAGATCCGCGACGTCGTACGGGACTGGCGGCAGTCGAACAAGGACTGACAGACACCCCGCCCGGTCCGGCACGAGAGCGGCTCGGCCTCGAAACCGCTCCGGCCTGATCCCGAAGGGCGTAGGGGTCCACGGCGCCGGCGTCAGAGGGCACCGGTCGTGGCAGGTGCGGGCCCGTCCACCGGACGGGCCCGCACGCCGCCGCGCACCTGCCCGAAACCTCCTAGCGCATGCCGCGGTGCCGCCGGACGCGCCACACGACCAGGGTGGCCACGACGACCGCGGCGAGAACGGCCGCGACCACACCGCCGACGGCCGACTGCACCTGCTCGTACGCCGCCCCGGCGAAGAAGCCCAGGAGGGTGTAACCGACTCCCCAGAGCACCCCGCCCAGGACGTTGAACAGGAAGAACCGCCGGTAGCTCATACGCGAGACCCCGGCCAGGGTCGGCATCATGGCGCGGAGGAACGCGGCGAACCGAGCGAAGAACACCGCCTGAGGACCCCACTGGCGGATCAGCGCCTGGGCCCTCTCCACGCGGTGGCCACGGCGGCGCAGGACCCGTACGTTCAGGACCGTGGGACCGAGGCGACGGCCGATGAAGTAGCCCACACTGTCGCCGGCTATCGCGGCAAGCGTCACCACGAGCCCCACCCAGTACACCGACAGCCTGCCCTGACTGGCGAGCACGCCGCCCAGCACGGCGGCCGTCTCCCCCGGCACGACGAACCCCACGAACAGCGCGTCCTCGGCGAAGACCAGCGCCGCCACGACCGCGTACAGCACCGTCCCCGACAGGCCCCAGAGCCAGTTGATGATCGCGTCCACCCGTCCTCCATGCGCCTCCCCGTTGTCGTGTCCCCGAGCAGGCGCGCGTACGCGCGCCGCAGGCCGGGCGTGGTTCACCCAGGTGCCGCCCGGACCGCCCGGTCAGGCGTCCATGCCCCTGCGGAGCAGGGCCCATGCCCGCGCGGACGTGCCCCGCTGAGACACCCGCCCCCTGGAAACGAAGGAACTTTGCACGCGGACGGGCACAGGCACGACCGGCCTTCACGCCGCCCCGGGCATACGTGAGGGGCGCCGCCCCTCCAACCGGGAGGGTGCACGGCGGCCGACCGTCTACAGGAGGAGATGCCGAATGAGCACCGACGAGCAGGTCCTGAGCTACCCGATCCCCAACGACGCGGCGCTGGACCCGCCCGCCGAGTGGGCCGAGCTGCGCGCGACGTGCCCGGTGGCCCACGTCACGCTGCCCAGCGGCGACCGGGCGACCCTGCTGACCCGGTACGAGGACGTCAAGCAGGTGCTGGCCGACCCGCGCTTCACCCGCCAGCTCAACGCACCCGACGCCGCCCGGTTGTCGGCGGACGGCGGCGGGGTGTTCAGCGGCGAGATGGCGACGATCATCCCCGACAGCGGCGAGGAGCACCAGCACTGGCGGCGCCTGGTCGGCAGGTGGTTCACCGCCAAGCGCATGAACGCGATGCGGCCCGCCATGATCCAGATCGCCGAGGATCTCGTCGACGACATGGTCAAGCGCGGCGCGCCCGGCGACCTCAGGGCGAGCCTCGGTTTCCCGCTGCCGGTCTACGTCATCTGCGACATGCTCGGCGTGCCCGCCGCCGACCGGGACCGGTTCTCCTACTGGTCCGACACACTGCTCAACCTGACCCGCTACGGCAAGGCCGAGACCGAGGCCGCCCAGGGCGAGTTCTTCCAGTACATGTCCGACCTCGTCACGGCCAAGCGCGCCGAGCCCGGCGACGACCTGCTGAGCGAGCTGATCACGGCCGGCGGTCCTGAGAACGGCGGGCTGTCCGACATCCAGATCCTGGTCACGGGCATGGCGCTGCTGGTCGCCGGGCACGAGACCACCGCCAACATGATCGGCAAGATGGTCTCCATGCTGCTGGCCGACCGCTCCCGATGGGAGCGGCTGCTGGCCGACCCGTCGCTGATCCGCACCGCTGTGGAGGAGTCGCTGCGCTTCGACGCCAACTCCGGCTTCGGCCTGCCCCGCTACCTGAACGCGGAGACCGAGGTCAGCGGCACGATCCTGTCCCGCGGCACGACCGTGGTGTGCAGCATGGCCGCCGCCAACCGCGACGAGACCGCCTTCGAGAACGCCGGCGAGATGGACCTGACCCGCAGCCCGAACCCCCATTTGTCCTTCGGCTCCGGCGCCCACTCCTGCCTGGGGCAGGCGCTGGCCCGCACCGAGCTGCAGGTCGTCCTGGAGGTGCTGCTGCGCAGGCTGCCGACGCTGGAGCCGGCCGTGCCCGTGGAGGGACTGGAACGCGTGGAAGGGCTCGCCGTCGGCGGCCTGCGCGAGGTCCCGGTCCGCTGGTGACCCCTGACCACAGAGGCTCGATCGGCAAGGAGGACATGGACATGAAGGTCGTCGTCGACGAGGCGAGGTGCTGCGGCGCCGGGCAGTGCGTGCTGATCGCACCGGAGGTGTTCGACCAGCGCGACGAGGACGGCGTCGTCGTCCTGCTGGAGCCCGAGCCCGCCGAGGACCGGCACGACGCGGTCCGCGAGGCCGCCGCCGTCTGCCCCGCCGCCGCCATCCAGGTGGACGAGGACGCCTGAACCCCCATCGCCTCTGACCCGGGAGCACGCCCGATGGTGCCGGGACGGGACGATCCGTCCCGGCACCGGGGGGGCCTCAGCCGGCGGCCGGAGGGATCCAGCCGGCCGGGACGCGGGCGATGCGTACGCGCTGCGGGTGGTCGCCGACCGGCACCGAGGTGATCTTCTGTCCGGTCGCGAAGTCGATGGCGGTGACCCGGTCGGCGCCGCTCTCGGAGATGACGCAGGCCCGCCCGTCGCCGCTGACGGTCGCCCAGTAGGGCTTCGAGGCGCTCACCAGCGGGCCCTCCCGCAGCGTGGCCCGGTCGACGACGGTGGCGTAGTCGTCCATCGTCCCGGCGACGCACAGCTTGTCGCCGGCGGGGTTGATCGACAACCCGTGGTGCCGGGAGTCGTTGACCCAGGTGGTGCGGTCCTCGCTGGTGGCCGGGTTCTTCGGCAGGGTCTTGATCCGGGTGATCGTGTCGGTGGCCGTGTCGTACTCGGCGAAGCCGTTGAAGAACGAGACCTGGAAATACAGCTTCGACTCGTCCGGGGTGAGGACGGCGGGCCGCACCGCGTCCGACAGGTCCTTGCGGCCGAAGGCGTCCAGCCGGTCGCGCATGTCGATGGTCCTGACGACCTTGTACGTCGATGCGTCCGCGATCGTGATGTGGCGGTCGCCCTTCAGCCAGTCCTGCGACGGGCTGTCGAAGTCGTTGTCGACCTCGCCGATCGACATGTTCCAGATGTACCTGCCGCCGCCGGTGAAGATGTTCTCGTGCGGCTTGTCCCCCGTGCGGAACGAGCCGAGCTGCCTGCCGGTGGCGATGTCCAGGACGTGCACGGTGTTGGAGGTGGAGGCCGACACCGCGACCCGGGTCCCGTCGGGGGACACGGCCATGTGGTCGGCGCGGAAGCCGGAGACCGGGAAGCGCCATCTGATCGCGCCGGTGGTCAGGTCGATGGACACCACGTCGGCGAAGCTCGGGCGGGAGACGACCATGGCCGTGCCGTCCGGGGTGGCGTACATGTCGTCGACGAACTGGTCGTGCCCCTCGCCCGGACCCTGCCGGATGCCCAGGAAGAAGGCCAGCTTGATGGGGTTGAGGTAGATCTCGGCCAGCCGCCGGGCCTTGTCGGGGATGACGTCGATCCGGCCGATCCTGGCGAAGTCGCCGCTCGACTCGATGACGTCCGCGGTGCCGTCCCAGTTGTTGCCGACGAACATCACCTCGCGCGGTCCGTCGGCGGCGCTCGCGGGAGCGGCCGGAACGCCGCAGACGACGGCGCCTCCGACCGCCACGGCGGCGGCGAGCAGGGATCTGCGCAGGCGTGCGAGGGCCGAAGCGTGCATGTGCTTCCTCCGGGGGGTGGGAGGTGGGCGGTGAGCGAGCATGGCCGGCCGAGGGTCCGCGCGCCTTCGGCGCGTGGACTCGCACAAGTCTGAACATTTCAATATTCAGACTGTGTTACTGGATAGTAGGCACGTCTGACCTCCGCTACAAGGCCCAAAATTCATGACAACGGAGCGGAGGGCGCGGTGGCGGGCAGGATCACACCGGCGGCGGGCCGGTACGGCGGCAGGCCCGCGGCGGAACGGCAGGCCGAGCGCCGCAGGCGCTTCCTGGAGGCGGGCCTCGACCTGTTCGGCGCCGGGCCCGGCTACCGCGCCACCAGGATCACGGACGTGTGCCGGGCCGCCGGGCTGTCCAGCCGCCAGTTCTACGAGGAGTTCCACACGCTGGAGGACCTGCTGGCCGAGCTGCACCTGTACGTCAACGACGTCGCGCAGCAGGCGGTCCTCGGCGTACTCCCCCAGGTGCGGCACCTGGAGCCCATCGAACGCTGCAGCCGGCTGTTCCGCGCGTACGCCGCCGGGGCCACCGCCGACCCCCGCCACACCCGCATCGCCTTCGTGGAGATCATCGGCGTCAGCCCCCGCCTGGACCGGCAGCGCCTGGACCGCCGGGCCCGCTGGATAGCCTTCCTGTGCGAGCAGCTGGACGACGCCGCGGGCCGCGGCGAGATCCCCGCTCGCGACTTCCGCGTGACGGCCGCCGCCTTCATCGGAGCGATCAACGGCCTCATGCACGACTGGGCCGTCGGCTGGGTCGACGCCACCCTCGACCAGATCGTCGACGAGCTCCTGCTGATGCTCCTGGGCCGTCTCCAGGTCCCCGGCGAAACCGGCCCCGCCGTTCCGGCTCAAGACGTTCCGGATCAGGACGTTCCGGCTCAGGACGTTCCGCGATAAGCAGTGGCGGCCCCTCCACCATGGGGTGAGATCCTGCGTCCACCCCGAGATCGAGCCAGGCGGCGGAGGCCGAGGAGACGACGTCATGAGCGACAAGACCGCCCTCGGCGACCGCATGAAGGCGTATGAGCGCGTCACCAGGAGCGTGCTGCCGCGCCGCGCGTACACGATCCTCCGTGTCGACGGCCGCGCGTTCCACACCTTCCTCCGCGACGCCCGCCGGCCCTTCGACCCCGCGGTCATGGACGCCATGAACGGGGTCGGCGGAGCGCTGTGCGAGGAGATCACCGGCAGCGTGTTCGCGTACGTCCAGTCCGACGAGTGCAGCGTCCTCGTCACCGACTTCGCCACCCCGTCCACCCAGCCGTGGTTCGGCGGCGTCACCCAGAAGATCGTCAGCGTGGCCGCGAGCATCGCGACGGCCGCCTTCAACGAGGCGTACGCCGCCGAGGGCCGGCGCGCCACCTTCGACGCCCGCGCGTTCACCCTGGCCGACCCCATCGAGGTCGCGAACTACTTCCTGTGGCGGCAGAACGACTGCGTACGCAACAGCATCACCATGGCCGCCCAGGCGAAGTTCTCCCACCGGGAGCTCCACGGCAGGTCCACCGGGCAGATGCAGGAGATGCTGTGGGCCGGTCACGGCGTCAACTGGAACGACTACGACGCCGGCGCGAAGCGGGGCCGCGTCGTCGTCCGGGAGACCGGGCGACGCGAGACCGGCTACCGGGACGGCCGGACGGGGAAGGCGGAGACGATCCTCACCACGCGGTCCTGGTGGGAGGTGCGGGAGGCGCCGCACTTCACCGCGGATCCGGATGGCTGGCTCGCCGCCGTGATCCCCGCCCTGCCGTCGCTGACCGCCCGTCCGTAGACGCGTTGAGTTCAGGATCAGCTGAATTCAACATCTCCTGTACTGTCGAAGGGTGCTCATCATCGCTCCCGACGTCGAGGTGCTCGCCCGCTTCGGCCGCGCCCTGGCCGACCCGATCCGCTGCCGCATCCTCCTCGCGCTCCGCGAGGCCCCGGCCCATCCCGCCGACCTGGCCGAGCTGCTGGGCGTCTCCCGCACCCGCTTGAGCAACCACCTGGCCTGTCTGCGCGACTGCGGTCTCATCGTGGCCGTGCCCGTCGGCCGCCGCACCCGCTACGAACTGGCCGACGAGCGGCTCGGCCGCGCCCTGGACGACCTGCGCACCGTGGTGATCGCGGTCGCCGCCGACGGCACCTGCCCGGACGCGGCCGAGAAAGGCTGCTGCCGATGACCGCGGTCTCCCTCGGCCCCACCCCGGCCCGCCGCGACACGCTCCGGCGGCGCGTCCGGCTCCTGGTGACCGCCACCATCACCTACAACGTCGTCGAGGCCGTCGTCGCCATCACCGCCGGCACCCTGGCCTCCTCGGCCGCTCTGGTCGGATTCGGGCTGGACTCCGTAGTGGAGGTCGCCTCCGCCGCGGCGGTGGCCTGGCAGTTCTCCACACCCGAGCACGAGAAGCGGGAGAAGACCGCCCTGAGAGTCATCGCGCTCTCTTTCTTCGCCCTGGCCGCCTACGTCACCGTCGACGCGCTGCGGACCCTGCTCGGCGCCGGCGAGGCCGATCACTCCACCCCCGGCCTGATACTGGCCGCCCTGTCGCTGGTCGTCATGCCGCTGCTGTCGTACGCCCAGCGCCGCGCCGGCCGCGAACTCGGCTCGGCCTCGGCGGTCGCCGACTCCAGGCAGACCCTGCTGTGCACCTACCTGTCCGCGGTGCTCCTGGCGGGACTGGCGCTCAACAGCGCCTTCGGCTGGTCCTGGGCCGACCCGATCGCCGCGCTGGTCATCGCCGCCGTGGCGGTCAAGGAAGGTCGCGAAGCCTGGCGCGGGGACTCCTGCTGTGCCGTCCCGGCGGCCTCGGTCTCCGCACCCGCCGACACCGCTCACGACGACGGCTGCGCCGGCGGCTGCCGCTGACCTGATCCCCGCGCCCGAGGCCTCCCTCAGGCCCGGGGGCGCGGCGGCGCCGTGCTGTGGCGGACGACCAGACGGGTGGGGACGAGGTCGGTGCCCGGCCGAGCGGCTCCGCCTTCGCGGATCTGCCGCAGGACGCCCTGGACGCAGCGCCGGCCGACCTCGGCGAAGTCCTGGTGGACGGTAGTGAGCGGCGGGACGAAGCAGGAGGCGTCGGGGATGTCGTCGAAGCCGACCACGCTGACGTCGGCGGGGACCGCCAGCCCCCGCTCGTGGAAGGCGCGCAGCAGGCCGAGGGCCATCTGGTCGTTGGAGGCGAACACCGCCGTGCAGCCGGGTTCGCCGGTCAGCGCCAGCCCGGCGGCGTAGCCGGACTCGGCGGACCAGTCGCCGTGCAACGGCGGCGGCACCGGCCGCCCGGCCTCCTCCAGGGCCAGCCGCCACGCCTGGGCGCGGCGCTGACTCGCGAAGGACGTCTCCGGGCCGGTGACGTGCCAGACCGTTTCGTGGCCCAGGCCGAGGAGGTGGCGTACGGCGAGCCGGGCGCCCTCGGCCTGGTCGGTGTCGACGACGCTGTAGCGGTCTCCCGCGTCGGAGTCCACCACGACGACGTGGACTCCGGGGGGCAGCGTCACCGTGCCGGCGTCGAGGAGGTGGATCTCGATGATGACGATGACGGCGTCGACGGCGAGCTCGCCCATCCGGGTGAAAGCGCCCAGCACGTTGTCCTGGGTGGGGATGCCGATGGGGATCAGCGTGATCGCGTAGCCCTCGGCCGCGGCGTGGGTGGCGATCGCCTCCACGGTGCGGCTGTTGCCGGTCGACGCCAGCCCGAAGAGGATCACGCCGATCGTGTTGAACTGCCCGTACCGCAGCGCCCGGGCGGCGCTGTTGGGCCGGTAGCCCAGCTCCCGCATGGCCGCCAGCACCTGCTCGCGGGTCGCGCCGACGACGCCGGGATGACCGTTGGCGACCCTGGAGACCGTCTGGGACGAGACACCCGCGAGCCTGGCCACGTCGGCCATCGAGACCCGTTGCTTGCGCCGCCCGCCGGGGATGCCCGAGCCGCCCCGCTGCGCCCCGCCGATCGGCGCCGCGACCTGCCGAGCCGGGCCGTCCGGATCCATTCCTGTGTCGCTCCCGCCTGCTCGCCCCCGTCGCCGGAGATCGTACGCCGCGATCCGACCGGATGTGACCCGGGGGCCCTTGACCTCCCGTAGGGCCGGTGCCACCATACCGCAGCAGAAGTTTACGTAAACATAACCTCGGCGACTCGAGAGACCACGCTCCGCGACGAACCGACCCCACACTCGTTCGCTCGCGATGTTCACGTAAACACGGTGTTCACGTAAACGCATGGGAGCCACGACCGACGGACACGCCGCGGAGAGGAGCGAACCGGTGGTCTCGGAAGGGTATTCGGACGTTCGGGGAGGCCGGGCCGTCAGACGCCGGTCATGGGCCGGCTGGCAGTTCGTCGCGCCGTTCATGGCGGTGTTCGCGCTGGTCTTCCTGGCTCCGATCGCGTACTCGCTCTACCTGAGCCTGTTCCGCACCCGGCTGATCGGCGGGACGTCCTTCGTCGGCGCCGACAACTACCTCAAGGTCCTGCAGGACCCGCAGTTCTGGTCGGCGTTCGGGCGCGTCGCGCTCTTCCTGGTCGTCCAGGTGCCGATCATGCTCTTCCTCGCACTGCTGGTCGCCCTCGCGATCGACAGCGGCAGGCTCTACGGGTCGGCGTTCTTCCGGATCTCCGTGTTCCTGCCGTACGCGGTGCCCGCGGTCGTCGCCACGCTGATGTGGGGCTTCATGTACGGCACCAGGTTCGGCCTGATCGGCAACGTCAACGAGGCGTTCGGGCTCTCGCTGCCCGATCCGCTGTCGCCCGACCTGATCCTCGCCTCCGTCGGCAACATCGTGACCTGGGAGTTCGTGGGCTACAACATGCTGATCCTCTACTCGGCGCTGCGGGTGGTGAACCCCTCGCTGTACGAGGCCGCCGCGCTCGACGGAGCCGGCCAGTTCCGGATCATCTGGGCGATCAAGCTGCCCGCCCTGCGCGGCGCGCTGCTGATCGCCACGATCTTCTCGATCATCGGGAGCTTCCAGCTGTTCAACGAGCCGAGCATCCTCAAGACGATCGTGCCGAACTCGATCATCACGTACTTCACGCCGAACTACTACGCCTACTCGCTGTCCTTCCAGGGCCAGCAGTTCAACTACTCCGCCACCGTGGCCATCGTCATGGGGATCATCACGATGGTCGTCGCCTACCTGGTCCAGCTGCGCGGCATGCGGAAGGCGGTCTGATCCATGGCGACCTCCACTCCCACCGCCGGCCGCCCGAAGGCCGTCGCGGCCCGGGGCCCTCTGGTCGTCCGGCGGCGCCGGTCCCCGCAGGGCCGCCGCAGCGCGATACTGACCGTGCTGACCGCGCTCATGCTCGTCTACACGCTGCTTCCCCTGGTGTGGCTGGCGGTCAACGCCACCAAGACCCAGGAGGGGCTGCTGGGCTCCTTCGGCCTGTGGTTCGCCGGCGACTTCGCCCTGTTCGACAACATCGGCGCGACCTTCACCTACGGCGACGGCATCTTCGTCCGCTGGCTGCTCAACACCCTGCTGTACGTGGTCGCCGGGGCGGGCGGGGCGACCCTGCTGGCGGCCCTCGGCGGCTACGGGCTGGCGAAGTTCGACTTCCCCGGCAAGAAGGCGGTGTTCGCCGTCGTGATCGGGGCGGTCGCGGTGCCCGGCACGGCGCTGGCCGTCCCCACGTTCCTGATGTTCTCGAAGATGGGCCTGACCGACACGCCGTGGGCGATCATCATCCCGTCGCTCGTCTCGCCGTTCGGGCTCTACCTGATGTGGACCTTCGCCACCGACGCCGTGCCGGAGGAGATCCTGGAGTCGGCGCGGGTGGACGGCTCGGGCGAGCTCCGCACCTTCTTCCGGATCAGCCTGCCGCTGCTGGCGCCCGGCCTGGTCACGGTCCTGCTGTTCAACGTGGTCGCCACCTGGAACAACTACTTCCTTCCGCTGATCATGCTGAAGGACCCCGGCTGGTACCCCCTCACCGTCGGGCTGAAGTCGTGGAACCAGCAGGCCCTCACGGCGGGCGGCGAGGCCGTCTTCAACCTCGTGATCACCGGATCGCTGCTCACCATCGTCCCGCTGATCGCGGCGTTCCTGCTGCTCCAGCGCTACTGGCAGTCGGGCCTGGCCGCCGGAAGCGTCAAGGAGTGACCGGCGAGGGACGACCCGGCATGGAATGACCGCCCCCATCGACGTCTGCCTCCCCCCGACAACCCAGAAAGGCACTCCCCATGGCGATAACCCGCCGTCGCGCCCTCCTGCTGGGCGCGGCCCTGACCGTGTCGCTCACCGCCGGCGCCTGCGGCTCCTCCGGCTCCTCCGGCGGTGGCGGCTCCGCGGGCGACGCCGCCGCCCCCGCGGCGTCCGCGGCCGTCTCCGACGCCGACATCAGGAAGGCCCTCGACACCGGCGGCTCGATCACCGTGTGGGCGTGGGAGCCGACGCTGAAGCAGGTCGTCGAGGACTTCCAGGCCAAGTATCCGAAGGTCAAGGTCAACCTGGTCAACGCCGGCACCGGCAACGACCAGTACACCGCCCTGCAGAACGCGGTCAAGGCCGGCTCCGGGGTTCCGGACGTCGCCCAGGTGGAGTACTACGCGCTGCCGCAGTTCGCCCTCGCCAAGTCGGTCGCCGACCTCGGCGCCCTCGGCGCGGGCACGCTGGACGGCACCTTCACCCCCGGCCCGTGGAGCTCCGTGCACGTCGGCGGCGGCATCTACGGCCTGCCCATGGACTCCGGCCCGATGGCCCTGTTCTACAACAAGGAGGTCTTCGACAAGTACGACCTCAAGGTGCCCGCCACCTGGGACGAGTTCGCGGCGGCCGCGGAGAGCCTGCACAAGGCGAACCCGAAGGCGTACATCACCAACGACGCGGGCGACGCGGGCTTCACCACCAGCATGATCTGGCAGGCGGGCGGCAAGCCGTACACCGTCGACGGCACCACGGTCGGGATCGACTTCGCCGAGCCGGGCACGCAGAAGTTCACCGCCCTCTGGCAGAAACTGATCGACGGCAAGCTGCTCGCGCCGGTCACCAGCTGGAGCGACGAGTGGTACAAGGGCCTGGGCGACGGCACCATCGCCGGCCTGGTCATCGGCGCGTGGATGCCCGCCAACCTCGAGTCCGGGGTCAAGGCCGGCGAGGGCAAGTGGCAGGTCGCGCCCATGCCGCAGTGGGAATCCGGAGGCGGGGCCACCGCCGAGAACGGCGGCAGCTCGCTGGCGATCCCCGAGGCCGGCCCGAACAAGACCCTCGCCTACGCCTTCCTCAAGTACGCCACGGTCGACGAGGGGGTGCAGGCCCGGGTGGACGGAGGCGCCTTCCCCGCCACCACCGCCCAGTTGCGGGACCCGAAGTTCCAGGACAAGGAGTTCCCCTACTTCGGCGGCCAGAAGGTGAACCAGGTGCTCGCCGAGTCCGCCTCGCAGGTCGTGAGCGGCTGGTCGTACCTGCCCTTCCAGGTTTACGCCAACAGCATCTTCAACGACACGGTCGGCAAGGCCTACACCTCCTCCACCACGCTGCGGGACGGCCTGAAGGCCTGGCAGGACGCCTCGCTCAAGTACGGCGAGGAGCAGGGCTTCACCGTCAGGCGGTAGTCACCGGCCCGAGACCACCCTGCCCGCGTCTCCCCCGCGCCCACCGAGTTCACCGCATACGTGCTTCCTCGGCGTCCGCCGACCGGGTCACCGACTTCAGGAACCGGGTCAGGTACGCCTGGGGCCACGCACGGCGGGGCCGACCAGCAGTGGAAGACCACGTAACCATCACTCGAAGGAGACGTTGTGCACTCTGACCACGGCCACCGGTGGCTCCGCTGGCCGTCCGAGCCCGGACGGGCCCGGATGGCGTTCGGCGCCGACTACAACCCGGAGCAGTGGCCTCGCGAAATCTGGGACGAGGACATGCGCGCGATGCGCGCGGCCGGAGTGAACATCGTCTCCTTGGCGATCTTCTCGTGGGCGCGGATCCAGCCGGACGAGGACGTCTGGGACTTCGACTGGCTCGACGAGGCGATGGACCTGCTGCACGCCAACGGGATCGCGGTCGACCTGGCCACGGCGACGGCCTCGCCGCCGCCGTGGCTGACGACCAGGCACCCGGAGATCCTCCCCGTGGACCGGCACGGCCACCCGGTGTGGCCCGGTGCGCGGCAGCACTGGCGGCCGACCTCGCCCGTCTTCCGCGCGCACGCACTACGGCTGACCCGGGCCCTCGCCGTGCGCTACGGCGGACATCCCGCCCTCGCCGCCTGGCACGTCTCCAACGAACTCGGCTGCCACAACGTCTACGACTTCTCCGACGACGCGGCGGCCGCCTTCCGCGAGTGGTTGCGGGCCAGGTACGGAACCCTGGACGAGCTGAACCGCGCCTGGGCGACCTCGTTCTGGTCCCAGCGCTACGGCGACTGGTCGCAGATCCTGCCGCCGCGTCTGGCGGCCTCCTTCCCCAACCCCACCCAGCAACTGGACTTCAAGCGGTTCTCCTCCGACGCGCTGAAGGACCACCTGCGCGCGGAACGGGACATCCTGCACGAGCTGACCCCGGACGTCCCCGTGACCACGAACTTCATGGTCATGGGTGAGACCAAGGGCATGGACTACGCCGACTGGGCCGGCGAGGTCGACTTCGTCTCCAACGACCACTACCTGCTGACCGGTCCGCAGGCCCAGGACGAGCTGTCCTTCTCCGCGAACCTCACCGGCTCGCTCGCCGGCGGACGGCCGTGGTTCCTGATGGAGCACTCCACCAGCGCGGTCAACTGGCAGCCGGTCAACCTGGCCAAGAGGCCCGGCGGCCTGGCCCGCGACTCCCTCACCCACGTCGCGTACGGCGCCGACGCGGTCTGCTTCTTCCAGTGGCGGCAGTCGGCGGGGGGCGCCGAAAAGTACCACTCCGCGATGGTCCCCCACGCGGGCACCGACAGCGAGGTGTTCCGGTCGGTCGCCGACCTCGGCGCGACGCTCGCCGCCCTCGCGCCGGTCGCGGGCACCCGGCGCCGCCGCGCGCACGTGGCGATCGTGTTCGACTGGGACTCGTGGTGGGCCGCCGAACTCGACTCCCACCCCACCTCGCTGCTGCGTTACCGACAGGAGGCCCTCGACTGGTATTCGGCGCTCCTCGACGCGGGAGTCCGGGTGGACGTGGTCGACGTGGACGACGACCTCGGCGGCTACCGGCTGCTCGTGGCGCCGATCCTGCACGTCGTGCCCGGCTCGCTCGCCCGCAGGCTGGAGGACTACGCCGCCTCCGGCGGCCACGTCGTCACCACCTACTTCTCCGGCATCGTCGACGAGGACGACCACGTGTGGCTCGGCGGCTACCCCGGAGCCCTGCGCGACCTGCTCGGCATCCGCGTCGAGGAGTTCTGTCCCCTGCCGGACGGCGACGCCGTCGACCTCGACCTCGGCGTGTCCGGCACCCTGTGGACCGACCGGATCGACCTCATCGACCCAGCGGCCGAGGTCCTCGCGACGTACAAGACCGGGGACCACGCCGGGCGCCCCGCCGTCACGACGCGCCGCGCGGGAGCGGGCTCGGCGTCGTACGTCTCCACCCGCCTCGGCCCCGAGGGGCTCGGGGTCGTCCTCCCCCGCCTGCTGGACGTCGCCGAAGTCTCCTCCGAGCTGCCCTCGGAGGCCCGCGGCCTGGTCGACCTCGCCGTACGCACCGACGGCACCGACGACTACTGGTTCCTGGTCAACCGCACCGACCGGCACGTCGACCTGTCCGCGATTCCCGGCGAGCCCCTCCACGGCCCCGCCCTGGCCGCCGGCACGACCCTGGCCCCCCGGCAGGTCCGGATTCTCCGCCGCGTCCGCGACCGGTGAGAACGCCTGGTGGTCGCGACCGGGGGTCAGACGTCCCTGACGACGGCGAACACCCCGCGGACCTCGGCCTCGTCCGGCAGACGCCATCCGGCCGTGATGTGGCCCCGCGCCTCGGCGGCGTCCTCCGCGCCGGGCCTCAGGACGCGGGTCACCCGCACGGCCAGCCGCTCGCCCGGCTCGCCGTCCGCTGCGGTGTGCACGACGACGTCGGTGCCGTGCGGCCCGTCGTCCGTGGTGGCCGACAGGATCGGCCCCCAGGCGGGAGTTCCTGTGAAGCTCCTGGTCACGGTGGGATCGGGGGTGTCGCTCTCGTTCTGGTGCTGCGGCTTGGCATCGCCCCGGAACACGGCGAGAAGCTGGGCGAGGAGGACCGGGTCGTGGGTTCCGTCGTAGATCCATCGCCGGCCCAGGACCCCGTGCTCCCCCGTGCCGATGAGGGCGTGCTCGGCTCCCTCCAGCGGCGCCCCCCGATAGGTGAGCGGGACGTGGTAGGAGACCGGCCGGTCGCCGCTCGCGTCGTTGACCACCATGAACTCCATCCCGACCTCACCCTCGGGATCGTCGAGCCGGAAGCCGCCGGCCTTCGTCAGCTCCGGCCGGCGCCCCGGCGCCTGGTACCAGGGCCGGGTGGGCAGCCACGACGTGAGCAGCTCCAGCTTGCTGGGCGTCAGAGTGGTGTGATGAATGACAGCCATACCGTGCAGGCCTCCGTCGGCGTCCCGTCCCCGTGCTCCCCGGCGTCACAGTCCGGGGCCGATCATCGTCTCACACAGCGCGTGGCGCGGTGAGCGAAAGCGGACTGGCGGACAGGTCAGGGCTGCGTGAGCTGGAAATCGGCCGCCTGACGGGTGAACAGGCGGGCGTACTCTCCGCCGAGGGCCATCAGCTCGTCATGGGTGCCCTCCTCGGCTGTCCGGCCGTCGGCGAGGACGACGATGTGGTCCGCGGCGCGTACCGTGTTGAGGCGGTGCGAGATGAGAAGGCTCGTACGGCCGCTGCGGTAGTCGCGGAGCCGCTGGTGGACGGCGTACTCGGCCTCGGGGTCGAGTCCCGAGCTGGGCTCGTCGAGGATGAGCAGGTCGGCGGTGTCCGCGCGGAGGAGGGCGCGAGCGAGGGCGACGCGCTGCCACTGCCCCCCGGACAGCAGCACGCCCTGGCCGGGGTCCTCGTCCTGTTCGGCGGCGAAGAAGCGCGACAGGAGGGTGTCGTAGCCGCGGGGAAGGCTCGCCAGCGTGTCGTGGACGTCCGCCCGGCGGGCCGCCTCGTGGATGCGTTCCGGCCGGTCGAGGGAGCCGACGTCGCCGACGGCCACGTTCTCCGCCGCGGTCAGGTCGTAGGCCATGTAGTCCTGGAACACCGCTCCGATCCGGCGGCGCAGGTCGTCGACGCGCAGGTCGCGCAGGTCGGCGCCGTCCCAGCGGACGCTGCCGCGCTCGGGGTCGTACAGGCGGCACAGGAGCTTGACGATCGTGCTCTTGCCCGCGCCGTTGAGGCCGACCAGGGCCACGCTCCGCCCGTACGGGATGGTCAGGTTCAGGCCGCGGAGCACCCACGGGTGGCCGGGGTCGTACCGGAACCAGACATCGCGGAGTTCGATGCCGTGCCGTAGCGGTGTCACGTCCCCACCGGTGACGGGCTCGGGCAGGTCGGGTCCGATGGTGACGACGTGGGCGTAGTGGCCGGCCAGGACGAGTGCCTCGTTCAGGTGGGCCAGCTGGATCACCACGCCGGAGAGGGAGGACTGGGTGCCCGCGAGGGCGGCGGTGAGGACTGCCAGGTCGCCGACGCCGGCCTGACCCCCCGCTATCCGGGAGACCAGCACGATCAGCGCGGCGCCCGCGATGACCGTGCTGAGGGCGGTGAGCGCGCCGTTGTAGCGGATGGCCGTCAGGTCCATCCGGCGTTCCGCCCCCTGCTCGGCGGCCAGTTCGCCCAGCATGCGCCGCCGCAGGAAGCCTCCGATGCCGAACAGCCGGATCTCCTTGGCGGCCTGATGGTCGAACATCAGCGTCTGGTAGAACATCCGGCGGCGTTCCGCGGGGGCCATCTCCAGGCGGAGGTACGCCCGCCGGCGGCCGAGCCTGAGCTGGACGATCAGTTCGGGCACGGCGGCCGCGGCCACGACGGCGGCGAGGAGCGGGCTGAGCGTGGCGAGGGCGCCCAGGAGCCCGGCGACGGTGATACCGCCACGTGCCGCTCCGAGCGCCGACTCGGTGACGAGTTGCGGGGCGGTCTGGGCGGACTGCTGGGCCAGCTGGAGTCGATTGTGGAAATCCGGGTTCTCCAGCCTGGTCAGGCCCTGCATGCGGCACACCGCGGTGAACAGTTCGTCGCTGGTGCGCCACGCGATGCGGCGCTGCTGCTCCCGCTGGACGTACCCGGACAGGTGGGGCAGCAGCGCGCTCAGGGCTCCAAGCACGGCCATCGCGGCGGCAAGCGGCGTCGTCGAGGGGCCTGACCCGGTGGTCAGGCGATCGATCAGAAGTTTGGTGAGCCACGTGATCGCGACGGGGGAAGCGCCGTTCAGAACCGCCATGGCGACCTGGGACAGGGCGAGAGCCGGCCCGGCCCGCCAGACGAGCGCCAGGGTGAGCCGCAGCGGCCCGAGTCGTGACCCCACGCCGGTCAGGCCGGGGACGGCACGGCCGTCGGCAGCTCCGGCTTCAGGCTGCTGCCGGCGACGGTCCCGTCGGGGCCGACCAGGAAGAACGACGGGAAGGCCCTGACCTCGAACGCGTCCGCCATCGCGCCGCCCTCGCTCTCCACGACGACGCTCACGTCGTCCGTGAGGGCGGCGAGCAGCTCGGCGGATCTCTGCTCGCCCTCCACCACCACCGCCAGTACTCGTATGCCGTCGGCGGCGGCGTCACGTGCGGTTGCGACGAAGGTGGGTGCCTTCGGCAGGCAGTGCGGGCAGTCGGTGCTGAAGAACCCGACGAGGGTGCGCTCGCCCGCGAAGTCGTCCGCGGTGACCTTCGTGTCCGTGACCGTGAGCGCGGAGAAGGCCGGGACCTCGGCGCCCACGGCGAGTCCGGGGCTTCCGGGAACCCTCCCGGCAAGGGAGTCCTTGGTGATCTTTCGGAGTTTCCTGATGACCGCGCCGGTCAGGAGCAGGTTCACCAGGACGAGCCCGCCGAGCAGGACGACGGCGGCGGCCAGGACGGCCATGGGCGTTCCCTTCGATTCGAGGGTCATTCGAGGGTCAACGGAGGAGATGGAGCAGGTCGTCGAGGAGCACGACGGCGCCGACGGCGATCGAGGCCCCGAGCAGGCAGAGCACGGCGGCGGGCGGCGCGACGGGCGTGCCGCCCGCCGCGGGCGTCATGGCGGCCCCGGCCACCGCACACGCGACGAGAACGGCGTTGCGCGCCACGTGCCGGCGGTTGACCGGCTCGTCCGATCCGCCGAAGCATCGGCACGCGACGGTCGTTCCGCGCCGCAGCGCCGTCACCAGGACCGCGGCGAACCCGAGGAGCAGGCCCCCGGCGAGCAGGAGGCCCGCCCTGCCGTCGCCGTCGAGGCCGGGCACCGCCAGCATGGCGACGGTTCCGGCCTCGACGGCGACGACCACCACGGCGGCGGGCGTCCCGAGACGCGGGGGAAGACCCCCGAGCCGCCGTACCGCCGTGGTGAAATCGCCGAAGGCCCGCCGCGTGCGCAGCTTCGTGAGGACGGAGACCAGGAAGACCCCCATCAGCACGAGCCGGACAGTCAGCACGGCGTAGGCCATTGGACGTGTCGGCCGGCGTCAGCAGTAACCGATGTTCTGCCAGGCGCCGCCGCAGCTGCTCCGCCAGTACGTGATGCAGAGGAAGCCGGTCGGGTTGGGGTAGCAGTCCTTGTAGCGGTTGCAGCCACCCGACGGCCAGTATTCGAAACAGTTGTCGGCCTGGGCTTCGGCACCGGGGAGGAGCTTTTCGAGCAGCCTGTCTCCCAGGCGGTTCAGCTTACGGATCATGGTTTCTCCCTTTGCTGGGTTCGGGCGTGGTAGGCCGCCCGCCCTGTGAGGATGCTCGGCGCGGCCTTCGCCGCGGTTGCGGCCGGTCGCGGGTGCGGCGCAGGCGCCGCGCTACCGCGGCGCTACCTCGGCGGGACAGAATCGCGATCGGCTGACAGGCCGAAAGGTTGATCATGCAATATTTCGTGATTTCGCTGCTGTCGCTGGCCGTGGTCGCCGGGGTGGTCGCGGCCCGGCGACGCTTCGTCGTGGTACGGGTGGCCGGGACGAGCATGGTTCCGACGTACCAGCCGGGAGATCGGGTGCTCATACGGCGCGGCGGGCGGGCGGTCCTGCGGTGCGGCCAGGTCGTGGTCTTCCGGCGCCTACAGCCGGACGGCGTCGGCTCTTCTGGACGCGCGTCCGGACTGCGCGGGACGGAGTGGCTGATCAAGCGGGTCGCCGCGATGCCGGGCGACAGGGTGCCCGACCAGGTCGCGCCGGGCGTGCACGCCGCGCCGGGCGACGTGGTCCCGGCCGACCGGCTGGTGGTCCTCGGCGACGGACCCACCAGCCGGGACTCGCGGCACTGGGGCTACCTGCCGGTGAGCGAGGTGCTGGGCGTCGTCATCCGCAGGTTGTCGTGAGACACCTGTCCGCCGCCTCGGGCGAGAGCGGGGGCCGATACGCCGAGGCCGGTCGACGACAGGCGTGCGGAACACCTCCCTAGTTCGGGACACGAGCCATCGGGATTCCGGCGGGGGACGCCCGGTCCGTCAGCAACACGGTGATCTCGGTGGCCTCGGCGGTGTTGCCGAGCCGCTGGAACAGCCGGTGGGCCGCCGCCCAGGACCGTACGGCCCTCCTCTGGTCGCCGCGGTCCCGCTGGGCCCGGCCGAGGGCCCTCAGCGCGAGAGCCTGCTCGTGGAGATCATGCAGTCCCCGCGTGATGCGCACCGCCTCGGTGAGTGCGCGGACCGCCTCGTCCGCCCGGCCGCCGAGACGGTGGGACTCGCCCAGGACGCGGAGCCCGGTGGCCCGTCCTGACGGGACCGCGTACTCGTCGAACACGGGCATCGCCTGTGCGATGAGCTTCGCCGGGTCCCGGCGCCCGAACCGCAGGGACAGATCGCCGAGGGCGAGCAGGAGGCGGGCCCCGAGCAGCCGCTCGTTCCGCCGCCGGCATATCCGCAGGCCCTCCCACATCTGCTGGGAGACGCGCGTCAACGCGGTGTGGTCGCGGCAGGCGGCGGCCACTTCCCGCAGGGCGAGGGTCCTGGCCACGAGGCTGTTCCCGCGGATCGCCAGGCGCAGCGCGTGGTCCGCGCAGGCGGCCGCGTCCTCGTGGAGCCCCTGTTCCCGGGCCGCGACGGCGCGCAGGCACCACAGACGGCTCAGGGCGGGCTCGTCGCCGATCTCCTCGGCCATGGTCATGGCCTCGTCCGCCGCCGCGCGGGCCTGGTCGGGGTCGCCCGCGCGGCGCAGCGCGAACGCCCGCAGGCACAGCAGGTCGAGCGCGCCGTGCCGTTCACCTGCCGCGAGGAACACCGCGAGTGCCGCCTCGATCGCCTCCGGGTCGGCGCCGCGCCGCACGTCCACGCCGATCATGCGCAGGTGGCCGAGGCCGCGCGTCATCACCGCCTCCCCCCACTGGTCGCCGCCCACCTGGCACGCCCGCAGCGCCAGCTCGTGGGAGGACGACCAGTCCCGGTAGTGGCCGCGGAAGGCGTAGTAGCCGGCCGCGCGGGCGGACAGCTCCCAGGCCGCCTCGCTCATCCCGAGCCGGCAGGCCTGCGCCACCCCCGCCAGCAGGGTCTCCCGCTCGCTGTCGAACCAGGCCGCCGCATCGCCCACCAGGGCTCTGGTGGTGGCGGGGTCGGCGTACCAGCGGGGGGCCGCGCCGCGGATGGCGGAGGCCGCCTGCTCCGGCAGGCCGTCTTCCGCCGCCTCCGCCAGCCCGAGCAGCGCGCCGAGGACGCGGGCGATCGCCGTGTCCCGCTCGCCGGCGGTCTCCTCCAGTTCGGCGCGTTCCCGCGCGTAGAGCCGTACGAGGCCGGGGAGGCGGTAGCGGAACCGCCCGTTCCCTTCGCCGTCCGCGCAGCTCAGGAGCTGGGCGTCGACGAGCTGGTCGGCGTACGTCTCGGCGTCGCGCACCGGCACGTCGAGAGCCGCCGCGAGCATCCAGGCGGCGATGTCGGGAACGTCGAGCAGGCCGAGCATCCGCAGCGCCCGCCGGGCGGTCTCGCCGAGACTGCCGTAGTCGGCGGCCAGCCCTGCCCGGACCGACAGGTCGCCGACGGCGAGCTCGTCCAGGCGCCGCCGCTCCTCGCGCAGGCGATCCGCCAGGTGTCCGAGGTGCCAGTGCTCGCGCAGCACCAGTTTCGCCCCGGCGATCCGTATCGCCAGCGGCAGATGACCGCAGAGCCGGACGATCTCGGCCGCGACCGCGGGCCGCGCCGCCGCCCGGTCCGGCCCGGCGATGCGCGCGAGCAGCTCGGACGCGCATGCCGGGTCGAGCGGGCCGACGCGTACGGCGCGGGCGCTCAGGCCCGCGACCGCGCGCCTGCTCGTCACCAGCACGGCGCAGCCCGGGCCGCCCGGCAGGAGCGGCCTGACCTGCTCCTCGCCCGCGGCGTCGTCCAGCACGACCAGCACGCGGCGATCGGCCAGAAGGGTGCGGAACAGCTCGCCGCGCTCCTCGGCCCCGTCCGGCACCGCCCGCGCGTCCACGCCGAGGGCGATCAGGAACCGCGCCAGCGCCTCGGCCGGGTCGGCCGGCCGCGGGCCGGTCCCGCGCAGGTCGGCGTAGAGCCGGCCGTCGGGGAACGTCCCCCGCAGGCGGTGCGCGACGTGGACCGCGAGCGTCGTCTTGCCGGTGCCCGCCCCGCCGTAGAGCGTCACGACCGGCGTCGCGGACGCGTGCCCGCCCGCGCCGGTGAGCCACAGCCGCAGCGACTCCACCGTGTCCCGGCGGCCGGTGAAGTCCGCGATGTCCGGTGGCAGATGGCACGGCACGGTCGTCGCGGCCCCCGTCCGCCCCTCCTCCGCCGGGCCCTCCGCGTCGCTCCCGGCGTCGCCGCCCGCGGTGTGTCGCGCTTCTGGGTACGTGGCGCGTTCGTCCGCGCAGGCCGTCCCCTCCGCCCCGAGGATCTCGTCGATGATCGGACCGGTCGCCTCGTCCCGCAGGACCGCCTCGTGAACCCGCCGCAGCAACCGGCCGGGTTCCACGCCGAGCTCCTCGCCGAGCACGGCCCGCGTCCGCTGGTAGACCCCCAGCGCCTCGGCCTGGCGCCCGGCCCGGCTCAGGGCCAGCATCAGGCAGGCGTGCAGCCGCTCCCGGTACGGATGCAGCCCGGCCGTCTCGGCCAGGCCGGTCACCAGCTCCGCGTGGCGGCCACGGGCCAGATCGACGGCGGCCAGCTCCTCACAGGTCAGCAGCCGCTCCTCCTCGAGCCGCCGGGCCTCGTCGGCCACCGGCGCCACGTCCCCGACGTCGGCGAAGGCGGGGCCCCGCCACAGGCCGAGCGCACGCTCGAACAGCATGCCCGCCGTCGCCAGATCGGCGTTTCTCCTGGCGGCCCGCCCCGCCGTCGTCAGTTCCCGGAAGCGCAGCGCGTCCAGCTCCGGCGGCAGTACGGCGACGGCGTAGCCGCCGGTCCCGTGGACGACGCGGTCGCGCTCCCCCATCGCCCGCCTCAGCCGCAGCACGTATATCTGCAGGGTCTTGTTCGCGCTGCGCGGCGGCGTGCTCCCCCACAGGGCCTCGATCAGCGCCGGCACCGCCACTTGCCTGCCCGGCGTACACAGCAGGGCCGCAAGCAGGCGTCGCAGCATCGCCGCGCCCAGCGGGACGGTCATCCCGTCGCGGCTCATCCGCAGCGGCCCCAGAACGTCGAACTCGAACACCGTCACCTCCCGCGAGGCCGGTAACCCTGGCGAGCCTCCGATGGGCCGGGGGTGCCCGCCGACTTCCTCCCCCGGCCATGCTCTGCCGTGGCAGCCCCCGTCGCATGGTCACCTTCTGCGGGCTCTTCCGAGCGTCGAAGAGACCGGTATACGCGAGGTATAGGCCCTGGTGGCGGCCCTGAGAGCCATCGTCCCCCCGCCGGTCACGATCAGCGGCGGCACAGCCTTCGGGACATTCGCGCGGTCAGCTCACGGTCAGTCTGCGGTCAGTTTGCGGACCGGCGACTTGCACGACCGGCGCTGCGCGGGCGCCTGCGAGTCGAAGCGGACGTGCCAGTCGCCCGTGGACGGCACCTTCTTCCGCAGGGTGAACCCGCCGTTCGACCCCGTCGTCGCGGACCCCTGTACGGCGCCGGCGCCCGAGCCCGCGGGGTCGAACCAGAGCCGGACGCGCTGCTGGGGCAGCGGGTCCCACCGGGCGGGCTGCCCGGTGGGCTCCACCCGGACGAGCAGCGTGCCGGTGTGGGTCGCCTTCCTGCCCCGCTTGCCGCTCCTGGGTTTCGCCGAGTAGATGATCCTGGTCCGGGCCCCGGCGGATCGCACCGTCGAACGGACCTCGGCGCTCCTCGCGGTGGTCAGGCGCGCGCGGTCCTCGGTGGAGCCGCGGAACTCCGCCGACCAGAAGCCGGACTCGGTCGCCGTCACCGTCGCGTCGAACCGGCCCGACCTGCCGGTGACGACCCGCGCCACCTCCCTGCGGGCGAGCATGTCGTCGGCACGGAACAGCAGCGCGACCGTCCGTTCGGGAAGACCGCCCCAGTCGTCCTTGCCGGTCGTCGCCTGCAGGCGGCCGGAGACGGTCAGCGGGCTCCCCTCGTCGACCGGGTCGGGGGACAGTTCGACGCCGTCGATCCTCGACCGCCGCGGCTTGTCCTCGGCGTGGACCTCGAACTCCCGCTCCTCGACGACGTCGCCGGCGGCGACCTCGACGCGCCAGCGGCCCGCCGCCGCGTCCCGGCCGAACACGTGCCCGGCCCGCCACCGCTCCTCGAAGGGTGTGCGCTCCACGCACTCGAAGCGCAGCCCCGTACGGGACTCGTCCGGGGCCGTCAGCTCGCCCCTGACCTCGTCGGCCCGGCCGCTGGTGACCACCTCGACGGTCACCTCGGTCGCGTCCTCGCCGCCGATCGGGACGGGGTCGGGATCCACCTCGACCGACTCGATCTCCACGAGAGCGTCGCCGAGGGCGGGCCGCCGCGGGAGCCGCGCGAGCAGGTGACGGATGATCCTCATATCCCTCAGCACACCTTCCGGTAGGGCGCCTCCGGCACGAGGCGCCGCCAGTCGTCTTCTCCCAGGGGGCCGCCCGCCCGCGCGCAGGCCTCCGCCGCGGCACGTTCCGGGTCGACGGTGAAGCGCCGCAGCGTCCCGTCCCTCCCCGCGCTGTAGAGGTACCGCCCGTCGGCGTCGAAGGCGAGCGCGAGCACCGGGCCGGTGTGGACGGCGTACGGCAGGCCGAGCGGCGACCGGGAGGCGGCGTCCCACAGGCGGACCTCCCCGCTCGTGCCCCCGGTGGCGATCAGCCGCCCGCCGGGCGCGTAGGCGAGCGCCACGACGTCGTCGAACCGGCCCTTCTCCGGGGCGAGCGTGCCCGCCCGCCGCAGCGTGCGCGCGTCCCACAGGCCCACGCCCGCCTCGTGGAAGCCGGTGGCGATCGTCGAGCCGTCCGGGCTGAAGGCGATCGACCGCACGCCGTCGAGCACCGGCCCGAAGGGACGGCCGGTGACCGTGCCGGCGGCCAGGTCCACCAGGGCGGCGTCCCGCCCGCCGATCGCGAGGGCCCGGCCGTCCGGACCGACCGCCATGACGTCCCATCCGGTCCTGCGCGGGACGGGAATCTCCACGCCGCGGGACAGGTCCCACACCCGGACGGGCCCGTACTCGCCCGCGACGGGCGCCGCGGCGAGGACGTGGCCTCCGGCGGCCAGCCCGCCCACGGACGCGGCTCCCGCGATCGGGACCCGGCGGAGCAGGCGGCCGTCCGGCACGTTCCACAGGCTCACCGTCGCGGCGTCGTCGCCCGAGGCTCCCGTGCCGTCCGGGCGGGGCGCGGAGGCGAGCGTGCGGCCGTCGGAAGCGAAGACGAGCGCCCCGGCCGGGACGCCGCCGAGGGACGGCCCCAGGCGGGCGCCCGTGGCCGGGTCCCACAGCAGCGGTCCCGTCCCGTCCGGCGCGACGGCGAGCGTCCGGGCACCCGGAGCGAAGGCCGCGGCGGCGGCCGAGGGAGCGACCGCCGTCGAACGGGCGCCCGCCGCGGCGTCCACCGTGGCGACCCGGCCTCCGCTCAGCAGGTAGCGCAGGACCGGGCCGCCCGCCGTGCCCGTCGTGACCCTGATGTCCGGCATGCCGGTGGTGTCCTCCGGCGTGGAGTAGGCCAGCAGGCCGCCGCCGTCCGCGCTCCACAGGCCGACGCCGGTGCGGTCGAAGGTCAGGACGAGGCGGCCGCCGTCGCCGTACGCGAGCCAGACGGCGGAGGCGCCCGCCAGGACGGGGCCGCGGCGGCGGCCGGTGGACAGGTCCCAGAACCCCACCTCCTCGCCGCGGCCGACGGCGAGGGTGCGGCCGTCGGGACTGAAGGCGACGGCATCGGCACGCCCGCCGGCGGGGGCGGTGAGCCTCCGCGCCCGGCCGGAGCGCCCGGCCGCCGGCTCGTACAACCGGAACCGGCCGTCGTCCAGCAGCACGGCGGCGTGCCGTCCGGAGACCGCGACGCCCTCCACCCGCTCGTCGCGCACGTCCAGCAGCTCGACGCCGCCGAGGGCGTCCCAGACCTGGCCCCGGTGACCGGGCGTGAGCACGGCGAGACGCCTGCCGTCCGGGCCGAAGGCCATCTCCAGCGCGCCGTTCCCGAACGGCGGCCCGAGCGGGCGGCCGCTGCCCAGGTCCCACACGCGCAGCGTGCCGCCGTTCGAAACCGCGAGGCGGCGGCCGTCGGGGCTGAGCGCGACGGCGCCGGGAGCGGGCCCGATGCCCTGGGCGCCCCCGGCCACGCGGTGCGCGGCCACCTCCCACAGGACCGCCTGGCCGGCGTCGGCGACCACGAGCAGGTGGCCGTCCCCGCTCAGGTCGAACCGGGCGCCGGCGGTGACGGGCGGCGGCGGGTCGATCCGCCGCAGGGGCTGGGCGAGCGAGCTGTAGAGGGCCGCCCGGGCCTCGGGCACCCCGGCCAGCCGCCACGCGGCCACGCTCAGCGCCATCGCCCGCGCGGGATCGGACGAGCGCGAGGTCTCGGCCAGGGCGGCGAGCCGCCTGGCGACGGCCACGTCCCGCTGCCGCTCGGCGGACGACTTCTGGTCGAGAGCCAGCCCGGCCGAGGCCGCCGCGACCGCCACGAGCACGGCGAGCGCGGCGGTGAGGCGGCGCCGCCGCCGGGCGCGGAGCCGGGCGAGCGCGCGGGACTCGTCGAGGAACGCCTTCTCCAGCGTGTTCAGCGTGACGTGGTGGCGCGTGGTGGCCGCCCAGCCGAGCGCGGTCTCCAGCGCCGTCCCCTGGTAGAGGTCGCCGGGACGCCGCCCGTGCCGGTCCCACAGGCGGGCGGCCTCGGTCAGGGGCCGCTGCACGCGCAGGCCCGCGCGGTCCGCGTCGACCCACCCGTGCAACCGGGGCCAGGCCCGCAGCAGCGCGGCGGCGGCGAGGGCGACCGTCTCGCCGTCCCGGACGACGAGATCGGCGCGGGCGAAGCCGGACAGCACCCGGGCGGCGGTCTCCCGGTCGACCACGCCGTCGAGGAGCTCGTCCTCGGGCACCCGGCGGGGCAGGTCGTCGCCCCCCTCTCCCGGCGCGACCATCCGCAGCATGATCCGCGGCACCAGCGCCTGGTCCGCCGGGGCGAGCGCGCCGTACGCCTCCTCGGCCACGGCCGCGAGCGAGGGCGGCGCGAGGGCCCGGGACGGCCCGGTGCCCTCGGCCCTACGGGTGCCCTCGGCCGTACGGGTGCCCTCGGCCGTACGGGTGCCCTCCGCGAGCAGCCCCTCGCCCCGGCCGTACGGCGACGGATGGCCGAGCAGCGCCGCGAGGAGGACGGCCGCGTCGGGCCTGGCCTCCGGGTTCTTGTCGAGCGCCCGGGCCACCAGGCCGCGCAGCGGCTCCCGCAGCGCCGTCAGATCCGGATCGGCGGCCAGGATGCGGTGCAGCAGGGCCGCGACCCCGGTCAGCGCCTGCCCCGGCGGGCCGGGAGCGCCGCCGGGCACCGGCAGTGGCGTGGTCCCCCCGGCGAACGGCTCCCGGCCGGTGGCTGCGAACAGCGTCACCGCTCCCCAGGCCCAGATGTCGACGGCGGGGCCACCCCGGGCACCGACCACGATCTCCGGGGCCATGAAGGCCGGTGTGCCGGCGACGTGCCCCGTCGTCGTCAGCGACATGTCGGCGGTCCTGGCGATGCCGAAGTCGATGACCCTCGGGCCGTCCGGGCCGATCAGCACGTTGTCCGGTTTGAGGTCGCGATGGATCACCGACGCCTCGTGGATGGCGGCCAGCGCCGTCGCGATGCCCGTGGCGAGGCGGTGCAGCTCCTCCGGCCCGTACGGCCCGCTCCGCGCGACCGCCGCGCGCAGGCTGGGCCCGGCGACGAACTCGCTCACGATGTACGGCCGGGGGCCCTCCAGGTCGGCGAAGATGACCCGGGCCGTGCAGAACGGCGCGACCCGGCGCGCGGCGGCGACCTCCTTGGCGAACCGCGCCCGCGCCTGCTCGTCCTCCACCTCGCCCGCCGGGCGCAGGACCTTGACGGCGACCCGCTGCCCGGCCTCGTCGTACGCCTCGTAGACGACGCCCTGCCCGCCCTCGCCCAGGCGGCCGGCGAGCCAGTAGCCGCCGAGCCTGCGCGGGTCGCCGGGGAGCAGGACGGTCGCCATCCGGACCTCCCGCCAGCCGCGGACCGCTTGCCCCGATCGTGCTACGGGTGCCCGCCGTCGCCAAGACCGGACGGGTGATCGACACCTCGCCCCCGGGCGGCCGGCCGCCTCACCTGCGTTGGTGATGCGCGAGCAGCCGGGTGAGAAGGCGGGTCAAGGTCTGCCTGTCCTCGGCCGGAAGCGGTCCGAGCAGGTCGTCCTGCACCTTGTCCAGTGCCCGGTCCATACGTCGCAGTTGTTCCTCACCCGCCGCGGTGAGGGCCACGATGTTGCGCCTGCGGTCCTCCGGGTCCGGCGTCCGCTCGACGAACCCCTGCCCGGCCAGCTGGTTGATCGCCGCCACCACGTCGCTGCGGTCCATGCTGCATCGGCGGCCGAGCTCGGCCTGACTGGCCACCCCGAACTCGTGCAGCGCGGCCAGGATCCGGTAGTGGTACCCGCGCGCGCCCACCTCGCCGAAGCCGTCGGACGCCAGCCGGTGGGCGTGCACCGCCAGCTGGGTGAGCAGCCAGCTCGGCTTCGCGGTCAGGCGTGCGGGTGTCTTCTCCACGTCAGCCACCCTACATTGTTGGCGCAACCAATGAATCCCTGTATGGTTGGCGCTACCAACATTGGCATCGCCAACGAAAAGAGGCCGTCATGTCCACGGACACTCTGATCGCCGACCGCATCGAATCTGTCCACCGGCGAACGATTTCCCGAGACCAGACGCCGGCCGTCCGGACGGCCGGGCGCACGACGAATCCCCTGGAGTCAGCAGCATGATCAAGCCGTTCCGCATCGACATCCCTCAGGCCGACCTCGACGACCTGCGAGACCGGCTCACCCGCACCCGCTGGCCCAACGAGGTCGCCGACGCCGGATGGGACTACGGCTTCCCGCTGGCGCGGCTCAGAGAACTGGCCGAACACTGGCGCACCGGCTACGACTGGCGCGAGCACGAGGCCCAGCTCAACGAGCTGCCGCACTTCATGACGGAGATCGACGGCCAGAGCATCCACTTCGTCCACGTCCGGTCGCCGAAGCCGGACGCGCTCGCGCTGATCCTCACGCACGGCTGGCCCGGCTCGTTCCTGGAGTTCCTCGACGTCATCGAGCCGCTGTCGCGCGACTTCCACCTGGTGATCCCGTCCATCCCCGGGTACGGCTTCTCCGGGCCGACCCACGAGCGCGGCTGGGACATCGTCCGGGTCGCGCGGGCCTGGGCCGAACTGATGCGCCGTCTCGGGTACGAGCGCTACGGCGCGCAGGGTGGCGACTTCGGCTCGGGCATCTCACTGGCGCTCGGCGCGGTGGCGCCCGGGCAGGTCGTCGGGGTGCACGTGAACTACCTGCCGACCCGGCCGGACCCGGACGCCGGCATCGAACTGTCCGAAACGGAGGAAGCCCGGTTGGACAAGGTGCGGCGGCTGATGGCCAACCGCCCGCCGTACCAGGCTCTGCAGGCCACCACCCCGCAGACCATCGGCTACGCGCTGACCGACTCGCCGGTCGGCCAGCTGGCCTGGATCGCCGAGCGCTTCGCGCAGTGGACCGACCCTCGCTCGCGGATCAGCGACGAGCGGATGCTCACCGACGTCTCGCTGTACTGGCTCACCGCCACCGCGGCCTCCTCGGCGCGGCTGCACCGCGACGCCCCGCGGCGGACCGAGCCGTGCCCGGTGCCGGTCGGAGTGGCGGTGTTCGCGCACGACATCACGCAGTCGGTGCGGCCGCTGGCCGAGCGGCTGTACGACATCAGGCACTGGTCGGAGTTCGAGCGCGGCGGCCACTTCGCCGCGATGGAGGTGCCGGAACTGCTCGCCGAGGACGTCCGCGACTTCTTCCTCACCTACGACGCCCCGCTCGCCACACGTCGGGGAGACGGTCAGTAGGGAGCGGCCGAGTCGCGCTCCGCCCAGAGCCTCTCGGCGTCGGAGCCCGCCGGAGGCGGCGCGATCCCGTTGATCATCCAGATGTCCTCACTGGTCTCGTCGACATGGAACTCCCAATGCAGTCCCGCGTGCCGTTCGAGGTGGGGCCGCAGCATGCCCTCGATCCATCGGGCGGTCCGTCGCCGGCTCTCCCGGTCGGGGTTGCGGCGGGCGATGTGGTCGATGACGATGCGGACCCCGGCCGGGGTGGGCTCCCCGCCAACGTGGAAATCCTCGGACCGGGTCTGGTGGAACAGGGTGACCACGTAGAACCGGGGCAGCCCGACCTGTTCGTAGTGGTCGGTGATGCGGGAGGCGAGCCGGTGCTTCTCCTCGTCGGTGAAAATCCCGGGCGTGTGATGAATGCTCCACAGCGGCATAGCGGTTCCGTACTCCTCGAGATGCGGCGTCAGCGGGCGGCGGAGAAGGTCAGGCGCTCAACGGGGCCGGACAGCGCCGCCTTGGCGGCGATCGACGCGTCGTCGGCGAGCACCTCCACGTCCCCGGCCTCCAGACCGTCGACGATGCGTGCGGCCACCTCGGCCGGCGTCGCCTTCGGCGCCTCGACGGCGGAGACCATGTCGGTGTCGATGAACCCCGCGTGCACGCCGACGACCTGGGTGTTCTGGCGCGCCAGTTCCAGCCTGAGGGAGTTCGTGAGGGACCACGCCGCCGCCTTGGACGCCCCGTAGGCGCCGCTGCCGGCCAGCCAGGACAGCGCGGAGTGCATGTTCACCAGCGCGCCCCCGCCGTTCGCGGCCAGGATCGGCGCGAAGGCCCGGGCCACCCGCAGCGGCCCGAAGACGTTGACGTCGAACGTCACGGTGGCGCGTTCGAGGTCACCCGTCAGCAGCGGGGCCGGCAGCAGGATCCCGGCGTTGTTGAACACGATCTCGGCGTCGGCGGCGGCCCCCGCGAGGGCGGCGACCGACGCCGCCGAGCCGACCTCCAGCTCGGCGGTGACCACCTCCGGACGGTCGTCGGTGTACGCCGAGCGCGCCGTCGAGTACACCTTCCGCGCCCCGCGCGCCAGCACCTCGTCGACCAGCGCCGCGCCGAGACCACGCCGGCCCCCGGTCACCACGACCACCCTGCCCGCTACTGCGACCACGACATCTCCCCCTGAGTAACGACCTCGTTAGTGAGAGGATTGAATCACGCCACGCTGAATAACGCAAGCGTTAGTTACAATGACGGGGTGGCGATGAGATTCGAAGAACGACTGAGCGACCGGGACGCGTGGTCGATCGGCGAGGGATGCTCGGCGGGGCGGGTGCTGGACCTGCTCAGCACCAAGACGGTGTTCCTGGTGGTCCGCGAATGCTTCTACGGCACGACCAGGTTCGACGACTTCGTGACGCGGACCGGGACCTCGGCGCCCGCGGTGTCGCGGGCGCTCAAACAGCTGAAGGCCGCGGGCATCGTCGCATCCGTTGTCTACCGGGAGCCGGGGAGCCGGGCCCGCGACGAGTACCGGCTGACCGAGGCCGGGGAGGACCTGCTGCCGGTGTTCCTGTCGCTCCTGCAGTGGGGTGACAGGTACCTGCAGGACGGCCGCCCGCCCCTGTCGTTCGTCGAGGCCGGTTCGGGCCGTCCGATACAGGTCCGCGTGACCGCCGACCCGGCGCCGGAGACGACGTGCGACGCCATCGAGATCCGGCTGAACCCCGCCTGGCGGCGCGATTAGGCGCTGTCACTCGGCCATGCGGGCAGCCGTCTCGACGAGCCGGTTGGCGTAGCCCCACTCGTTGTCGTACCAGCCGAAGACCTTGACCAGTTCGCCGTCCGCCTGGGTGAGCGCGGAGTCGAACACGCAGGACGCGGGGTCGCCCACGATGTCGCGGGACACGATCGGGTCGGTGCTGTAGCGCAGCACGCCCTTCAGTTCCCGGTCGGCGGCGTCGGCGAAGGCCCGGTTGACCTCCCGCACCCCGGCCGGGCGAGACAGCACCACCGCGAGGTCGGTGAGCGAGCCGTCCTCGACCGGGACGCGCAGCGCGACGCCGTCCAGCCGGCCCGCGAGCTCGGGCAGCACCTCGCCTACCATCCGAGCGGCCCCGGTCGTGGTCGGGACGATGTTCACGGCGGCCGAGCGGGCCCTGCGGGGGTCCTTGTGCGGGGCGTCCAGCAGCCGCTGATCGCCGGTGTACGCGTGCACGGTCGTCATGAAGCCGTGGACGACGCCGAAGTTCTCGTGCAGCACCTTCACCATCGGGGCCACGCAGTTGGTGGTACAGGAGGCCATCGAGACGATCTCGTGGCGGCGGGGGTCGTACGCCGCGTCGTTGACGCCGGGGACGATCGTGACGTCCACGCTCTTGCCTGGCGCGGAGATGAGCACGCGGCGGGCGCCGCCCTTCAGGTGGCGGGCCGCGTCGTCCCGGGTGCGGAACCTGCCGGTGGCCTCGATCACCAGGTCGGCGCCGTAGGCGGCCCAGTCGATGTGCGCCGGGTCGCTGTGCGCGGTGACCGGGATGCTGCGGCCGTCCACGTCGATGGAGGAGGCACCCGCGGTCACCGGAACGCCGAGGGGGCCGTGCGTGGAGTCGAACCTGAGCAGATGGGCGAGCGTCACCGCGTCCGCGAGGTCGTTGATCGCGACGACCTCGATGCCCATGGGCAGCGCGCGGCGCAGCACGGCCCTGCCGATCCTGCCGAATCCGTTGATGCCGATTCTCATGGTGATCCTCCTCAGCACTGGCTGTGCCGCAATCGTCCGCCCCTGCCGGAAGCGGTCGTAGGGGCCTAAGTGCCGCGGGCAGAGGCGTAACTGCCTTCACACGTGGGTCTTCCGCCTCTCCATCCGCGCGGGGTGACGGCAGTGGGATGGAGGCGCTGTCAGGAGGAGGAAGAGATGCGTGTGAAGGTCGCCGAGGTCATGGCCCGCGACGTTCCGGTGGTGGAGGGCGACACGCCGTTCAAGACGGTCGCCCAGGCGCTGATCTCGGCGGACGTCGGAGCCGTTCCCGTGGTCGACGCCCAGGGCCGGGTCATGGGCGTCGTCACGGACGCGGACCTGCTGCTCAAGGAGGAGTTCAAGGACCAGTACGCCCACGAGGGCTACCGGCCGCCGCTGCGGGCCCGGCTGCGCCACCTGTTCGGCCGGGAAGGACGCGGCGGCCGCGCGAAGTCGCGCGGCGACACCGCCGCCGAGCTGATGACCACGCCCGCCGTCACGATCGGCCCGGGGACGGCGGTGGTGTTCGCCATCCGGCTCATGGACGAGCACGGCGTCGCGCACCTGCCGGTCGTCGGGACCGACGGCGCCTTGGAGGGCATGGTCGGCCGGCACGACCTGCTGCGGGTCTTCACCCGCCCGGACGCCGACATCGCCCACGAGATCACGACCGACATCCTCGGCCGCTCCCTCTTCCGGGACATGAGCATGGTCGACGTGACGGTCGACCAGGGCGTCGTTACGCTGGCCGGCCGTCTACGCCGGCGCAGCGACGCCCTGACGGCCGCCCGGCTGGCGCGCGGGGTCAACGGTGTCGTCGACGTGGTCGACCGGCTGGAGTGGGAGGAGGACGACACCCACACCTGGCGCCACCGCTGACGCATCCCCTGCCCGGTGCCGGCTGCGCGGCTCAGCCGGCCGGCCCGGGCGATGAGCGTTCCGCCTCCGCCGTGATGGCGCTTCGCGCTCGGGCACGGTCCTGTCGGCCCCGCCCCGTCACCACGCGCGAAAGAGCCGCCCGGGGCGAGAACGACCGTGGTCCGCGGGTTCTGTCGCGGTTGAAGAGCGCGGACCACGTCAGCGTGGTCCGCGCCATCTCACCACTCCTCGGTTTTCTCGGCTGCGGGAGGCCGAACGACGGCGACGGGGCAGCGCGCGTGGTGCAGGAGCGCGCGGCTCACCGAGCCGAGCACCGCGGAACCGAGGGCGCCGTGGCCGCGGGATCCGACCACGAGGAGGTCTGCCTTCTCACCGGCGTCGACGAGCACGGGGACGGGGTGGGCGCACACGCTACGCATCTCGGCGTCCACATCGGGATAGCTTCTGCGGTAGGTCGCCAGCACCGCGGCCACGTGCTCCTCCTGGGCCCGCCGCACCTCGTCGATCCCGTAGGAGATCTCCGGCGCGTACGCGTGCACCGGCAACTGCCACGCGTACAGGACCAGCAGACGGCATCCACGCGACCACGCCTCCTCGAACGCGTAGGTCAACGCGGCCTCCGCCTCGGCGGAGCCGTCGGCACCGGCCACGATCAGCTCGTGCGGCGCCGACACCTCAGGCCGCACCACCACGAACGGGACCGGAACCTGACCGGCGAGATGCGTGCTGACCGAGCCGAGCAGCATGCCGGCGAACCCGCCGTGGCCCCTGCTGCCGACCACGAGCTCCACGCCACCGGCGGCCTCCCGGCGCAGCACCGTGACCGGCCGGCCCTCCAGCAGGACGGTGTCGACACGCAGAGCGGGATGGGTCTCCCGGACCGTCCGCGCGGCCTCCTCCAGGACGCGCCGGCCCGCCCAGAGCAGTTGATCGTCACCGGGGACGGGGTGGCGGGCCGGCTCGAACGGCGACCGGTCGACGGCGTGCACGATCCGCAGCGGAAGGCCCTTGCGTGCGGCGTCGCCGGCGGCCCACTCCACCGCGGCGACCGCCGCGCTGGAGCCGTCGGTGGCGACGATGACAGGCTTGGTCATGACTCCTCCTCCTATCCGTCCCCATTCGACCGTCCGCGCCGAGCCGGGACGCAGGGCCGCTGGTCACCGTCGTACGGGACCTTCCGCCCGGCTCGTCCAACAAGCCCGGGCCCAGGCCCGGGGTATGTGCGTGTGCCCGCGCGAGGAGAACCGCCTGGGCCGAAGGTCCCACGATCATGGGACTTCGGGGCGGCCGTGGCGTGCCGTACGGCTCCTGCGGCAGGGCCGGTGATCGCGGTTTGCTTGAGATGTCAAAACAGAGCAAAGACGCGAAACGTTGAAAGGGGCCGGTCATGGCCACCATCGAGAGGCGTAACCAGAGGACTCACCTCGACGCCGCCACCACCGCGCCCCAGACGACCCCCGCCACTGCGCCCCGGACGACCGCCGGCCCCGCCCGCTACGCCTGGGCCGCCGCCCGCATCGCCATCGGCTGGGTGTTCCTGTGGGCCTTCCTCGACAAGACCTTCGGCTTCGGCTTCGCCACCCCCGCCGCCAAGGCCTGGATCAACGGAGGCAGCCCCACCACCGGCTTCCTCAAGGGCACCGCCGACAACACCTTCGGCGGCCTGTTCAACACCCTCGCCGGACAACCCTGGGTCGACTGGCTGTTCATGACCGGCCTGGCCGGCATCGGCACCGCCCTCATCCTCGGCATCGGAATGCGCATCGCCGCCACCACCGGCACCCTGCTCCTGCTCCTGATGTGGGCCGCCGAACTCCCCCTGACCACCAACCCCTTCATGGACGAGCACATCGTCTACGCCATCGTCCTGATCGGCCTGACCCTCACCGGCGCCGGCACCACCCTCGGACTCGGCACGACCTGGACCAACACCACCCTGGTCCGCCGCCTCCCGATCCTCAAGTAACCCCACCGGACCTCACGGCCCATCGACTCCAGTGCCCGCCCCGGCTGCCGGGGGCGGGCACTGGCATGTCTCCGGGACGGAACCCGCACCTGAAGAAGAACCTCGCTTCCGGCGCGCCGGGGAACCTACTGCTCGCGGGGCAGGCCGGGCGGATTGACCAGGGACTCGGGGACGGCCTCGTTGGGCAGGCCCCACCGGGCGAGGACCTTGCCGTAGGTGCCGTCCTTGATGAGGGCGTCGACGGCGTCGCTGATCGGCTCGGCCAGCCCGTTGCCCTTCTGCGTCATCGCGGCGATGAGCCCCTGGAGCGACGGGCCGGCGCCGGAGTAGGTGCCGACGATCTTCGTGTCGCCGCTCACCGCGGCGTGGTACGCGGAGGTGGGATTGGGTGCGAAGTACGCCTGGATCCGGCCGGACTTCAGCGCGAGGTAGGTGTCGGCCGGCTGCTTGTAGTACTGGATCCGGACGGGCTTCAGCCCGACGGTGCGGTTCTGCTTGTCCCAGCCCAGCAGGATCTTCTCCTGGTTGGTGCCCGAGCCCACGGCCACGCTGAGCCCGGCGACGTCGGCCGGCTTGGCGATCGAGGTGATCGCGCCGTCCTTCGGCACCTCCCAGGCCAGCTGGTCGAGGCGGTAGGTGGCGAAGTCGTAGATGTCCTTGCGCTCCTCGGTGACCGTGATGTTGGAGAAGCCGGCCGCGTACTTGCCGGACCGCACGGCGAGGAACAGGTTCTCCCACGACGTGGCCTCGAAGCGTGGCTTCAGGCCGAGCACGTCGGCGACGAGGGAGGCGATGTCCTCCTCCACCCCGATCGGGGTGACGTTGTCGTCGGCGAGGAACGACAGCGGCGGGTTGAACGTGGTGGTGCCGACCAGGAGCTCCCCCTTGGCCCGGATCGCGGCGGGCACCTGTGCGGCGATCGCCTCCACCTTCGTGGCCCGGATCCGGTTCTGCTCCGGACTCGTGTTGATCTTCAGTACGCCGGGCGGGGCCGCTGCCGCGGGGGCCGCGTCGGTCACGGCGTCGTCGGGGACCGTACCGCAGGCGACGAGCAGCAGCAGGGCGGACAGGCCGAGCACGGACAACCGGGATGCGGAAGACATGCGATTTCCTTGGAGGTCAGAGCACCTTGCTGAGGAAGGCGCGGGTACGGTCGTGCCTCGGCCGGTCGAGCACCTGCGGGGGCGGGCCCTGCTCGACGATCCGGCCGGCGTCCATGAAGACCACGGTGTCGGCGACCTCGCGCGCGAAGCCGATCTCGTGGGTCACGACGATCATGGTGGTGCCGCTGCGGGCCAGGGCCTTCATGACTTCCAGCACCTCGCCCACCAGCTCCGGGTCGAGTGCCGAGGTGGGCTCGTCGAACAGCACGACCTTGGGCCGCAGCGCCAGGGCCCGGGCGATCGCGACGCGTTGCTGCTGTCCCCCGGACAGCTGCCGCGGGTAGGCGCCGGCCTTGTCGGACAGGCCCACCTGCGCGAGCAGCTCGGTCGCCAGCGCCTCGGCCTCGTCGCGGGGCCGGCCCTGGGCCGAGACCGGGGCCTCGGTCACGTTCTGCCGGACGGTGAGGTGGGGGAAGAGGTTGAAGTTCTGGAAGACGAAGCCGATGTGGGTGCGCTGGCGCAGGATGTCGCGTTCCCGCAGCTCGTACAGACGGTCTCCGGAGCGCCGGTAGCCGACGAACTCGCCGTCGATGGTGACGTACCCGCGGTCGATCTTCTCGAGATGGTTGATGCTGCGCAGCAGCGTCGACTTGCCCGAGCCGGAAGGACCGATGACGACCGTCACCTCGCCGGCCTGGACCCGCAGGTCCACCCCGCGCAGGACCTCCAGCGGGCCGTAGCTCTTGTGGACGCCGCGCACGTCGACCATGGGCGTGCTCATCGCTGCCCGCCTCCGTTCGCGGCCAGGCGCTGCCGCCGGGCGGCCCGCCGTACGGTGAGGATCCGGCGCGCCCGCTGCACCAGCGTGGGCGGCAGGGCCCGCGCGAGGCCCCGGCCGAACCTGCGTTCCACGTAGTACTGCGCGGCCGACAGGACCGTGGTGAGGACGAGGTACCAGATCGCGGCCACCAGCAGCATCGCGATCACCCGGCCGTTGCGGTTGTAGATCACCTGCACCTGGTAGAACAGCTCGGGCAGCGCCATGATGTAGACGACCGAGGTGCCCTTGACCAGGCCGATGATCTCGTTGCCGGCGGCCGGGACGATCGAACGCATGGCCTGCGGAAGCCGGATCCGCAGGATCTGCCTGGCCCTCGGGATGCCGAGCGCGGCGGCCGCCTCCAGCTGACCCGGTTCCACCGACAGGAAGCCCCCGCGCACGATCTCCGCGGCGTACGCCGCCTGGTGCAGCGCCAGGCCGAGCGCGGCGGCCGTCACCGGTCCGATCAGCTCCATCGAGTCGACGGAGAAGAACGCGGGCCCGAACGGCACCCCGAACGAGATCTGCTTGTACAGCGCGGCGAGGTTGTACCAGAACAGCAGCTGCAGGATGAGCGGCACCGAGCGGAACAGCCACACGTAGCCCCAGGCCACCGACGTGAGCAGCGGCACCCGGGACAGTCGCATCAGCGCGAGCACGGTCCCCAGCAGGAAGCCGAGCACGATGCCGAGCGCGGTCAGCTCGACGGTGAACAGCACCGCGTGCAGCACCGAGGGATGGAACAGGTACGCGCCGACGACCGGCCAGTCCCAGGCCGGGTTGGTGATCAACGCGTTGACCGCCATCGCCAGCAGCACCGCCACCACGGCGCCGGTGATCCAGCGCCCCGGGTGACGCGCCTTGACGACGGTCAGGGAGCCGGCGGACTCCGCCGCCTCCTCCTCGATCACGGCGGGCGCGGTCATCGTGCCTCCGCGGTGGCGAACGAACGGACGGTTGTGAGCACGTGGGGCTCGGGGGTCATGGATCAGTCCTCCCGGCGACCGCGTCTGATCGCGGGCGTCCCGACATGTCCCTATCTTCAGCACAGAGATCGATATACCGTCAAGACCTACTTGTTTAGTAGGTAATAGTCTACGATCTCTCCGCAGGCGTACGAGCGACAGGAGGTCCGATGCCGCGGACATGCGTGTTCATCCGATACGGCCGCCCCGAGACGGAGGCGCCGGCACGAGGAGGGCGCGTGAGCGCCGGCCACGGCGACGTGGCGTGGGGAGAGCCGCGGTGAGCGACCGGCACCTCCTGGACAACCCCGTATGGGCGTCGCTCACCGGGCCACACGCGCGCTTCGCCGAACGGTACGGCAACGCGCTGCGCTACCCGGACGACGTCTCGCCGTTCTTCGCGCTGCCCGGCGAACCCGGCCCCACGGACTGGAACGACCTCGCCGCCCTCGCCGGACCCGGCGCGATCGTCCCGGTCACCGGCGGCGCCCTCGCACCGCCGGACGGGTGGGAGGTGGTGGCACAGGGCGCGGGCGTGCAGCTGACCGGCGACGACGTGATCCCGGCACCGGACGAGGAGGCGGTCCGCCTGGGGCCGGCGGACGTGCCGGAGATGCTGGACCTCGTCGCGCGCACCCAGCCGGGCCCGTTCCGGCCGCGCACCGTCGAGATGGGCACCTACCTGGGCATCCGTCGTGACGGCGCACTGGTCGCGATGGCCGGGGAACGGCTGCACCCGCCCGGCTGGACGGAGATCAGCGCGGTCTGCACCGATCCGGCCTACCGCCGCCAGGGCCTGGCGTCGCGGCTCGTGCCGGCCGTCGCCGCCGGCATCCGCGCCCGCGGCGAGACCCCGTTCCTGCACGCCGCCGCGAGCAACACGTCCGCGATCCGGGTGTACGAGGGGCTCGGCTTCCACCTTCGCCGCCGGACGACGTTCGCGACCGTCCGCGTGCCCGCCGACGTGCCGGTCGCGTGAACGCCCGCCGACCCTGAGGCCGCCTTCCTGGGCGACATGGGTGCCAATTGACGACAAAACCTTATTTTCCTACTGTATTAATAGGTTTCACCGGGCCGAACTGTCAGGAGTCCCCGTGACCAAGCAGATCCATCTCGCCGCGCACTTCCCCGGCGTGAACAACACGACGGTCTGGTCCGACCCCGCGTCGGGCAGTCAGATCGACTTCGACTCGTTCCGCCAGCTGGCCCAGACGGCCGAGCGCGGGAAGTTCGACTTCTTCTTCCTGGCCGAAGGACTGCGGCTGCGCGAGGCGAAGGGACGCATCCACGACCTGGACGTCGTGGGCCGCCCGGAGTCGCTCACGGTCCTGTCCGCCCTCGCCGCCGTCACCACCCACCTGGGGCTCGCCGCGACGGTCAACTCCACCTTCAACGAACCGTACGAGGTGGCGCGACGGCTCGCCACGCTCGACCACCTGAGCGGCGGCCGGGCCGCGTGGAACGTGGTGACCAGCTTCGACGCCTTCACCGGGGAGAACTTCCGCCGGGGCGGCTTCCTCGCCGAGGCCGACCGGTACACCAGAGCGAAGGAGTTCCTGCAGACCGCGAGGGAGCTCTGGGACTCCTGGGCGCCCGACGCCGTGGCCGCGGACCGGGAGTCGGGGCGGTTCCTCCGGCCCGGCGGCGTCGCGCCCTTCCGGCACCAGGGCCGGCACTTCGACATCGCGGGGCTGTTCACCACGCCGAGGGGCCCGCAGGGCCACCCGGTGATCATCCAGGCCGGCGACTCCGCCGAGGGCCGGGAGTTCGCCGCGTCGTCGGCTGACGTGATCTTCAGCCGGCACAGCAAGCTGGAGGAGGGCCGCGCCTTCTACCGTGACGTCAAGCGCAGGCTCGCCGCCTACGGACGGCGGCCCGAGGACCTGAAGATCCTCCCCGCGGTGACCTACGTACTCGGCGACACCGAGGCCGAGGCCCGGGAACGGGCCGTCGAGATCCGGCGCGCACAGGTCAGCCCGCAGACCGCGATCTACTTCCTGGAGGCCGTGTGGGGCCGCGATCTGTCGGGATACGACCCCGACGGCCCGCTGCCCGACGTCGAGCCGAACCTGGACGAGGGCGTCACCAAGGGACACGCGGCGTTCCGCCGCGACCGCGGCGAGGTGGTGGCCAAGTGGCGCGCCCTCGCCGAGGAGAAGAACCTGTCGATCCGCGAGCTCGCCATCGAGGTCTCCGCACCGCAGACCTTCATCGGGACACCGCGCACGGTGGCCGACGAGATCGATCGCTTCGTGCAGACCGACGCGGCCGACGGCTTCATCTTCGTGCCGCACCTGACTCCCGGCGGGCTCGACGACCTGGTCGGCAAGGTGGTCCCCCTGCTTCAGGAGAAGGGCGTGTTCCGGGCCGACTACACCGGGCCCACGCTCCGCGACCACCTCGGCCTCTCCCCCCGCACTCCGAACCGCACCGAGGAGATCTGATGACGCTGCATCTCGCCGTCGCACTGGACGGGGCCGGCTGGCACCCGGCCGCGTGGCGGGCCGAGGGCGCGCGGCCGGACCGGCTGTTCACCCCCGGCTACTGGGCCGACCTCGTCGCGGAGGCCGAGCGCGGCCTGCTCGACTTCGTCACCTTCGAAGACGCCCTCGGCCTCCAGTCCTCCCATCTCAACGAGCCCGACGGACGCCTCGACCAGGTGCGCGGGCGGCTCGACGCGGTGCTGATCGCGTCGCGGGTGGCCCCGCTGACCTCGCGGATCGGCCTCGTGCCGACCGCCGGCACGACCCACACCGAGCCGTTCCACGTCGCGATCGGCATCGCCTCGCTCGACCACATCAGCCGCGGCAGGGCCGGGTGGCGGCCCCAGGTCTCCGGCCGCCCCGACCAGGTCGCCCACTTCGGCCGCCGCCCGCCGTTTCCGCCGCAGGACTACTCCCCCGATCGGGACAGCGCCTTCGGCGAGCACGTGCGGAACCTGTTCGCCGAGGCCGCCGACGTGGTCGAGGTGGTCCGCCGTCTGTGGGACAGCTGGGAGGACGACGCCGAGATCCGCGACGTCGCCACCGGCCGTTTCATCGACCGCGACAAGCTGCACTACATCGACTTCAGCGGCGACCGCTTCAGCGTGAAAGGTCCCTCGATCACGCCGCGCTCCCCCCAGGGCCAGCCGCTGGTCACCTCTCTCGCCCACGACACGGTGCCGTACGAGTTCGCGGCGAAGGGGGCCGACGTCGTGTACGTCACGCCGCGCGACCGCGAGGACGCCACCGCGATCGTCGAGCGCGTCCGGGCGGCGGAGGCGGCCGTCGGACGCACCGAGCCGCCGCTGCGGATCCTCGCGGACCTGGTGGTCTTCCTCGACGCCCGCGACGCGGCCGGCCGCAAGGCGCGGCTGGACGACCTCGACGGCGCCGAGCTCGAGTCGGACGCCCGCGTCTTCACCGGCACCCCCGGGGAGCTCGCCGCGCTGCTGCTCGACTGGCGCGACGCGGGGCTGGCGGGCTTCCGTCTCCGGCCGGGCGTGCTGCCCCACGACCTGGCCGCGATCACCCGCGGCCTGGTGCCCGAGCTCCGGGCGGCAGGCGCGTTCCGGACCGCGTACGACACGGGGGACCTGCGCGGACGGCTCGGCCTCGCCCGCCCCGCCAGCCGCTACGCGAAGGCGTCATGAGCGCCGCATCCGGCACGGGAAAGACGCGAGGGGCCGCCGCGCCGGCGCGGACGATCCACGCGACGAAGGAGGACGGCCGGTCGTGAAGTTCCTCGCGATGACACTCGGATTCCATCTGCCCCACCCGCTGACCGGCGAGCTGAAACCGGTGACCGAGCGGTTCCGCGAGATCGTGGCCGCCGCCGTCGTCGCCGAGGAGCTGGGCTTCGACGGGTTCGCCTTCGGCGAGCGGCACGAGCGGCCGTTCCTGTCCTCGGCCCCGCCCGTGGTGCTGAGCCACGTCGCGGCGCACACCAGCACGATCAGGCTGTTCACCGCGGTGACCACGCTGAGCCTGCTCGACCCGGTCCGCGCGTTCGAGGACTACTCGACCCTGGACCACCTGTCCGGCGGACGCCTGGAGCTGATCATCGGCAAGGGCAACGGCGCCGCCCAGGCGCAACTGTTCCACGTGACCGACCAGGACCAGTGGGACCGCAACCGCGAGGGTTACGAGCTGTTCCGGCGGCTCTGGCGGGAGGACAGGGTGACCTGGTCGGGCCGCTTCCGCCCGCCGTTGACCGACGCCGAGGTGCTCCCCCGGCCGCTGCAGCGGCCCATCCGGATCTGGCACGGCAGCGCCACCAGCAAGGAGTCGGTGGAGCTCGCCGCCCGCTACGGCGATCCCCTGTTCTCCGCGAACGTGACCAACTCCGTCGAACCGTACGCGGAGCTGGTCGCCTACTACCGGGAGCGGTGGGAGCACCACGGCCACGACCCGGCCGACGCCCTGGTCGGGGCGGGCAGCGCCGGCTACTACGCCACACCGAGATCGCAGGACGCCGTCGAGACCTACCGGCCGATCTTCGACGCCCGGGTGGCGTTCCTGCGCAAGCAGGGGCTCGACCCCGTGTTCCCCACGCTGGAGGACGCCATCGAGCGCGGCTCGATCCTCGTCGGCAGCCCCCAGCAGATCATCGACAAGGTGCACCGCTACCACGAACGGCTGGGCCACGAGGTGATGCACGTGTCGGCGGAGGCCGACGGGCTGACCGGCGCGCAGCACCGGGCGTCGCTCGAACTGTTCCAGAGCGACATCGCCCCCGTCCTGCGCAAGGAGATCCCCAGCAGGCCGTTCCCCACCGGAGGTCCGTCATGACCCGCCTGTCCGTCCTCGACCTCGCCCCCATCTCGTCCGGCGGCACCGCCGGGGACGCCCTGCGCAACACCGTCGACCTCGCCCGCCGGGCGGAGGACGCCGGATACCACCGCTACTGGCTGGCCGAGCACCACCTCACCCCCGGCGTGGCGAGCTCCGCGCCGGCGGTGCTCATCGGCGCGGTGGCCGCCGCCACCCGGCGGATCCGGGTCGGCTCCGGCGCGGTCCAGCTCGGGCACCAGACCCCGCTGACCGTGGTGGAGCAGTTCGGCACGCTCGACGCCCTCTACCCCGGCCGCATCGATCTGGGGATCGGCCGCTCCGGGCAGCGTGCGCGCGAGTTGCGCGAGGCTCCGCCCGAGCCGGCCGCCCCCGCGGCGGCGCGTACGGTCAACGGCCTGCTGATCCCGCCGCCGTTCTCGTTCACCCCGGCCATCACGCAGGCGCCGATCTTCGCGCTGGCGCTGGCGCTGCTGCAGCAGCCGGGAGCCCAGAGCCCCGACTTCGCCGAGCAGGTCGACGACACCGTCGCGTTCCTCTCCGGGAGCTACCGCTCGGACGACGGCCACGAGGCGCACGCCCAGCCCGGGGAGGGCGCCGAACTGGAGCTGTGGGTCCTGGGCAGCAGCGGCGGCCAGAGCGCGCAGGTCGCGGCCGAGCGCGGGCTGCCGTTCGCGGCGAACTACCACGTGAGCCCGGCCACCGTGCTGGAGGCGGTGGACGCCTACCGCGACGCGTTCAAGCCCTCGCAGGCGTATCCCGCGCCACACGTCATGGTGTCCGCCGACGTCCTGGTCGCCCCCACCGAGGAGGAGGCCCGCCGCGTCGGCGAGCCGTACGGGCTGTGGGTGAGGAGCATCCGCACCGGCGCCGGGGCGATGAAGTACCCCTCTCCGGAGGAGGCGTCCGCGTACGAGTGGACCGAGGAGGACAGGGCCCTCGTCGCGGACCGGCTGGACACGCGGTTCGCGGGCACGCCCGAGAAGGTGGTGGAGGGGCTGCGGGTGCTCAAGGAGGCGACCGGGGCCGACGAACTCCTCGTCACCACGATCGCGCACGACCACACGGACCGCGTCCGGTCCCAGGACCTGCTCGCGCAGGCGTGGGCGGACGCCGGCGCCTGACGGACATCGCCACCGCCACCAAGGCCGGGCCGGCACCGCGTCAGCGGCGCCGGCCCGGCCCTGTTCTGACCGCGCTGGTGAGCCCGCAGGGCCTTCAGCACGTCCGGCAGGGTGTGCGGGGCCGCCCGCGACGCGGCCGGCGCCTCGACGATCTCTCTGTGCAGGTGCGGCCCGAGTCCCGGCAGCGGGAGGGTGACCCCCAGGACACCTCTGTCACGCGTGCTCCCCCGCGAGCGCCTCGCGTCCGTGCGGCTCGTCCCAGTCGGCCTCGTGTGGCTCGACCGCGATCCGCACCGGACCGCCGCCCTGCCGGGCGGGCCTGGCGCCGAGCCGGAACGCGGCGAAGTCGGTGGTCTCGCGGAACGCGGGGATCCGGTAGAGGTCGCGTGGCCAGGCGGGCGTCGAGGCGGTCCAGCGCGGCGGCCACCCCGGCGCGCCGCCGCTCGTACTCCTCCTGGGTGGCGGCCCCGGCGACCAGGTGCACACCCTGGCTGAGGTCGCGTGCGATCTCCTCGTCCTGGGCCTCGATCTCGGCGCGCAGGTCCTCGGGATAGAGGTTCTCGGTGGCCCATTCGGCGAACCCGGTGCCGAGGTCGACGGGGATCCGGGCGAAGTCGTTGCTGACGATCCGGCGCGTGCGCCGGTCCCACAGCACCGGCACCGAGATGTGGCCGGGATATCCGGGCTCGGTGGCGTCGTACGCCTCGGCGAGGAGCGTGAAGCCGTTGACCGGGTCGGGCCCGCGCCGCTCGCGGAACGCCCAGCCGCGCGCGTCGCGGTCGTCGTCGACGTAGGACACCGACACGACCTCCCGCAGCCCGGCCAGGTCCCGCACGATGACGGCGCGCTGCGCCCACGGGCACGTGTACGAGGCGTAGACGTGGTAGCGACCGGGCTCGGCGGGGTGGCCGCCGGAGCCGTCGGCGCTGATCCGGCCCTGGAAGGGGTAGCGGGGTCCCGGCCGGTCGGTCCTGCCCGGCCCGTACGGGCCATGGGCGGCGACGTCGGCGGGACTCGCGTAGGCGGGCGCCTGGGTGGTCATGGGGTCTCCTTGCGGTGATCAGCCGGTGATCAGCCGGTGGTCAGCCGGTGGTGAGCCGAGTGGTGGGCCGAGTGGTCAGCCGGGGTCAGCCGAGGATCCGGGCCGCGCCCCCGCGAGGGGCGCGGCACGTCGTACGTCATGCGACGGCCTCCCGATCGCGCGGCCGGTGTTCCGGCAGCCGGGGGATCGCGGCCAGCAGCTCGCGTGTGTACGGCGCGCGCGGCTGAGTGAAGACCTGACGGACGTCGCCGGACTCGACCACCCGGCCGTCCTTCATCACCAGCACCCGGTCGCTGACATGGTGGATCACCCCGAGGTCGTGGGAGATGAACAGGCAGGCCACGCCGAGTTCGGCCTGGAGGTCGGCGAGCAGGTCGAGCACCTGGGCCTGGATCGACACGTCCAGCGCGGAGACCGGTTCGTCGCAGACGATCACCTGGGGCCGGGGGGCCAGCGCCCGCGCGATCGCCACCCGCTGCCGCTGCCCGCCGGACAGCCGCAGCGGCCTGCGGTCCAGGACCGACGTGTCCAGGCCGACCTGCGCGAGCAGCTCGGCCGTACGGTCCCGCCGGGTCCGGCGCGGCTCGCCGCCGGCGGCGAGCGCCTCGTCGAGGATCCGCCGCACGGTGAAACGGGGGTCGAACGAGCTCAGCGGGTCCTGGTAGACGACCTGGATGCGCCGCCGCAGCGCGCGGCGCCCGGCGGAGCCCAGCCCCCGCCAGGACCTGCCGGCGATCTCGACCTCGCCCGCGTCCGGCTCCAGCAGTCCCAGCACCAGGCGCGCCGTCGTGGTCTTGCCCGATCCCGACTCGCCCACCAGCCCGAGGGTCTCCCCCGCCCGCAGCTCGAACGACACGTCGTCCACGGCCGCCCGGGGCAGCCCGTCCGGCCCGGTGAACGACTTGGCCAGGCCGGACGCCCTGATCACCACCTCGCCGGGCCGGGCCGCGGGGAGCGGAGCGGGCGCGGGGGCGGAGCCGTTCCCGGGGACGGTCAGCCGGGTGCCCCTGCCGTGCTCGGAGGGCACCGCGGCCAGCAGCCTGCGGGTGTAGTCGTGCCGCGCGGCGCCGAGCACGTCCCGCGTGGGCCCCTCCTCGACGACCTCCCCGTCCTTCATGACCAGCACGCGGTCGGCCAGTTCGGCCACCACCGCGAGGTCGTGACTGATCAGCAGCAGCCCGGCCCCGGCCCGGCTGCGCTCGGCCAGCAGCCGCAGGATCTGCGCCTGCACGGTGACGTCCAGAGCGGTGGTCGGCTCGTCGGCGATCAGCAGCGGGGGCGCGCAGGCGACCGCGGAGGCGATCAGCGCCCGCTGGCGCAGCCCGCCGGAGAGCTGGTGGGGGTACTGCGCGGCCCGCAGCTCCGGCTCCGGCACGCCCACCTCGCGCAGCAGCTCCACCACGCGCCGCCGCACGCCGGCACGCGGCACGACCCGGTGGAGCCGCAGGGTCTCGGCGATCTCCTTGCCGACCGGGCGCAGCGGGTCGAGCGAGACCAGCGCGTCCTGCAGGACGTAGCCGACCTGGCCGCCCCGCAGCGTCCGCCACTGCCGCTCGCCGTACGAGGACACGTCCCGGCCTCCCACGACGAGCGACCGCGCGGTGATCTCGGCGCCGGCGCCGGTCAGCCCGATCAGCGTGCGGGCGGTGACGCTCTTGCCCGAGCCGGACTCCCCCACGATGGCGACGCATTCGCCCGGGCTCACCGTGAAGGAGATCGACCGGACCGCCTGGACGGGGCCGAACGAGACCCGCAGGTCGGACACCTCGACGACCGGGTCGGCCCGCTGAGTGGTCACGACAGTCTCCCTTCGACGCGCCGCTGCAGGTGGCGGCCGACGACCGTGACGGACAGGACGGTGAGCGTGATGGCCAGCCCGGGAAAGACCGCGACCCACCAGGCGACGGAGAAGTAGTCGCGCCCGGCCGAGAGCATCGCCCCCCATTCCGGGGCGGGCGGCCGGGGACCGAGGCCGAGGAAGCTGAGCGAGGACGCCGCGACCAGCGCGGTGCCGACCTCGATCGTGGCCAGCACGAGCAGCGGCGCGAACGCGTTGGGCAGCACGTGCCGCGCGATGATCCTGGCCCTGGTCAGGCCGAGCGAGACGGCCGCCTCGACGTACCCGGACCGGCGGATGACCATGGTCTGCGCGCGGACCAGGCGCGCGTAGCCGGGCAGCGTGTACGCGGCGATGGCGAAGACCGCGTTGAGCGTGCCCGGCCCGGCGACGGCGATGACCAGCAGGGCCAGCAGCAGCCCCGGCAGCGAGAGCAGGACGTCCACGACGCGCATGACGACCTCGTCCGGCACCCGCCCGCCGAGCGCCGCCAGCAGCCCGGCGAGGGTGCCCCCGGTGACCGCGAGCGCGGTGGCGGCCAGCCCGGCCAGCACCGACGGCCGCGCCCCGTACACGATCCGGGTGAAGATGTCGCGCCCGTTGGCGTCGGTGCCGAGCAGGTGCTCGCCGTCCGGGGGCCGGAGCGCGGCGAGGGCGTCGGTGAGGTCGGGCGAGCCGTGCGCGACCAGGCCGGGCGCGATCGCGATCACCCCCACGGCCAGCAGGAACGCGGCGGCCGCCCAGACGCCGGCGCGCGGGACGCGCCGCCGCCTGCGCCCGATCACGACGCCCGGGGAGACGATCGTGGACACGGTCACTCAGGCACCTCGCAGTCGCGGGTCGATGGCCAGGTAGAGCAGGTCGAGCAGGATGTTGATGACGACGTAGAGCAGCGAGGCGATCAGGACCACGCCCATCACGACCGGCAGGTCCTTGTTGGCGACGGCGGTGAGGGTCAGCCGCCCGATGCCCTGCCGGGAGAAGACCGACTCGGTGATCACGGCGCCGCCGAACAGGTAGCTGACCATCCATCCGGCCAGCGTGACCGTCGGCAGCAGCGCGTGCCGGAGCGCGTGCCGCAGGCGCACGCCCAGGTCGGACATGCCGCGCGAGCGCGCGGTGAGCACGAACGGCTCCTCCAGCGTGAGCTCCAGGCCCTCGCGCAGCACCTGGCTGAGTGTCGCGATGACCGGGATCGCCATCGCGACGGACGGCAGGACCAGGCTCTCCACTCCCTCTCCGCCGGTGGCCGGGAAGAGCCCGAGCCCGAACGAGAAGACGGTGAGCAGCAGGATCCCGGCCCAGAACGACGGAATGGAGATGCCGACCAGTTCGACGCCGGAGAACACCGCCCGCGCCCACCGGCGCCCCGCGGTCAGCACGGCGACCGTGACGGCGACCACGACCGCCAGCGCGAACGACGCGAGCATGAGCTGGACGGACGAGCCGATCTGCTCGCCGATCGCCGAGGCGACCGGCTGGTGCAGCTGGTACGACTGGCCCAGGTCGCCGTGGAGCACCCGGCCCAGGTAGGTGACGTACTGGACGAGCAGCGGCCGGTCCAGCCCGTAGTCGGCGACGATCCGCGCGCGGACCTCGGGCGTGACGGTGTTGGCGCCGATCAGCAGGTCGACGACGTTGCCCGGGGTGAGGTGGAGCCCGGCGAACGCGACCGTCACCGCCCCCCACAGCACCAGGACGGACGTGCCCAGCCGCACCAGCACCGGGCGGACCACCCGGGCTCGCGCCCGGGTGGCCGGTACGGCCACGGCGGTCATGCCTGCTCGACCCAGGCGTCGTAGAAGGTCGGGTACGCCTGGGGCTCCCAGCCGATGCCGTGCACCTTCTCGCCGGCGCCGAGCAGGTAGTTGAACACGTACACCGGGAAGACCGCGGCCTCGTCGGTCACCCGCTGCTGCACCTTGGCGTACAGCTCGGCCCGCTCGGCCTGGTCGGTCGTGTCCAGCGCGTCGCTCAGCCAGCCGTCGACGTCCTTGTCGGCCAGGCGGGCGGCGTTCTGGCCGAACTTGGCGTCCGTGGGGATGGACGCGCTGTCGAACAGGTTGCGCAGGGCGTCGCCGTCGGCGCGCTGCCAGCTGAAGTCCATCAGGTCGTAGTCGCCCTTGGGGTACTTCTCGAGCCATTCGTTGACGGTGCCGGCGACGAACTCGACGTCGAAGCCGATCTTCTTTGCCTCGGCCTGGATCTGCTCGGCCAGCGTGTCGCGCTGCTCCCGGGCGAACGCCTTGAGGAACCCCCACCGGATCGTCAGCCGCCTGCCGTCCCTGGTGCGGTAGCCCTCGGCGTCCATCGCCGACCAGCCGGCCTCGTCGAGCAGCCTGTTCGCCGTCGCGGGGTCGTACTTCGCCTTCCCTTCGAGGGTCTTGTCGTACCCGTCGGTCGCGGGCGAGATGGGACCCGCGGCGGGCTGGAACGCGCCGAAGTAGAGGTTCTTCACGATCGTCGCGAAGTCGATGCCGTCGCGGAACGCCTGGCGGACCCGCTTGTCGGCGAACGGCCCGGACGTGGTGTTCGGGTAGTAGTTGTAGTTGCCGCCCGGCGCCTGCCGCGTGGTGATCGTCAGCCGGGGGTCGGCCCGCACCTGCCTGACGTTGACCGGCGGCACGCCGGCGATCGCGTCGACCTGCCCGCTGGTCAGCGCGCCGAGCCGGACCGAGTCCTCGGTGATGACCTTGATCTCCAGCTTGTCCAGGTACGCCGCCCCGGTGTGCCCGGCGCCCTCCGCGGCCCAGTCGTAGCCGGGATTGCGGTGGTAGGTGATGCCCTTCTGCACGACGTACTCGTCGATGACGAACGGCCCGGACCCGACGACCTTCTTGCACAGCGCGTCCTGCGGCTGCTCGAGCGACCGCGGCGACTCGATGCCGAAGTACGCCGTGGCAAGGGCGGACAGGAACGGCGAGTACGGCCTGCTGAAGCTGACCTTCACCGTGTGCGGGCCGACGACCTCGCTGCCCTCGTACGGCTCGATGTAGCCCGCCGCGAGCTGGGACCTGGTCGCGGGATCGACGATGTGGTCCAGGTTGGCCTTGACCGCCGCCGCGTCGAAGGGAGTGCCGTCGGAGAACTTCACGCCCTCCCGCAGCTGCAACGTGTAGGTCTTCTGGTCCTCGGAGACGGTCCAGGAGGTGGCCAGCCAGGGGCGGATGCGCCCCTCGGTGTCCAATGACACCAGCGAGTCGAGCACGGGCCGGGTGAACAGGCCGGCCACATCGGCGGGGCTCTGGTGCGGGTCGAGGCAGGTGGAGGGTTCGGTGTTGACGCCGAAGGTGAGCGTGCCACCCTTGACCGGCCCACCGGGAGCCTTGGCCGCCGCCGCTCCTCCGTCCCCCGTGCCGCAGGCGGTCAGGGCGAGCGACAGGGAGACGAACACGGCGGCGGGTAATCGGATGCTTGTGGACATCGGAGGGCGAGCCTTTCGGTGGTTCTCTGCCGGTGGTTCTCTGCTGGCGGTTCTCTGCTGGCGGTTCTCTGCCGGTGGTTCTAGACGAGACCTCGGGGGTGCGGCTGCCGCACCGCCGCGGCCACCTGCGGGGCGACCCGATCCAGCCAGTCGGCGAGGATCCGGTCGAGGTCGGGGATCTCGGCCTCGAGCAGCGCAAGGCCCGGACTGGGCACGAGCGCACCCAGCTCGATCAGCAGGGGACGCAGGTGCAGCTCGACGGCCAGGGCGTGCCGGGGGGCGCCCATGACCATCAGCGGCAGCGCCACCGTCCCGGTCAGCGCGCCGCCGGGGAGGCGGTCGAGGAACGCCTTGAGCAGGCCGGTGTAGGTGGCCTTGTAGGTGGGGCTGGCCACCACGAGCACCTGCGCTCCGGCGGCCAGCTCCAGCGCGACCTCCACCCTGGGCGAGGGGGCGGGGGTGAACAGGTGCGGGCCGATCGCGGACAGGTCCACGACCTCGGGCGGCGCGTCGTGCCCGATCCGGCGCCCCAGCGCCTCGGCCGCCGCCACCGCCGCGAGGTGGGTCCGGGAACCGCCCCGCGGGTTGCCGGCCAGCGCCACGACAGAGCTCACGATGTCACCCCCTCGTGCCGCGCTTCGGCGGTGTGACGGGCGGGTCCGGTGCGCGGAGCCGCGTGATGCGCTTTCTCACGGAGTGTGCGGGTGGTCAACGGACGTCCTCCATATCGGGGAGACGGCGCTCGGCGCCGAGCGGAAGCGGGCTCACGGGTGGGCGGTGAAACGGCCGAAGCGGCCCTGGTGATACAGCAGCGGACGTCCCGGCACGCGCACCTCGGCCTGGGTGACCAGGCCCACGACGAGGACGTGGTCGCCCACGCCGACCCTCTCGTACGGCAGGCAGATCAGGTGGGCGGAGACGTCTTCGAGCAGCGGCGCGCCGAGCGGTCCCGGGCGCCACCGGGTGGGCTCGGCGAACCGGTCGACGCCCTTGCGCGCGAAGCGGGCGGCGAGGTCGGCCTGGTCGCTGGCGAGGACGTTGACGGCGAAGTGGTCCGCCTCACGGAGGGACGGCCAGGTGGTGGACGCCTGGTCCACGTAGAAGGAGACGAGGGGCGGGTCGAGGCTGACCGAGGAGAACGAGGTGGCGGTCAGCCCCACCGGCACTCCCCCGCTCCGCGCGGTGATCACGACGACCCCCGCCGCGTGCACCGCGAGGGCCCGCTTGTAGTCGTCGGCGTCGAGGGCGGGGCCGAGCAGAGTCTCCGTCATGGCGAACCTCCGGTTGGTCGCAGCTGCTCTCGGGGTCGATCCCGTCGGCCGGCAGCGTCACGACACGCGGGATCGGGGATTCGGATGGAGGCGGGACCGGGGTTCGGACGAACACCCTGGCTCATACCGCAAACGTAGAATCAGACGATCCTAAAGTCAATATTTCCTACCAGCTATACATAAAATTCCCAGACCGGCCCCCGCTGCTCCGGGTCCGTCTCACAGGGACGAGACGATCTTGGCGACCAGCTCGTAGGAGCGGATCCTGGCCTGATGGTCGGGCACCTGCGTGAGCACGAACAGCTCGTCGGCGCGGGTGCGGCGCAGGAGGTCCCCGAGGCGGGGAGCGACGCGCTCGGGGCCGCCGACGAACTGGGGGCCGATCTTCTCGCGCAGGAACCGCTCCTCGGCCGCGGTGAACCGGTGCGCGGCCGTCTCCTCCTCCCTTGGCAGCAGCGTGGCCGGATCGGCCGCGCGCATGAGGATCTGGCCGTACACGAAGGAGGCGGCGAGCCGGTGCGCGCGCTCGTCGCTGTCGTTGACGACGGCGATCACCGCCACGCCGGCGTGCGGCCCGGCCAGGGCCGCCGACGGCCGGAACGCCTGCCGGTACGCCTCCAGAGCCTCCGGCGCCCCGCCGCCCACGATCGCGTGCGCGTACACGTACGGCAGGCCGAGCCGGCCGGCGTACGCGGCGCTGGACGCGCTCGACCCGACCAGCCAGATCTCGGGCGGGACGCCCGGCTCGGGGATCGCGCGCACGCCGCCGCTGCCGCCGGCGAAGTACTCGTTCAGCTCGCGCAGCGCGTCGCCGAAGTCGAGCCGGCGCGGGTCGCCCAGGCGGGCCGCGGCCTCCCCCGAGCCGCCGGCCGCGCGGCCGAGCCCGAGGTCGACCCGGCCAGGGTGGAGCCCGGCCAGCACGCCGAACTGCTCGGCCACCGCGTACGGCGAGTGGTTGGGCAGCAGCACCGCGCCCGAGCCGACCCGGATCGTGGCGGTCGCCGCGAGGATGGCGCCCGCGAGCACCGCCGGGCTGGAGGTCGCGAGCGCGGGCGTGTTGTGGTGCTCGGCCACCCAGTGGCGCCGGTAGCCCAGGGCCTCGACGGCCCGGGCCAGGTCGACGGAACGGCGCAGTGCGTCGCCCGCGGTGTCGCCGCGCCAGACGGGGGCGGTGTCGTGCACGGAGACGGCGATTCCCTCGGCCAACGTCCTCTCCTTCAGCGGACGGGAAGAGGCATATCCGGAGGATGCCTCACGTTGCCCAGAGTCAACCTGAGGTACCCTCAGATTGTCAACGGCGGGGTGGACCGCGAGCCCTGGTCAGGTCACGACGACGGGGTGACGCACCACCGCGTCGAAGCCGTAGCCGAGGGTGTTGCAGGCCGCCCTGCCGGGCTGCGTCGCGCCCGTCTCGTCGGCGGCCCGGGCGAGCAGCCGCAGGTCGCCCGCCATCCGAGGAGTCCAGGGGAAGGTCCACCGGACCCAGCCACGCGGGTGCCGGTCGTCGTGGAGCCGGGCCGGCCGCCACGACGCGCCCTCGTCGTCGCTGACCTCGACCCGGACCACCCGCCCGTGACCCGACCACGAACGGCCGCGCAGCAGATGCTCACGCCCCACCTGGAGACGGGCCGGCCAGGGCAGTTCGAAGGCGCTCTTCACCCCCATGCGGGTCAGCGGCGGCCCGCCCCCGGGCGGGTGGCCGGGGCCGTGCATCCGGTACAGCCGCGTGCTCCACGGCGACTCCAGCGGCTCCGCCGACACCTCGACGTCCCCCAGCCACTTGATCGAGGCGACGCCCACCCATCCCGGCACCACTAGCCGCGCCGGATAGCCGTGGTCGGGCGGCAGCGGCCGCCCGTTCATCTCGTAGGCCACCAGCACGTCGTCCAGCGCCTTGGCCACGGGAAGCGGGCGGCGCACCCTCCCCAGGTTCTCCCCCGCCTCCACGTAGTCGGCGTCGAGCCCGCGCGGCATCAGCGCGACCGCCCGGTCGCTCATCCCCGCCCTGCGCAGGAGCGTCGCGAGCCGCACACCCCGCCAGCGCGCGACCCCCACCGCGCCGAGCCGCCAGGGCGTGCCCGACACCTCCTGGCCCTGCTGCTCGCCGTACAGGCCGCGGCCGTTGCCGGCGCACTCGATGAACGCGGTCACCGTCTCGGCCGGCATGCCGAGGATGTCCCGGTAGGTGAACGCCACCGGCCCGCCGTCCAGCCCGTCGCCCCACAGTGTGAGGCGCCAGGTGGCGGCGTCGACCAGGGGCGTCGCCGTGTGGTTGCGGACGAAGAACAGGTCGTCCGGCGTCAGGTAGCCCGCACCGCGCAGCGCCTCCCAGCGCGTCTCCGCGTTCGTGCCGTGCACGGCGAACAGGCGTGGCGGCAGGGGTTTGCGGATGCCGGGCCGCGCGGGCGGCGCCTGCGCCGCCCTTCTCGCCCCGGGCACCGTACGGCAGGGTTCCCCGCCGTCCTCGGCGATGGTGGACCGTGCGTCCATGTGCCCTCCTCACCTGCGGTGTCAGCCGGCCGGCCTCCGCAGGGCGACGGCCGGCACGGGAATGGGCGGAAAGGGGTTGTCCGGCAGCAGGATCACGCGGCGCGGCCGGTCCGCCTGCCCCGCCGCGTCCAGGTGCAGCAGGGCCGCCCCGATCCCCGCCGCCCCCGTCAGGTAGCCGGTGTCGGCCGACACCTCGCCGGGGCGGTGCCGCCGGTACGCCTGGTACCAGCGGTATCCCCTGCCGTCGTAGCCGGTCGCCCGGCCGATCAGGTGGTCGGCGAGCCTGCGGGCGAACTCCAGGTGCTCCTGCTCCCCCGTCGCCGCCCACAACCCCACGTACAGCTCGATGAGCCCTGCGGTGCCGCAGCACTGGCAGGCGACGTTCCACAGCCCCGCCGTCTGCCGGAAGGGCGCGCCGGACTCCCTGACGCCCCTGGCCAGCCGCTTCACCCACTCCAGGTCGCCGCGGTCGCCGGTCACCCGATACAGCTCGTAGAACATGCGGGCGATCCCGGCGGACCCCGAGCAGTAGCCCAGGTGGTCGGTGACCAGCACCCCGCGCCCGGTCGCGACGCCCGCGGCCCGGACGAGGCCCGCGCCGCGGCGTGCCGCGTCGAGGAACGACTCCTCACCCGTCGCGCCGTAGAGGCGGGCGAGGAGGAACGCCGTCCCGGCCGCCCCGGCCAGGAAGCCGGGCGGGGCCGCCTCGGCGGGCAGGGCCGGGCACGCCGCGGGCCGCTCGCGGGGCGCGGTCAGCCGCGCGATCCGGCGTCCCGCCTCGATCGCCATCTCCTCGTAGGCCGGCACGCCGAGCGCCACCGCGGCACGCAGCAGTCCCAGGACCACGCCGCCGTCGCCGCGCGGGGTGGGATCCCCCGACCAGCCGATCCCGCCGTCGTCCATCGCGCGGGCGCTCCGGACGATCCTGTCGGCGGCCGCGACCGCCGCGGCCTCGAACCGCTCCTCGCCGAGCACCCAGCCGGCCTCGGTCAGCGCGAGGACGACGCCGGCCAGGCCGTGATGGAGCGACACGTCGGCCAGTCGCCGCCACGTCGCCGCGAGGTGGCGGGCGCCCGCGCGGGCGTCCTCCAGGTAGGCCTCGTGCCCGGTGCCGGCGGCGAGCTCCAGGAAGAACAGCACGATCCCGGCCGCCCCGGAATGAAGGGACGCGGAGTGAAGGGACGTGGAGTGGAGAGACACGGGCCCGCCGGGCGCGGCCGGCCTGCCGTGCGGGTCGGGGTTGGCCCGCCATCGCCTGCCGTGCTCGTCGTCGACGGCGGCCGTACGGATCCACCGTCCCGCCATGATGGCGGCCGTCAGCGGGGTGTCTGCGCGCTCGCCGGAGGAGCGGGTCGGGTCCGGGCCCATGGAGAGCACTATCCCACAAACCTGGTAGGTAATAGCAACTATGTCGGCCGGATCTTTCCCTGCATTCCCTATTGACTTGATGGGTATTTTCGCCCCACAGTCGAGCCGAACACTCGCACTCCCGAGAAAGGCGTCCGGCGTGAGCGACGAACACCCCCCGACCGTCGGCGAGCACACCCGTGCCGCGATCAACGAGGACTGGGCCGCCACCATCGTCGGCCTCGTCCTCCTCGTACTGGTCATCACCGGCGTGATCCCGACAGGGCTGGTGCCGTGATGAGCGGCGAGGCGGCCGTTCCCGCCGCGACGCGGGCCCCGGCGTGGCAGTGGCCCGCCCTGGGCGTCCTCGTCGTCCTCGCCCTCGCCGCGGGCACCAGGGCCCTGGAGAAGGGCGTGCCCGAGTGGTTCGCCGGCTCCGGCCCGGCCAAGGCGATCGAGTACCCCGTCTACGCGATCGCCCTCGGCCTGCTGGGCAACGCCGTGCTCACCGCGACCGGGCTGCGCGACCGCCTGTCGGCCGGCTTCCGCACGGAGTTCTTCATCAAAACCGGGCTCGTGCTCCTCGGAGCGTCGATCAACCTGAAGGTGATCGTCACCGCGGCCGGCCCCGCGATCCTCCAGGGCATCGTGCTGATCAGCGCGGTGTTCCTGTTCACGTGGTGGCTCGGCGGCCGCCTCGGGCTCGACGACAGGCTGCGGGCGCTGCTGTCGGCCGCGGTGTCCATCTGCGGCGTCAGCGCCGCCATCGCGGCGGCGGGAGCCGTACAGGCCAGGCGCGAGCAGCTCGCCTACAGCGCGAGCCTGGTGATCGCGTTCGCCCTGCCGTCCATCTTCGTCCTCCCCGCGCTGGCCTCGGCTCTGGGCCTGAGCCCGGAGGTGGCGGGCGCCTGGATCGGCGGCAACATCGACACGACGGCGGCGGTGACCGCGGCGGGCACTCTCGCGGGCGAGAACGCGCTGGCGGTCGCGACCATCGTCAAGGTCACCCAGAACGCCCTGATCGGCGTCGTGGTGGTCGCGCTGACCGCGTGGTTCGCCTTCCGGATCGAGCGCCGCCCCGGCGCCGAGCGGCCGGGCGCGGGCGAGCTGTGGCGGCGGTTCCCGAAGTTCGTGCTCGGCTTCGTGGCGGCCTCGGTGCTGGCCACCTGGTATCTGTCCACCGCCGGCGCGGCCGAGGGCAAGGCGGTCATCGGCGTCGCCAACGACCTGCGCACCTGGTTCCTCATCCTGGCCTTCGTCAGCATCGGCCTGGAGTTCAGGGTGGCCTCGCTCAGGGAGGCCGGCTGGCGTCCGGTCGCCGTCTTCGCCGCCGCCACCGTGGCCAACGTCCTGCTGGCACTGGGACTCGCCACGCTCCTGTTCAGCGGCTTCACCGTCGCCTGAGCGGCACCACCCGAAGCGCCACCTGAAGCACCACCTGAAGCACCGGGGACGAGCCGGCCGGCCCGGCGGAACCCGTCAGCGTCGCCGCAGCCAGGGACGCCACCGGGCTCCGGCCTCGTCCTCGTCCTCCTCCGGCGCGGCGTCGTCGTCCGGCAGGTCGTACCAGTGCGTGTCGCCCGGGAAGGGGTCGCGCGGCACCGCCGTGGCGTCAGACACCGGCGGGCATTGTCACCGTGGCCGTGACGGCCGTGCCGGCGCGCGCGGCGTCCAGCGCCCTGCGGGCGTAGGCGCGGACGTCGGCGTCGGAGTCGCCGAGAGCGCCGTGCAGGGCCGCGGCCACCTCGGCCCGCACCGCCCACGCGGACAGCGAGAGCACCGCGGCCTTGCGCACGTCGAGATGGGGGTCGGCCAGCGCCGCCACCAGCGGTTCCACCGCCAGGGCCGGATCGGCGGCGGCGAGTCCGCGCGCCGCGCCCACCCGCACCTGCCAGGCCGGATCGGCGAGAGCGCGTACGGCCGTCTCCGCGAAGACCGGCTCCCCCTGGAGAGCCCGGCCAAGCCCGGCGGACGCCTCCAGGGCCGCCGCCCGGACGAGCGGATCGGCGTCGGCGGCGAGCCGCGCGACGGCGGGGGCGCCGCCAGCCAGGCCGATGACACCGAGCCCTCTGGCCGCCCAGACGCGTACCTCGCGGTCCTCGTCGCCGGCCGCGAGCGCCACCCGCGCCGGGTCGTCGAGCGCGACCAGGCCCCTGACCGCCTCGATCCGCACCCGGGTGTCGGCGTCGGCGAGCGCCGCCTCGAACAACGCGGCGTCACCGAGGCGCAGCGCCCGCAGGACGTCCAGAACGGCCGCGCGAACGATCGGGTCCCCCGCTCCGCCCCGGCCCGCTTCCGTGTAGCCGGCGACGGCGCGGAGCGACGCCCCGAACCCGGCGGTCGCGGGCAGCACCTCCACGAGCTCCCGCAGGCCGGTCGCGGCGGCGCGCCGTACCGTGCCGTGCGAATCGGCGAGGGCCCGGGCCAGCGCGGTCTCCACGCCCCGGGGCGCGGTCTCGGTCAGCGTCGCGACGGCCGCCCTGCGGACCTTGGGATCGGCGTCCTCCAGGTAGGGGGTGATCTGGTCCAGCGCCGGCTCGCCGTCGGCGAGCCGCAGGAGTTCGAGGATGCGCGGCGAGCGTCCGATCGCCTCCACCGCGAGCCGCCCGCCCGCCCTGCGCCGCGCCGGGCCCGCCGGGCCGTACGTCCCGACCAGGACGGGCTCGGCCGGGCGGGGGGCGAAGCCCTCGACGGGCACGAGGTACGGCTCGACCGGGCGCTTGACGAACTCCATCGCCCCGTCGGCGTTCTTGCGCAGGTTGAGGTGGTAGAGCCACTCGTCGTCGTCCCGCTCGGGCAGGTCGGCGCGCTCGTGGTAGAGGCCCCACCTGCTCTCCGTGCGGACCAGCGAGGACCTGGCGGCCATCTCCGCGCAGTCCCTGATGAACGTCACCTCGGCGCAGCGCATCAGCTCGTGTGGAGTCCTCGCGCCCATGCCGGCGATCTCCTCGCGCATCCGCTCGAACGTCTCCAGGGCGATGTCCAGCTTCCTGGCGGTCTTCGGCGGGGCGACGTAGTCGTTGACGAACCGGCGCAGCTTGTATTCGACCTGCGGCTGCGGCGGGCCGTCCGGGTTGCGCAGCGGGCGATAGATCAGCTCGTGCGCCGCAATGATTTGGTCCTCCGGCAGGCTGCCGGCCGTACGGTGGTGCTCGGCGGCGTGGGCCCCGGCGAGGTCCCCGAAGACGAACGCCCCGATCATGTAGTTGTGCGGCACGCAGGCCAGGTCACCCGCGGCGTACAGGCCGGGGACGGTAGTGGCGCCGTTTTCATCCACCCAGACGCCCGAGGCCGAGTGGCCGCCGCACAATCCGATCTCGGAGATGTGCATCTCGACGTCGTGGGTCCGGTAGTCGTGCCCGCGTCCCGCGTGGAAGGTGCCCCGGGTGGGGCGCTCGGTGGTGTGCAGGATGTTCTCGAGCGCGGTGAGCGTCTCGTCGGGCAGGTGGCTGGTCTTGAGGTAGATCGGGCCGCGGGCCGACCCGATCTCCCTCGCCACCTCGGCCATCATCTGGCCCGACCAGTAGTCGCAGTCGACGAACCGCTCCCCCTCGGCGTTGACCTGGTAACCCCCGAACGGATTGGCGACGTACGCGCAGGCGGGGCCGTTGTAGTCCTTGATCAGCGGGTTGATCTGGAAGCACTCGATGCCGCTGAGCTCCGCGCCCGCGTGGTAGGCCATCGCGTACCCGTCCCCGGCGTTGGTCGGGTTCTCGTACGTGCCGTACAGGTAGCCGCTGGCGGGCAGGCCGAGCCGTCCGCACGCGCCGGTGGCGAGGATCACGGCGCCGGCGGCGACCGTGACGAAGCGGCCCGATCGGGTGTCGAAGCCGGCGACGCCGACGGCCCGGCCCCCGCTCGTCAGCACACGGACCGGCATCACCCGGTTCTCGATGCGCACCTTCTCGCGGATGTCGCGGCGGCGCAGCACGCGGTAGAGGACCTTCTTGACGTCCTTGCCCTCCGGCATGGGCAGGACGTAGCTGCCCGACCGGTGGACCCGGCGCACCGCGTACTCGCCGTGCTCGTCCTTCTCGAACTTCACGCCGTAGCGTTCCAGCCGCCGCACCATGTCGTAGCCGCGTGTGGCCGTCTGGTGGACCGTGCGCTGGTTGACCACTCCGTCGTTGGCCCTGGTGATCTCGGCGACGTAGTCCTCGGGGGTGGCCCTGCCGGGGATGACCGCGTTGTTCACGCCGTCCATGCCCATCGCCAGCGCGCCGCTGTGCCGCACGTGCGCCTTTTCCAGCAGGATCACGTCGGCGCCGCGCTCGGCGGCGGTGATCGCGGCCATGGTCCCGGCGGTGCCGCCGCCGACCACCAGGACCTCGCATTCCAGATGCGTACGGTCCGCGGGGGAAGGGATGTCCACTTTCACAGCTCCTCGATGATGTGGGCGCGCAGTTCGGCGCGGTCGACGTCGGGGGTGCGCGGGTCCGGCACGCGCAGGATGGTCGCAATGCCGCTGTGTCCGCCGCTGTGTCCGCCGCGATGTCCGCCGCGATGTCCGCCGCGATGTCCGAGCACGACGACCCTGTCCGCGAGCAGCAGCGCCTCGTCCACGTCGTGGGTGACGAAGACGACCGTGGCGAGGGTGTCGCGGAGCACGTCCAGCAGCAGGCGCTGCATCTCACCCCGGGTCTGCGCGTCCAGCGCGCCGAAGGGCTCGTCCATGAGCACGGCGCGCGGCGCGCCCGCCAGGGACCTGGCGAGCTGCACGCGCTGCCGCATGCCTCCGGACAGCTCCCGGGGCAGCCGGTCCTCGCAGCCGGCGAGGCCGACGCGGGCGATCCAGCCATCGGCGGCCGCCCTGCGCTCCCTCCTCGGCACGCCGCGGATGCGAAGCGGCAGCTCGACGTTGCGCCGGACCGTGCGCCAGGGCAGCAACGCGTCGTCCTGGAAGACCATCGCCCGGCCGGGCGACGGCCCGGTGACCGGCACGCCCTGGGCCAGAACCCGGCCGGCCCGCGGCGCCAGCAGCCCCGCGATCGCCCGCAGGACGGTGGACTTGCCCGATCCGGACGGACCGACGATCACCAGGACCTCGCCGGGCGCGATGTCGAGGTGCAGGCCGTCCAGCACGGCGTGCCGCCCGTAGCCGAGCGACACGCCCTCCAGCCGGATGGCGAGCCCGGCGTCCGCGCGTGCGGTCTCCATGGCGGGAGCGCTCATCGGGCGGCCCCTTCCCCGCGCGGCAGCCACCGGGTGAGGCGCCGGCCGAGCAGTTCGACGGAGGCCGAGGTGACCCAGCCGAGCACGCCGATCGACGCCATGCCGACGAGCACCGCCGGGTAGTCGACCACGGTGTAGGCGTGCCAGGTCCGGTAGCCCACGCCGAACTCCCCGGAGATCATCTCGGCGGAGATCACGCATATCCAGGCGACGCCCATGCCGACCGACAGCCCGCCGAAGACGCCCGGCAGCGTGCCCGGGAGGACGACGTTCCACAGCACGTGCGCGCGCCCGCCGCCCATGGTGCGGACCGCGTCCTCCCACAGCGTCGGCAGTGCGCGTACGGCGTGCCGCGTGCTCACCATGATCGGGAAGAACGCCGCGGCGAACGTGATGAACACGATGCCCTGCTCGTCGGTGGGGAACACCAGGATCGCGATCGGGACGAGGGCGATCGCCGGGATCGGCCGGACGACCTCGACGGGCGGCAGCAGCACGTCGCCGATCCACCGGGACCGCGCGACCAGGACGCCCAGGGCGATGCCGGCGACGGCCGCCAGCGCGAACCCGGTGAGGATGCGGATCATGCTCTGGGCCAGGTCGAGGTAGTAGATCCGGGTGCCCAGCTGCCGGCCGAACTCCGCCGCGACCTCGGCGGGCGAGGGCAGCCGGTCGAACCGCAGTCCGACGCGGGCGTCCACGGTCGTCAGCCACTGCCACAGCGCGACGACGACCGCCAGGGAGCCGAGCCTGACCGCCCACCCGCGCAGGCCGGCCGCCGTTCTCGTCCGGGCCGTCCGCACCGCCGGGGCGTCCGGGGTCCCGGCGGCGGCGGGGGCGAGCGTCGCGTCCAAGGCCGGAGTGCTCATCGCGACGCACCTCCCGCCGCCGCCTTCAGCGCCCCCGCCGCGGCCTTCAGCGCCTCGTCGTAGCCGACGATCTCGGCCTTGGGGTGCTCCTTCACGTACGCCTGCGCGCCGTCCCCGGTGGTGAAGGGCTTGAACCGGTCGTCCTCGCCCGCCGACGGGTCGCGCACCCAGACGGACCTGTCCGCGAACCAGTGCGTCCCCGTGGCCGCGTCGGGCACGTAGGCGGCCCGTACGGCCTTGCCGCCGGAGACGGCGGCCGCCACCTGGCGCAGCAGGCAGGCGGGGGTGGCCGCGGGGCGCAGCCGGTCCTCCCCGGCCAGCCAGACCTCGCCCGCCTTCGCCGGGTCGCCCACGGCGGTCCCGCAGGCCTCGTCGGTCCCGCCGATCTTCGCGGCGTTGGCGGTGCTCGCGGTGTCGGCGTCGTAGGAGGCGCCGTACGCCTTCCTGAGGTAGGAGTCGTTGGCGAACCTCGCCACATCGACGCCGGCGAAATCGGTGCCGATCGACTTCAGGTACTTCTGGTCGTGGTCGAGGGCGGCCAGCAGCCGCGGCTTCATCGTGACGTCGAACGACGCGATGCCGTCGCGGCCGTTGTAGAGGTAGACGACCTCGGCCGGCAGGCCGGTGGCTTCGGCGACCGCCTCGGCGGCCTCGACGGGATGCTCGTGCAGGTACGTCGTCGCGTCGATCTGCGCCTGCAGGAACGCCTGGACGACGTCCGGGTGCTCCTTCGCGTACGCCTGCCGTACGACGACGCCGTGGAACGTCGGCACGTCGAGCGCCGAGCCGTCGTAGACGAGGCGGGCCTGGTTCCGGAAGACGAGCAGCCCCGGCCAGGCCACGAACTGGGCGTATCCCTGCACGTTGCCCGACTGCAGCGCGGACGCGCCGACCGGCGGCTGCTGGTTGACGACCTCCACGTCGGTCGCGGGGTCGAGCCCGGCCCGCTCCAGAGCCTGGACGAGCGTGCCGTGACCGGCCGACCCGGAGCTGGCGGAGACCTTCTTTCCCTTCAGGCCGGCCAGCGTCCGCACGTCCGACGACGGGGCGACGACCACCGAGTTCAGCCCGCCGCGCAGGTTGTAGCCGGTCACCGAGACGAGCTCGGTCCGCGCGGCGGCCACGCCCTGGGTGCGGGATGCGTTGATGAGGAGCGGGTAGTCGCCCATCGACCCGATGTCGATCTTCCCGGCCACCATCTTGGCGGTGATGGGGGCGCCGGTGTCGTAGTCCTGCCACTCGACCCGGTACCCGTCGCCGAGCCGCTTTTCGAGGTAGCCGAGACCGCGCAGCAGCGTTCCCGCCGTCACGGTGTTGATGGTCTTCGACTGGTATCCGACGACGACCGTCTGCCTGCCGTCGTCGGCGCCGGCGGAGACGGAGCACCCCGCCGCGGCCAGCAGCGCCACGGCGGCGATGAGCTTACGCATGGGGAGTGTCCTTCTATCGGAGCAGGTAGGGGATGTTCACCGTGACGGCGTCGGCGGGGCACCGGTCGGCGCAGGGGCCGCAGTACCAGCACTCGTCCACGTGCATGTACGCCTTGCCGCTGACCTCGTGGATGGCCAGCGAGTCGAGCGGGCACACGTCCACACACAGCGTGCAGCCCTCGATGCACAGCGACTCGTCGATCGTCACGGGCACGTCGACGCGGCTATTGACCAGGGTCATCGGTGTTCCTCCAGAGATGGCCACGCATGGTGAGGCGGTCGCCGCGGAACCTGACGAACTCCAGGTCGACCGGGCGGCCGTCGGACAGATGGGTGAGGCGCTCGACCATCAGCAGCGCCGCGCCGCGCGGCGCGTCGAGGACGGCCGCGGTGTGGGGGTCGGCGTTCACGGCCTCGATCGTCAGCTCGGCCACGCCGAGCGGCTGGCCGGCGATCCGCTCCAGCAGCACGAACACGTCGTTGTGCACGAGGTCGGCGTCGAAGAGCGGCTCCCCCACCTCGCGGACGAGGTAGGTCAGGTCGAGCGAGAGCGGCAGGCCGTTGAGCCGGCGCAGCCGCTCCACGTAGACGACGTCCTCTCCCGGCGGCAGGCCGAGCCGCCCCCGCACGGCGGCCGGAGGCGGGATCAGCCCCATCGCGCGGACCTCGTTGGTCACCTCGCCGTGCTCCCGGAGGGTCTCGGCGAGGCCGAGCAGCCGGTGCAGGCCGTGCGGGTACTTCTCCGCGGCGACGGTGGTGCCGACGCCCGGGCACCGCTCGATGAGGCCCTCGTCACGCAGCAGGTCCAGGGCGTCCCTGATCGTGTTGCGCGAGGTCCCGAACTCCCGCGCGAGGGCGGACTCCAGCGGTAGGTGACCACCGCCGAAGCCGCCGTGCACGACCTCCCGCCGCAGCAGGTCGGCGACCTGGCGGGCCCTGTCCGCCCGGCGCCGTCTCGCGTCCGCCAACTCCATAAGGCGTAAGCCTACTGTTCAGGTAGGAATATGCGGATAACGACGCAATTACGCCACCCCGGCGGATCGCGTCACCGTCGTGAGCTGCGGTTCCATCGGGAGACCGCCGACAACCGCCACCCCGGGAAGCGGTGACGGAGGTGGGCGGGCTGGACCACCCGCGCCGGCTCAGGCTCGGCGGCACGCGTGTGCCCCCGGGCAGGCTCGTCGAGCCTGCCAGAAGTCACCGCTGCCGGGTCAGCTGCCGCAGTCCGTTCCACAGCAGCGCGAACGCGTGTTCCGCGTCGGCCACCGCACCCGCGTAGCGCTCGTCGGCGGGCTCCCCGTACGCCAGGCGTTCGGCGTTGTCCTGCGCCAGCGCCCAGTGGACCGCGACGATCTGGGCGGCGGCCAGCCGCGCCGTGAGCTCCGGGACGTCCGCCGTCTCCTGCAACGCCTGGGCGAGTGCGCGTTCGGCGCCGCTCTTGAACCGCTCCATCCGGGCCACCAGCGAGGGGGTGTCGAGGATCATCCGGTGGAGCTTCCGCACCTGGGGCGCGTCGTTGAGCCCGGTGATCGGGTCCCGCTCGCGCAGGCCGTCGAGGAAGTGCTCACGCAGCGCGGTCAGCGGGGCGGTGCGCGGCGGGCGGGCCCGCACGACGCGTGCCATCTCGGTCTCGTGGTCGGCGAGGCGATGCACCACGAGGTCTTCCTTCGCCGGGAAGTAGGCGAACAGCGTGCGTTTGGACACCTCGGCCGCCTCGGCCACCTGCGCCACCGAGACCTGATTGAAGCCGTGTTCGAGGAACAGCGTGATCGCGGCCTCGGAGATCGCCGCGTGGGTACGCCGCTTCTTCCGTTCCCGCAGCCCCGGCTTGCCGTCCACGACGTCACCGTAGCAGGGTGTTGCCCCAGGGATATTCCTGCACCTGGTATACATTTGCCCCGAGGCGAAATGGAGTGATGACGGTGGACGAGATCGAGACCGAGGTCGTCATCGCGGGCGCCGGCCCGACCGGGCTGATGCTGGCGTACGAACTCGCTCTGGCAGGGGTCGAGACCCTGGTGCTGGAGAAGCTGGCGCAGCGGACCGAACAGGTGAAAGGCGCCGGCATCCAGCCCCGTACCGCCGAGCTGCTGGAGTCACGCGGGCTGCTCGAACCGTTGCTGCGGCGCGCCACGCCGCATGAGCCGGTCGGCGGGCACTTCGCGGCGCTGCCCGTCCCCCTGGACTGCGCCCCCTGGCGGACCAGGCACCCTTTCCCCATCCCGATCCCGCAGTGGGAACTCGAGGAGGTGCTCGAAGAGCGGGCGGTCGCCGCCGGCGCGCGGGTTCTGCGCGGCACCGCCGTCTCAGCGGTCGAGCCCGGCGACGACGGTGTGGTCGTGACAGCCGGAGATTCGCGGGCGCGGGCGCGCTACCTGGCGGCCTGCGACGGCGGCCACAGCACGGTGCGCAAACTGCTCGGGCTGCCGTTTCCCGGCAGGCCCGGAACCCGTCAGGCGGTGCTGGCCGACATCCGCCTGTCCGCCGTTTCGCCGCTGGTGCCGCAACGGATCGGGCACATGAGCAGCCTGACCCGTCAAGCGGACGGCTACTGGGCCATGCTGGTCCCTCTGGGCGGCGACCGGTACCGAATCACCTACGGCCGGACGGACCAGGCCGACACCGACCGCGACACCCCGGTGACCGACGAGGAGATCACCGCCGGGCTACGGGCCGTGTACGGCCACGAGACCACGCTCGGTGCCGTGGACAACGCGTCCCGGTTCACCGACGCCACACGGCAGCTGGAGCACTACCGCGTGGGCCGCGTCCTGTTCGCGGGCGACGCGGCGCACATCCACCCGCCGCTGGGCGGCCAAGGTCTCAACCTCGGCATACAGGACGCGTTCAACCTCGGGTGGAAACTGGCCGCGACCGTGCGGGGCCGGGCGCCGAGCGGCCTGCTGGACAGCTACCACGCCGAACGGCATCCGGTCGGAGCCCAGGTCCTGCACCACACGTCGGCGCAGCGCGTCCTGGCCGATCCCGCCCCGAGCGAGGACGTGGCCGCCCTGCGCGACATCTTCATCGACCTGCTGCGCCTGCCCGACACCAACCGCCACCTCGCAGGACTGATGTCCGGCCTCTCACTGCGTTACACACTGCCCGGCGATCACCCGCTCACCGGACAGCGCATCCCGGACGCCGATCTGGTCACCGACGCCGGCCCCACCCGGGTGTCGGCGCTGTTCGGCGCGGGGCACGCCGTCCTGCTCGATCTGGCCGGAACCGTTCCCGCCGGTTTCCGGCTTCCACCACGAGTCGACCTCGTCCGCGCCACCCGCACCGACGATCTGGGCGCCGCCACCCTGCTCATCCGTCCCGACGGCTACGTCTGCTGGGCCGCGGACGGCCCCGCCGCCTCCGGCGACGCCCTGCTCGCCGCGATCACCGGCAACCTCGCGACGATGCCCTGAGCCGGGTGCCGGGCCGGCGGCTACCGGCACCCGCCCGCGACCGGTTGTGATCGGGGGGCGGGACCGCTCGTTCCACGGTGTCCGCCTGTACGGCGGTGCCGCACTAAGATCGCGTTCCGTGCTTCCGGACAGGTTCTGGCGGAATATCAGGATCGGATTAGTAGGTCTGGTTCTCGCGGCGGCGGTCGCGGGCCTGGTGCTCGGCGACGCCTGGCTCTGGGTGGCCGTCGAATGGTCGCCGCCGGCCTACGCGGGGTTCTACGGGCGCGGCGGGTTCGACACCTCGACGACGGTGGCGCTGCTCGTGGCCGCCCTGGTGAAGGCCGCGCTCCTGTGGCTGATCCTGCGTGCCCCCGCGCCGGGACCGCTGGACCGCCGGGCGAGGGCGCTGCGCCGCCTGCTGTATCTGGCGGTGGCGTACGCCCTCGTGCTGTGGTACCCGATCGCGCTGCTCCCCGACGCGGTCGACGCGGCGTTCCAGCTCGCGCTGTGGACCGCGATCGACGTCCTCTACCTGCTCGTCATCCGCTGGCGGTCCCGCGTGCTGCGCGCGGCGGCCGGAGCCATCTTCGCGGTCGAGCTGGCCGGGATGGCCGACGACCTGCTCGACGAACTCGACCTGCCGGAGCTCGGATCGGGCGGAATCGTCGAACTGGGCTTGATGCTGAGCGGAGTGGCGGCGACCCTCATCACGCTCGTCGGGCAGCGGCGCGACGGCCGGTGGAGCCGCGGCACGCAGGCCGCCGGGTGGGTGTCGGTGGGCGTCTACGCGCTGGTGATCCCGCTCAACGTCCGCTTCGCGATGATTCCCAGCGGCGCCGATCTGGCGATGCCGGTCATGATGGACGCGCTGGCACTCGTCGGCACCGTGTGGATCGCGGCGACCGCCCGCGAGCTACCCACGGAGGGCCGCCCGGCGGACCTTCCGCCCGCGCGGCGGCGCGTGATCCGCGTCGCGGTGGCGGCCGTGGCCCTGCTGCCGGTCATCGCGATGATCCACCCGGAGCAGACCCCGCACCTCACCTACACCGGCTGGTCGACGGACTGCTACGACCGGCCCAGCTTCGGCGACCTGAAACCCGCGGAACGCGAGGCCGTGTTCCTGTGCCGGGCGCGGAGCACGGACGGCGGAGTCTCGCCGATCTTCCCGGACAGCCTGTCCGACCAGCAGGTCCTCGCGTACGGGCGGGCGCTGTGCCGTGCGAAGGACCGCGAGGAACAGGAGGCGATCCTGACGCGGGCCGGGAGCGCGCGGCCCGCCTGGGGCGCGGACCCGTGGGACCTCGTCTACGTCTGCCCGGAGATCGTCGGCGCGACCCACCCCGAGTTGCTGCGGTCGACCGCGGAGACGGAGGCGGCGAACGCCGCCTACATCGCCGAGGAGAACGCGAAGTGCCGCGACCCGTGGCCCCGGACGAAGGGTGTCGTCCAGGCCACGGCCAAATACTTCCTGTTCGCCGACGGCGATCACGGCTATCTGGTCCACGACCCCGACGACGATGCGGCCGACGAGGCGGCGGAGCAGGCCATCGACGACCTCTACGACGACAGCGCCCTCGTCGGGGTGGCCGGCAGCACGGCGCTCGTCGGGCATGTCGAAGACGTCATCGATCTGTGCCTCACGGTGAAGGCCCTCCGCACCCCGCCGCCTCGGCGGACGGCCGGGTGGGATCAGGTCGACGAGGTGCCGATCGTCAGCCGCAGCGGCACGCTCACCGTGCCGGAGATGGGCGACGGCGGAGAGGTGGGGGCGGGTGCCCCCATGCCGAACCTGGCGATCGCGGGGAAGGGCCGCTACCGGCTCCGTGTCTACGTGCGGATCGGCGACGCGGGAGAGGAGCACCTGGTCGTCGTGTTCCCGGGCGCGTCGAGGAAGAGGCTCACACTGAAACCGTGAGCGGTCGCGGGGCTCACGGCCGGTATTCCTTGGCACGGTCACCGGGAGATTCCGAATACTTGGCCACTCGCCTCGGGTAACGCGATGCGCCAGGGGTAACGCGCACGTATGAATTACGCGGAGTACCAAAACGAGCTGTACGCCCAGGGGCGGACCGGCCGGCAGCCGCCGTATCCCATGACATTCGCGGAGCTGGAAGAGAAGGCGTCCGCCGCGATGCGGCCGAAGGTCTGGGGGTATGTGGCCGGAGGCGCCGGTGACGAGCACACCCAGCGGGCCAACTGCGAGGCGTTCAAACGCTGGGGCCTGTATCCGCGGATGTTGGTCGCTCCCGCCGAGCGCGACATGTCGATCGAGTTGTTCGGGACGAAGCTGCCCTCGCCGGTGTTCATGGCGCCCATCGGGGTGATCGGGGTGTGCGCCCAGGACGACCACGGCGACCTCGCATGCGCGCGAGCCTCCGTCCGGACCGGCGTCCCGTTCTTCGCGGCGACCCTTTCCGCCGATCCCATGGAGGACGTGGCGGCGGCGCTGGACGGCACGCCCGGCTTCTTCCAGCTCTACACGCCGCCGGACCGGGACCTGGCGGCGAGCCTGGTGCACCGCGCCGAGGCGGCGGGGTTCAAGGGCATCGCCGTCACCCTCGACACCTGGGTGACCGGCTGGCGTCCCCGGGACCTGCGCGGCTCGAACTACCCCCAGGTGCCCAGCGGATGCCTGCGCAACTACACAAGCGACCCGGTGTTCCGGCAGAGACTGCGACCCGGCGAGGACGCCGTCGAGGAGGTGGTGCGCACGTTGCCGATCTTCGGCGGGCCGTTCCGGTGGGACGACCTGGACTGGCTGCGGTCGCAGACCCGGCTGCCGCTGATGCTCAAAGGCATCTGCCACCCCGACGACGTCCGCCGGGCCAAGGACCACGGTGCGGACGCCGTCTACTGTTCCAACCACGGCGGACGGCAGGCCAACGGAGGACTGCCCGCCCTGGAGTGCCTGCCCGGCGTGCTCGAAGCCGCCGACGGGCTGCCGGTCCTGTTCGACTCGGGGGTGCGCAGCGGCGCCGACGTCGTCAAGGCGCTGGCGCTGGGCGCCACCGCGGTGGGGATCGGCCGGCCCTACGCGTACGGCCTGGCGGTCGGCGGCGTCGACGGCGTCGTGCACGTGCTGCGTTCCATCCTGGCCGAAGCGGACCTCATCATGGCGGTCGACGGGTATCCCACCCTCAAGGACCTCACGCCCGAGGCGCTGCGCCTCGTGGCATGACCGCCTCGCGACGGGCCGCGGATGACGACGGCCCGCCGGAGGCGCCACACTCGGTGATCAGTCCTTGCCGTGCCCCGGGTTCCGGCGTGCGACGTACAGGCGGTTGCCCTCGGGGCCGGTCCACTCCAGCCGTACGACACCGGGCACGGCGGCGTCGGCGACGCGCGACGGGTCGGCCCAGTAGCCGAAGTTGGGGTTGCGGAAGAACGTCGCCCACAGCCGGCCGCTGCGGTCCGCGAAGATGTTGTTGTGGCCGGCGCCGACGCCCAGGGTCCACCGCTTGGAGTATGGCCCCTCGAACCTGTCCGCGACGGCGACGATCGCGTCGTACTGGTACTGCACACGGCCCGGGGCGGCCGTGTCGTAGGCGTACCGCGTGCTGCCGTCCGTGTTGACCGACGACCGATCCCATGCGGCGTGGACGAGGTAGTACTTGCCTCCGTACTTGAAGACGTACACGCCTTCCAGGTACGGCTCGGGCGCGTAGGGCGTCTGCTGGAACTTCGGCAGGTTCGTCGCCGGGACGATGTCCTCCATGTCATCCCGGAACTTCGCGTACAGGTTGTTGTGCAGCACGAGCCACGCGTCGTCGCCCTCGGTGTAGAGGCCGCCGTCGATGTGGTGGTAGGCGCCGGGCTTGATGAAGGCCGGTCCCCCGATGAAGGAGTCACCGAAGGGCTTGTCGTGGTTGCCCTGGACGAGCCGGTACGGACCCTCGACCCCGCCCTCGCTCACGAGCATGAACGAACCGACCTTCTGCGAGTGGTCGCCCATGCACGCGACGATGTACCACTTGCCGCGGAAGTAGTGCACCTCCGGCGCCCAGGCGTTGCCGCGCTTGCCGAACTGGTCGTCGTACCAGTACTCCTGCCACGGAGCGACGACCGTGCGCCCGGGCCGGTTCTCGCCGGCGAACTCGGGCGACCACACCTTGCCCTTCTCGGCGTCCGGCCGGATGCCGGTGGTGTCGGCCAGCCGCCACGGCCCGTGCAGGGACGGGGCCGTCCACACGAAGATGCCGTCGTTCCACGGGCCCGCCGCCTGGAGCCCGGGCACCCGGGTGGTGCCCGTGGCGACGTAGACCGGACGACCGCCGACGACGAAGCAGTTGACGTAGGTGTCCCGCATCCAGACCCGGCCGAGCTCCTCGTCACGGGGACGCGGCTCGAGCGGCAGGATGAAGGAGTTGTCGTCGCGCGGCCACAGGTCCGGCCGCGTGTCCGCGAGGCCGTAGGGCTCGAGCTCGGGCCAGTTCGACGGATACCGCCCCTTCGGCGCGCCTCCGTTCGGCGACTCCTTCGGGTCCGCGTGCGCGGCGGCCGCGGGCAGCGCCGCCGCTCCCAGCAGGCCCGCGACGCCGGCCAGTACGGACCGCCGGCCGACGTACAACCCGTTATCGGAATCAGTCATGAGTCACGTCCTCCCACTTGTCCAGGACCAGGTCGCCCTGCCGGGAGGAGACGGTAGTGGGACGTATTTCGACAGTGAACAGACGACAGAAAGGTTTCGGCTCGCCTTCGCCGGCTTCGGCCGCGGATGTCGCCGGGGATTTCCCTATTTCCTACCGGCCGTGAATTCCTCCATTCCGCGGCGCCAAAAAAATAAGAGCCACGGCCGATTCGCTCGGCGAACTCTTCGCGGTGCGGTCGCAGGCGGCGACAGCGGTCCGAGTTCCGCTCCCACCGTCGCAGAGCCGGCCGGTGCGGAGCCGAAAACACGTTGCGGCGGACGACCGCGACGCGGAACGCTCCCGGCGTGAGGATGCACGCCGGCCAGCTGACGGTGACACAGGAGACGGTGCGCGCGTTGGTGGACGAGCAGTTCCCCGAGTGGCGGAGCCTGCCCGTGACACGCATCGGCGCCCACGGGACGGTCAACGCCGTCTTCCGCGTCGGCGACCGCTTCACGGCCCGGTTCCCGCTGCTACCCGGCCCGGCCGACGAGCTGCGGCGCCGGCTGGAGTCGGAGGCGGAAGCGGCCCGCGAACTGGCGGGCAGCACCCGCTTTCCCACGCCCGAGCCGGTCGCGCTCGGTGAGCCCGGCGCGGGATACCCGCTTCCGTGGGCGGTGCAGACGTGGCTGCCCGGTGCCGTGGCGGACGACGAGGACCCGGGCGAATCGGTCGCGTTCGCCCACGACCTCGCCGAGCTCATCACCGATCTGCGTGCGGCCGGCACGCGCGGCCGTACGTTCGCCGGCACGGGCCGGGGAGGCGACCTGCGCTCCCACGACGCCTGGATGGAGACCTGCTTCGAGCGCAGCGAACGGCTCCTGGACGTTCCCCGGCTGCGCCGGATGTGGGACATGCTCCGCGTCCTGCCCCGCGAGGCGGCCGACGTGATGTGCCACGGCGATCTCATTCCCGGCAACGTGCTCGTGTCCGCCGGCCGGCTGGCGGGGATCCTCGACGCCGGCGGCTTCGGGCCGGCCGATCCCGCTCTCGACCTCGTGAGCGCCTGGCACCTGCTGGAGGCGGGGCCGCGCCGGGTGCTCCGCCTCGACCTGGAGTGCGACGACCTGGAGTGGGAGCGAGGCAAGGCGTGGGCCTTCGAACAGGCGATGGGACTCGTCTGGTACTACCTCGACACCAACCCCGCCATGGCCCGGATGGGCCGGCGCACGCTGGCACGCATCCTGGCGGACAGCGGGCCCGCCTGAGCCGGTGCGACCGCGATCACGGCGTCGTCAGCCGCGGGTGACCCGCACGCCGCCGAAGACGCCGTAGTTGCGCACGCGGATGACCGGTCCGGAGGAGTCCGGCGTTCCCGGGTCCACCCGACGACCGCCGAACAGGCTGAAGCCCTCGACCTCCACCGTGCTGTCGGCGGGCACCCGCAGCCGCACACCGCCCGCGATCGAGATCTTCGTGACCGAGGTGACCGGCGCGATCTCGGCGTCGCTGAAATCGAGGTCGGCGCCACCGAGGGGGGTGAGGACCACGGTGTCCGCGGGCACCCGCCCCGCCCCCCGGCGCTTCAGGCCGCCGAGAAGGGCGATGTGCCAGTCCGTACGCTGCGATGATGTCGTGTTCGTCATGACCTTTACGGTACGGACCGCCCGATCCGGCGATAAGTGCCGTGCGTCGTGTCATCACCCGTGACACCTGTCATATCGGCAGCTCAGGCGTGATGAGAGGCGGCCCGCCGCTCGCGCTCGCTCAGGTGCCGAGGCGGTAGACGCGTTCCGCCGTTCCCCGGAATACCGCGTCACGCTCGGCGGCCGACAGCCCCGCGTCCGTGAGCAGCGCGCGCACGGTCTCCGCCCACAGGGGCAGGGCGCCCGCGAGGAGGCAGACGGGCCAGTCGGAGCCGAACATCAGACGCCCGGGCCCGAACGCGTCGAGCGCGACGTCGGCGTACGGCCGCAGCCGCGCCGCGTCCCAGTCGTCCCAGGCCGCCTCGGTGATCAGGCCGGAGAGCTTGGCCGTCACGTTCGGCTCGGCGGCCAGCTCACGGACGAGACCGGCCCACGGTTCGAGCTCGCCGGACGCGACCGGAGGTTTGGCCAGGTGGTCGAGGACGAAGGCCAGCTCGGGAAGGGCCCGTACGGTCTCGATCGCGGCGGGCAACTGGTGGGGCAGGACGAGCAGGTCGTAGACGAGCCCGGCCGCCGCCACCTGACGCAGTCCTTCGCGGACGTCGTCGCGGGCGAGCCAACGGGGGTCGCTTTCGCCCTGCACGAGGTGGCGGATGCCGCGCAGCAGTTCGCCGCCCGGTGAGGCGGCGAGCGCGGCGAGTTCGGCGGCGAGATCGGGCCGGGTGAGATCGGCCCACCCCACCACGGCGGCGACGGTGTCCGACCGCGCCGCCAGCGCGAGGAACTCCCGGGTCTCCTCGGCGTCGGGCAGGACCTGTACGAGCACCGAGCTCCCGATTCGCGCTTCCGCCGCGACGGCGGCGTAGTCGGAGGCGGTGAAGTCGCGGCGGATCCGCGCCATCTTCGGAGGATCGAGCCAGGTCTGCGGCCGCCGGGACAGCTCCCAGAGATGGTGATGAGCGTCGACGATCGTCCCAGTGGATGTCCCAGTGGATGTCCCAGTGGATGTCCCAGTGGATGTCCCAGTGGATGTCGCGGTGGATGTCACAGCGCGTCAAAAGCCTCTCGTGCCAGTTCCCGTAATGGTTTTCCGGTGACCTGGGCCAGCCTGGCCAGGTCGTCGTGCTCGGGTTTGACCCCCCACGGCCCGTGCTTCATCCGCACGTCCTGGCCGTACAGCCGCACGGTCTCGAAGTGCCGGGGCAGCGCCACCTTCTCGACCACGCTGCGCCGCAACCCCAGGCTGCCCGTCTCGGCCAGGACGAGTTCCTGCAGACGGCCGGCCAGTTCGACGGGCGCGAGCACGTGCAGGACGTGCGCGGGCCGGCCTTTCTTCATGACCGCCGGAGTGATCCACGCGTCCGCCGCGCCCGCGGCCAGGGCGCGCTCGATGACGTGCCCGAGAATCTCACCGGTCACGTCGTCGAGGTTCGTCGACAGGACGACCTGGTGGTCCGGGCCGGCGGTGAGCCGCCCGAGCATCGCCACCGTCACGTTCGGCCGGTCGGGCAGCTCGCGGGTGCCCGCGCCGTACCCCGTGGCGTGCAGTTCCATCTCCGGGACCGCGCCGTACACCGCGCCGTACACCGTGCCCGCGGCGTGGAGCAGGGCCGCCCCGGTCGGCGTGACCGCCTCCCCCGCCGCTCCGGCTCGCACCCGCGCTCCCTTCAGCAGGGCGAGCGTGGCGGGAGCGGGCACGGGCAGCACGCCGTGACGGGTCCGCACGGTGCCGCTGCCCAGCGGCAGCGGTGCGCAGTGGACGCGCGTCACGCCGAGGTCGCGCAGGGCCGCCGCGCAGCCGACGATGTCGATCAGTGTGTCGTGCCCGCCGAGCTCGTGCAGGTGGACGCCGGCGGGCGGAACGCCGTGCAGCGCGCCCTCGGCCTCGGCGATCGCGGTCAGCGCCTCGTCGGCGACGGGCAGGCCGGCCCGGGCCGCCATCGCGATCAGCTCCGCGGCGGGGCGCTCACTTGCGTCGTCCTCGACGTCGATCAGGACGCGGGTGGCGGTCAGCGCTCCGGTCCGCACGCGCTCGGCGTCCAGCCGCCACCCGGTCAGGCCGGTCAGGGCGACGGCCCGGCGTACGGCGTCGAGGGAGGCGCCCGCGTCCAGGAGTGCCCCGAGCAGCATGTCGCCGGCCAGGCCGGTGAACGGATTCAGGAAGAGGATCACCTCGGCCCCCTCGTGAGGCGGAAGGCCGCGAGCGCGGCGCCGAATCCGGAGTCGATGTTGACCACGGTGATCCCCGCCGCGCACGAGGTGAGCATGGCGAGCAGGGCCGTCACGCCCTCCAGCGCGGCGCCGTAACCGGTGCTGGTGGGCACGGCGATCACCGGCGTCTCGACCAGGCCGCCGATCACGCTCGCCAGCGCCCCTTCCATACCGGCGATGACGATGACGCTGTCGGCCGCGCGCAGGTCCTCGACGGCGGCGAGCACGCGATGCAGCCCGGCCACTCCCACGTCCCTGATCAGGGTGGTGCGCAGGCCGAGGGCGGATGCGACTGCCGCGGCCTCGGCGGCCACCGGGCCGTCCGCGGTCCCGGCCGTGACCACGGCGACCGTGTGCTCGATCGCCCGGGGCTCGCGCCAGACCAGCAGCCGGGCGTCCCGGTCGTACCGGCCGCCGGGGACACGCCCGAGCACGGCCTCGGCGGCGTCGGGGCCGACCCGGGTCACCAGGACGGGCCCGGTGTTGCGGCCGAGCAGCGTGGTGACGATTCCGGTGATCTCGGTCACCTGTTTGCCCGGACCATAGACGATCTCGGGCAGTCCCTGGCGCGCCTCGCGGTCGAGGTCGACGCGCGCGTAACCGAGGTCGAGGGCGTCGCTCACGGCCTCCTCCCGCTCGACGGCGCGCGGTCGCGTTCGCTCCGCCTGTTCATGACGGAACGATGTATCCGACGGTCAGCAGGAGGTTCGCGTAGAGCCGGTCGTCGCCGGTCGCCACCGCGAAGGCGACGTCGGGGCCCTTCGCGGCCTCGTAGAACTCGAGACGTCCCATGGGTTCGATGGGCCGCTGCGGGCCGAGCAGCTCCCGGTAGCGGGTGAGCACCTCGGGCTCGCCGCCTTCGTCGGGACGCATCGAGTGGACCGACTCCAGCGGCACGGCGTCCACGAGCACCTCCAGGACGTCGTCCACGCGGACCAGCCCGGGACGCAGGTTGAGGTGGATCACCGGGGCGCCGGCCCGCACATTGGTGGCGTGGGCGTAGTTGGCGTCGGCGAGCAGAAGGCGCGATCCGTGGCCGGTGGCCGCGAGCGCGGCCAGCAGCGGCGGGTGGATCAGGGGGTAGCGGAGCACGTCATTCTCCCCCGAGGTACGGAATGGTCATGGGCCCCTCGGGCAGGACGCAGACCCGGCCGGGCAGTGCGCGCACGGTGGCGGCGATGTCGCCGGTCTGTTCCAGGTGGGCGGCGGCGAGGTCGGCGTCGCTCAGGTGCGAGGTGTGCATGACCACGCGAGCGTGCCGCTGGATGCGGGCCTGGATCTGGACCTGCCACTGGTCGGGCACCGTCTCGGTGCGGCGGGAGATCTCCTCGAACAGCGCGTCCGGGGAGGCCGCGGAGGTGAGCACGTCCCGGTAGGAGCCGTGGTCGGGGAACCCGTCCCGGCACTCGGCGGCGCAGACGATCGTGCCGCCGGGCCGCACGACCTGGGCGGCGGCGCTCATGCCCTTCACCGACTGGTAGAGGTTCTGGTCCAGCGGGAATCCGGCGTTGGTGGTCACCACCACGTCGAAGGGCTCGGCGACCGGCCGCATCGCGGCGGCGCGGGCGGCGGCCGTGGCGGCGGCGTGCATCGGCGGCAGGTCGCCGCCGAACGCCCGGACGATCTTCTGCTCCCGGTTGAGCACGACGTCGAGGGCGAAGGTGACCCCGGTCGCCTCCGCGATGGCGCGGACGTCGTCGTGCACCGGGTTGCCCTCGATGACGCCCCAGGTGGCACGGGGATCGCCGATGCGGGCCGCGTCGTGCAGAGTGAGCACGGTCTCCAGGGCGGCGAGGCCGGGTGCGACCAGTTTGGGGCCGCCGGAGAACCCGGCGAAGAAGTGCGGCTCGACGAAGCCCGTCGTGATCCGCACGTCGGCGTCCGTCCACTCCCGGTTCAGCCAAACGGGGACGTCCTTGCCGTGACGGCCCATCCACCTCAGGGACGACGCGTCGCGCGCGTCGTGGTTGACGATCCGCACGGCGTCGACGACCTGGTCACCGAACATCGCGCGCAGTTCCGCGTCGGTGTTGCCGCGGTGGGTTCCGGTGGCCACCAGGATCACCACGTCGCCGGTGTCGACGATCCCGTCCAGCTCCGCCAGGATCGCCGGGATCATCAGGTGGCGCGGCTGGGGTCTCGTGCCGTCGCAGGCGGAGATCGCCACCGTCTGGCCGGGGCGCACCCGCTCGCGCAGCGGCGGGCCCGCGACCGGTTCACGCAGGGCCCGCAGCACCTCGGCGGCCTCGTCCGCCACGGCGGGCCGGGCGACCGGCGCGATCACCGTGGTCCGGTCGTCCGGCAGGTCCACCACGAGACCGTCCGTGCCGTAGGCGAGCTCAACGCGCATGGTCCAGCTCCTCCCACAGTTCCCCGGGCACGGGGGTGGCGGCCAGGCCGAGGTCCTCCCGCACCTCCTCCGCGCTGCGCGCGCCGAACAGGACCGTGGTGACGGCCGGATGCCGGTGCGGGAACAGCAGGGCCGCCGCCGGCAGCGGCACGCCGTACGACGCGCAGATCCGCTCCAGTTCGCGCGCCCGCTGGAGTACGGCCGGCGGGGCTGCGTCGTAGTCGTAGGTGACGCCCCCGGCGAGGACGCCGCTGTTGAACACCCCGCCGGCGACGACGGCGACGCCGCGCCGTTCGCATTCGGGCAGCAGTTCCCCGGCGGCGGAGCGGTCGAGCAGCGTGTAGCGTCCCGCGACCAGCACGGCGTCCAGGTCGGTCTCGCGGACGAACCTGGTCAGCATCTCGGCCTGGTTCATCCCGGCGCCGATCGCGCCGATCACTCCCTGGTCGCGCAGCTCGGCCAGCGCGGGGTACGCCTCGCCCGCGGCCTGCTCCCAGTGGTCGTCCGGGTCGTGGATGAACACCAGGTCGAACCGGTCCAGCCCGGTGCGCTTCAGGCTGTCGTCCAGCGAGCGCAGCACCCCGTCGCGGCTGTAGTCCCGCACCCGCACGTACTGCGTGCGGCCGGGAAACCCGTCCTCCTCGCCCTGCCCGGGCACCAGGACGCGGCCGATCTTCGTGGAGACGACCGCCTCCCTCGCGGCCTGACCGGGCAGGCCGCGCAGGAAGCGTCCGAGACGCTCCTCCGCCAGGCCGGTCCCGTAGTGCGGCGCGGTGTCGAAGTAGCGGATCCCCGCCTCCCACGCGGCGGCCAGCGCCTGCTCGGCCTGCTTTTCGCTCACCGGCGCGAACAGCCCGCCCAACGGCGCGGTGCCCAGCCCGTACGGCCCGAGGGAGAGCGTCACGAGGTCACCGGCCTCAGCCGCAGGCCGGACATCCCGCCGTCCACGGCCAGCTCGACCCCGGCCGTCGAGGCCGCGCGCGGGCTGGCCAGGTACGCGACGGCGTGGGCGACCTCCTGCGCCGTGACCAGGCGGCCGTGCGGCTGCCGGGCGGACAACGCCGCGCGCTCGGCCTGCGGATCGGGAGCGGCGTCCAGCAGCCGGCCGACCCAGGGGGTGTCGACGGTGCCGGGGTTGACGCAGTTGACCCGGATCCCCTCGCGAAGGTGGTCGGCCGCCATCGCGCGGGTGAGCGCGAGCACCGCCCCCTTGGACGCCGAATACAGCGCCCGCTGCGGCAGCCCCGCGGTGGCGGCGATCGAGCAGGTGTTGACGATCGCCGCGTGCGGGGACATGCGCAGGTGCGGCAGCGCCGCCCGGGTCACCCGGGCGATCCCCACCACGTTCAGGTCGAACACCCGCAGCCATTCGGCGTCGTCGTTGTCGGCCACCGTGCCCTGCGCGCCGATGCCCGCGTTGTTCACCAGCACGTCGATCCGGCCGTAGCGCTCCGCCACCGCCGCCACCGCCGCGCGTACGGAGGCGTCGTCGGTGACATCGCAGACGAACTCGGTGTCCTTGAGGTCCAGAACGGCGACCCGGGCGCCCCGTGCGGCCAGTTCCTCGGCGACGGCCCTGCCGATGCCCGAGGCCCCGCCGGTGACGATCGCCACCAGGCCCTCGAACTCCTCACTCATGCCTGGCCCACCCGCTGGCGCTGGCGGCCGAGGCCGTCGATCTCCAGCTCCACCACGTCACCCTCCCGCAGGTACGCCTGCGGGCCACGGCCGAGTGCCACACCCGCCGGCGTGCCGGTGTTCACCACGTCGCCCGGCTCCAGCACCATGAACTGGCTGAGGTACCAGATCACGTGATGCACGCCGAAGATCTGGTTCTTCGTGTTCCCGTTCTGGCGCAGCTCGCCGTTGACCCACAGCCGCAAACCCAGCGCCTGCGGGTCGCCGGCCTCGTCCGCCGTCACCAGCCACGGGCCGAGCGGGTTGAACGTTTCACACGACTTGCCCTTGTCCCACTGACCGCCGCGCTCGTTCTGGAACTCCCGCTCCGACACGTCGTTGGCGATCGCATACCCGGCGATCACCTCGGCCGCGTCGTCCGGGGAGTCCAGGTAACGGGCCGTACGGCCGAGGATCACCGCCAGCTCGACCTCGTAGTCGGTCTTCACGCTGCGCCGCGGCACCAGCACCTCGTCGTCGGGACCGACGAGCGTGTTGGACGCCTTCATGAACACCACCGGCTCGGCGGGGATCGCCGCCCCGGTCTCCTCCGCGTGGTCGGAGTAGTTCAGGCCGATGCACACGATCTTCCCCGGCCTGGCGATCGGCGCGCCCACCCGCTCGTACGGCCCGGCCTCGGGCAGGGCGCCCTCCGCCAGGGCGGTCCGCACGCGCTCGACGCCCCCTCCCGCGAGGAACGCGCCGTCGATGTCGGCCGTCAGCGACGACAGGTCGAGCACCCGCCCGTCCGGTCCCATCGCACAAGGCCGCTCCTCACCCGCCGGACCCACTCGCAACAGCTTCACGATCTGCCTTCTCCCGCTGGTGTCACAGGTGCGTATGTTGTGCCGAGCCTGTCAGATTCATCGGGTTGAAGTAAAGCCTCTTATGGGGCATTTGCCGATTCTCTTGACCATCGCTCCCGGTGACCCTACTGTTCGATCCATATTCATCCGACCAATTGGAGTCCGCCCATGCCGGTGATCACTTCCGTGGACGTGATCGACATCAGGTTCCCCACCTCCGCGACACTCGACGGCTCGGACGCGATGAACCCGGACGGCGACTACTCGGCGGCATACGTGGTGCTGGAGACCGACGGCGACCTGGCCGGGCACGGCCTGACGTTCACCATCGGGCGCGGCAACGACCTGTGCGTGGCGGCGGCCCGGCAGATCGGGGCCCGGCTGGCCGGGCGTGACGTGGACGAGCTGGCGGGCGACCTTGGCGGCCTTTACCAGGAGATCATGTCCGACAGCCAGATGCGCTGGCTCGGTCCGGAGAAGGGCGTGGTGCACCTCGCCGCCGCGGCCGTGCTGAACGCCGCCTGGGACCTTGCCGCACGCCGGGCCGGCGTACCCCTGTGGCGCCTCATTGCCGACATGTCGCCCGAGGAACTGGTGGCCGCCTGCGACTTCCGCTACCTGTCCGACGTGCTGACTCCCGCCGAGGCCGTCGAGATGCTGGCCAGGCTCGCGCCGACGCGCGGGGAACGGATCGCCGAACTCGCCGCGCGCGGCTACCCCGCCTACAACACCACCCCGGGCTGGCTCGGCTACGACGACGGCAAACTGCGCCAGCTTCTCCGTGAGGCCGTCGCCGACGGCTGGACGCACGTCAAGCTCAAGGTCGGCGCGAACGTCGAGGACGACGTCCGCCGCCTGTCGATCGCCCGTGAGGAGCTCGGCGAGCGCACGCTGATGATCGACGCCAACCAGGTGTGGGACGTGCCCCAGGCCATCGAGTGGGTCAACCGGCTCGCGCCCTACGAGCCGCTGTGGATCGAGGAGCCGACCAGCCCCGACGACGTCCTCGGCCACGCGGCCATCCGCAAGGCCGTCGCCCCCGTCGGCGTCGCCACCGGCGAACACTGCCACAACCGGGTCATGTTCAAGCAACTCCTGCAGGCCGGCGCGATCGACTTCTGCCAGATCGACTCCTGCCGGCTGGCATCGGTCAACGAGATCGTCCCCGTGTTGCTGATGGCGGCCAAGTTCGGCGTGCCGGTCTGCCCGCACGCGGGCGGCGTGGGCCTGTGCGAGCTGGTCCAGCACATGTCCGTCGTCGACTACGTCTGCGTGAGCGGCAGCCTGGAGGGCCGGGTCCTCGAGTACGTCGACCACCTGCACGAGCACTTCACCGATCCCGTCCGCATCGAGCACGGCCACTACCGGCTGCCCGAGGCCCCCGGCTACAGCGGCCGCATGCATCCCGAGTCGATCGCCGGCTACCGCTACCCTGATGGCCACCATTGGGGAGGCTGAGTGGGCGCCATCGAGACGGCGATCGACACGGTCAAACAGATGATCATCGACGGGAAGCTGCGCCCCGGGCAGAAGCTTCCCGCCGAGAAGGACCTCGCCGAACAACTCGGCGTCGCCCGCAACACCCTGCGCGAGGCCGTACGCGCGCTGATCGCCATGCGGGTCCTGCAGACGCGCCAGGGCGACGGCACCTACGTCACCAGCCTGTCTCCGGACCTTCTGCTCGACGGGATGAGTTTCGTCGCCGACATCCATCTGGACGCTGGGGCCGGGCAGTTCCTGCACGTCCGCAGAATCCTGGAGGCGGAGGCCACGGCCCTCGCCGCCACGCGCATCCCCGACGCCGACCTCGCCCGCCTGGGTGAGCTGCTCGACGACGCCGAGCAGGTCGCCGCGGAAACCGTGATCGACCACGAGAAACTCGTCGCCCTCGACCAGGACTTCCACGCCCTCATCACCTCCCACTGCGGCAACGCCGTGCTCGCCGCCGTGATCCACAACATGTCCGGCCGGACCGTACGCGCCCGCGTCTGGCGCGGCATGAGCGACCCCGAGGCGGTCCAGCGCACCCTGCGGGAGCACCGCGCCGTACATCGGGCCCTGCTGGCACGGGACGCCGAGCGGGCCCGGCTCCACGCCGCCCTGCACGTCCTCGGGGTCGAGGAGAGCGTCACCGGTTCACGTACGTATGGAGGCGCCGATGAGTGACCGCGCTGCTCCCGCGGACCGGACGACGGCGAACGCCCCGGACGGCGCCCCGGACCAACTGACGGCGCAACTGATGGCGCGGCTGACGTCCCGGCTGCGCGAGGAGAGTGCGCTCGTCGTCGCCTACTCCGGCGGCGCGGACTCCGCGTTGCTCGCCTTCGCCGCCGCGAGGGCACTCGGAACCCGGGCGCTCGCCGTCACCGCGGTCTCCCCCAGCCTCGCCGCCTCCGAACGGGCCGCGGCCCGTGACTTCGCGCGCCGCCACGCACTGGCGCACCTGGAGGTCCGCACCGACGAGGCCGACCGGCCCGAGTACGCCGCCAACGGCCGCGACCGCTGCTACCACTGCAAGTCCGCGCTGTTCGACGCGCTCGCGCCGCTGGCGGCCGCCATGGACGCCAGGATCGCGCTCGGCACCAACCTCGACGACCTCGGCGACCACCGCCCCGGCCAGCGGGCCGCGGCCGAGCGCGGGGCCGTCGCACCGCTGGTGGACGCCGGGTTCACCAAGGCCGACGTCCGCGCGGTCAGCCGGGAACTCGGCCTGGTCACCGCGGACAAACCCGCCGCGCCCTGCCTGGCCTCGCGGGTCAGCTACGGGGACCCGGTCACCCCGCAGGTCCTGCGCAGGATCGAGACCGCCGAGGCCGCGCTGCGCGACCTCGGCTTCCCGGTGTGCCGGGTGCGCGCCCACGCCGGCGGCACACTCGCCCGGATCGAGGTGCCGCAGGCCGAGATCCCCCGCGCGTGTGAGCTGCGCGAGCGCGTCGACGCCGCGGTCCGCGGCGCCGGCTTCACCTTCTGCTCGCTGGACCTGTCCGGTTTCGCGTCCGGGCGCCTCAACGCGCTGCTGCCGCTGCTCCCCTCCTGACCTGCCGCCGCTGCCCTCACAACCGCCTCGTGAGCGGTCGGCCGCCGAGCCCTGCACGGACGCCGGCGGCCCGGGCGCTCTCGTACGCGCCCGGGCTGCCGGAATCCGTCAGTCCTGCGACTTGCCGCCGGTGAGGCGGGAGATCGCGAGCGCGGTGAGGATGATCGCCCCGTTGAGCGCCTGGATCCACTGCGCGGGGACGCCCGCGAGAGTGAGAACGTTCTGGATCATGTAGAGCAGCAGGATGCCGGTGAACGCGCCGAACACGGTGCCCTTGCCTCCGTTGAGGCTGACGCCGCCGATGACGGCGGCGGCGAACACCGTGAAGATCGCCCCGTCGCCCTGGGCTGCGGCGACGGAGGCGAGCCGGCCCGTCAGCAGGAGGCCGCCGATCGCGGCCAGCAGGCTGGCGGAGATCAGCGTGATCCACAGGACCCGGTCGGTGCGGATACCGGCCGCCTTGGCGGCGTCGACGTTGCCGCCGATCGCGTAGAGCGCCCGGCCGAACCGGGTGAAGCCCATCACCACGATGCCGGCTGCGAACAGCAGCAGGCAGATCCAGATCGACGCCGGCACGCCGAGCCACATCGTGGAGCCGAAGTAGGTCATCGAGTCGGGGAGGTTGAAGAAGGTCTGCCCGCCGGAGATGCCGGTGAGGAGACCGCGCAGCACGATGAGCATGCCCAGCGTGACGATGAAGCCGTTGAGCCCGAAGCGGACGATGAACAGCGAGTTCACCACTCCGACCAGCACCCCCACCGCGAGGGTGATGGGAATCCCCCAGGCGCCCGGCAACAGCCCGAGCCCGGCCCCCGTTCCGCTGGCGACCGTCAGCCAGGCGGCGACGCCGGGCGCCAGCCCGAAGGTCGACTCCAGCGAGAGGTCCATCCTGCCCGCGATCAGCACGAGCGTCTGCGCCAGGACGAGGAGCGAGATCTCCGACATCGTCTGCAGGATGTTGATCAGGTTGTCGCTCTGCAGGAAGATCGGGTTGACGATCTGCCCGACGATCGCGATCACGATGACCGCGGGGACCAGCGCGAAGTCCCGCAGCCGCGCCAGGGGGATCGCCGGGCGGCGCCGTCCCGCCTCCTCCGGGGGCGGGCTCGGCGGGTGCCCCGTCGCGGCGTGTTCGGCGGTGGTCTCAGGCATCGAGGTCGACTCCTTCCATGGCGGCCACCATCTCGTGGTCGTGCCAGCCGGCGGCCAGTTCCGCGACAACGCGGCCGTGGAACATCACCAGCACCCGGTTGCACAGGCGCAGGTCGTCTAATTCATCGGAGGCGATCACGACGCCGGTCCCGCTGTCGGCGATCTCCTCGACCTTGCCGAGCAGGAACTCCTTCGACCGGACGTCGACCCCGGCGGTCGGCGTGATCAGCACGAGCAGCCGGGGATCGTTCGCCAGGGCCCGGGCCATGACGACCTTCTGCTGGTTGCCGCCGGACAGCCCGGAGACGGGGAGTTCCGGGCCGGGTGTCTTGATCGCTAGGTTTTCGATCATTTCGCGGGCCAGCGCGTCCTTGCGGCGGCCGCTGACGAAGCCCGCCTGACCGAGCCGCTCGGGCACGGTCATCGTGGCGTTGTCCGCGATCGACATCAGGGGGACGAGCCCCTGGTGGTGGCGGTCCCGGGGCACGAAGCCCACACCGGCGGCCAGCGACTCCGGCACGCTTCCGGGGCGGGGGCGGCTCCCGGCGACCTCCAGGGTTCCCTCCTGGGGGGCGCGCAGCCCGACGAAGGTCTCGGCGAGCTCGGTCTTCCCGCTGCCGCCCAGGCCCGCCAGCCCCACGATCTCCCCGGCCCGGACCTGGATGTCGACGTTCTGGTAGACGTCGCCGTCCGACAGGCCCCGTACGTCGAGGACCACCGGGGTCTCCGCCGCGACCGGCGGGCGGACGGCGTGCTCCCGCAGGCCCGCCGCCTCACCGGTCATCGCCGCCACCAACTCGCCCTGCGGCAGGTCCGTCACCGGCGCGGTGAGGATGTGCCGGGCGTCCCGGTAGACGGTGACCGTGTCGCAGATCTCGTAGATCTCCTGCAGGTGGTGGCTGATGAACAGGAAAGTGATTCCCTGCTCGCGCATCGCCCGCATCCGGTCGAACAGACGGGCGATCGCCGCGCCGTCGAGCTGGGCGGTGGGCTCGTCGAGGATGATGAACCTCGCGCCGAACGACAGCGCCCGGGCGATCTCCACGAACTGCCGCTGCTCCACTCCGAGCTCCCCGGCCGGCCGGCGGACGTCGACGTCCACCGACCAGGCCTCCAGCAGCTCGGCCGCCTTCCGCCACAAGCCCTTCCAGCCCACCAGCCCGAACCGGTTCCGGTCGTGCCGGTTCAGGTAGAGGTTCTCCGCCACGGTCAGCTCAGGGATGATCGTGGACTTCTGGTAGACGCAGGCGACCCGCTCCCGCCAGGCGTCGCGGTCCGCGGGCCGCGGAGCGGGGGCCCCGGCGAAGCGGACCTCGCCGTCGTCGGGCGCCTGCAGTCCCGTCAGGATGGAGACCAGGGTCGACTTGCCCGCGCCGTTGCGGCCGACGAGGGCGTGCGTCTCCCCCGGGTTGATCGTGATGTGCGCCCGGTCGAGCGCCACCGTCTCGCCGTATCTCTTGGTGATGCGCTCCGCCTCGGCGACGGGCGAGCCCGTGCGGGTCCGCCCGTCGTCGTGAGCGGGTGGAGGGCTCGCGGGCCCTCCCGCGAACTCATCCATGGGTCACGCCCTCTCAGCTCAGGTTGTTGCCCCACAGCGACTTGTCGTCGTACTTCACGCTGGGGATGTCTCCGTACGTGCCGCCGTCGGCGGTGACGAGCGGCGCGGACAGCTGGTCTTCCAGCAGGCCGGGCCGCACCTGGATGATGGTGCTGTCATGGTCGGTCTTGCCCGGCTGGAAGGTCTTGCCCTCGACCGCGGCCTTCGCGTACGACAGCGCCCACTTGGCGTACAGGTCCGCGGGCTGGGAGACGGTCGCGTCGATGTTGCCGGCCGCGATGTCCTTCAGCTCCTGCGGGATGCCGTCGTTGGAGACCACGAAGACGTGCTTGGGGTCGTCCGGCGGCACCAGCAGGTCACGCTGCTTGAGCACCTGCAGCGTGCCCGCGAGGGCGAAGCTCGACTGCATGTAGACGCCCTTGACGTCCGGGTTCGCGGTCAGGACCGTGGAGAGCTTCTGCGAGGCCACGGCGCCGTCCCAGTTCGTCGCCTCACCGAACACCTTGATGCCGGGATAGTTCTGCTTCATGCAGTCGTTGAACGCCTCGGTGCGGTCCCGGCCGTTGATCGAGGCCAGGTCGCCCTCCAGCATGACCACCTTGCCCTTGCCCTGAAGCTTCTCGCCCAGGAAGCGGCAGGCCTTCTCCCCGTACGCGCGGTTGTCGGCGCGGACGACCATGAAGGCGTTCCCCGTGTCGGGCCGCGTGTCCACCAGCACGGCGGGGATCTTCTTGCTCTCGAGCTGCTGCAGTGTGGGGGCCACGGCGGCGGTGTCCTGCGGCGCCATGACCACGGCCTTCACGCCCTGCCCGACCAGGGTCTGCACGTTGGAGGTGAGCTTCGCGATGTCGTTCTGGGAGTTGGTGGTCTTGGTGTCCGCTCCCAGCTCGCCGGCGGACTTCGGCACGTAGCTGATGTAGGAGTTCCAGAAGTCTGTGTCCGAACGCGGGTAGTCCACGCCGATGACCGGCTTCGCCGCGGTGTCGCCACCGCCGCCGGAGCCGCCGTTCTCGCTGTTCCCGCCGCAGGCCACGGCGAGGCACCCCGATAAAGTCAAGGCCGCGGCGAGCGCGAACCGTCTGCGTACCATCGTTTCTCCTTCTGAAGCACCACGGGTGCCATGCCGTCGCTGACCGCGCCGCGCTCGGACAGGGCCCGAGCATGCCGCGCGGACTCCGGCGAGGTTCGCCTGGAGCGAGCTCATCATCGACAGGACATGGGATGTCTTTCTATGACCAAACCCCGGTCAGTGTCCAGACCCTAGGGAAGAATCACGAAAATCCCTCGCACTCGTACACGAAGGGTCCGACGTATCGCGTGCTCCCACGGTCGGGAGGAAGGCAGATACATCGCATGGCCAGCCCTCCGGACAGCGGGGCGTGTGCGGGTTCTCCGCCTGGAGGTATCAGAATCCTCCTATGTCGTTGACCGAGCAGGCGATCGAACGCATCAGGCAGCGCATCAAGGACGGGACCCTCCCCCCGGGCGCCCGGCTGCCTCCGGAACAGGAACTCGCCGCCGAACTGGGCCTGTCCCGCAACCTCCTCAGAGAAGCCGTACGCTCTCTCGTCACCACCCGCGTCCTCGAAGTACGCAGAGGCGACGGCACCTACGTCACCAGCCTCACCCCCGAACTACTCCTCGAAGGCGTCGGCCTCGCCGTCGAGATGATGCGCGGCGACGATCTCCTGGAAATCACCGAAGTACGCCGCCTCTTCGAACCCGTCGCCACCGGACTGGCCGCCACCCGCATCACCCCCGGCCAGCTCGCCGAAGTCGAACGCCACCTCAACGCCATGATCGAAGCCCAGAACGACGTAGAAGCGCTCAACCACCACGACGACGCCTTCCACCGCGCCGTGTTCGAGGCCACCGGCAACAAGTCCCTGTCCGCCCTGCTCGGCGGCATCGCCGGCCGCACCCTCCGCTCCCGCGTCTGGCGTGGCCTCGCCGAGGAGAACGCCGCCGGCCGCACCATCGCCGAACACGCCGCCATCTACCGCGCCCTCGCCCACCACGACGCCCCACTCGCCCAAGCCGCCGCCCTCATGCACGTCAGCACCACCGAGACCTGGCTGCGCGAGAACCTCGGCCGCTCCCTCACCGACACCACCGCGCAACCACCGCGTTGAGCGCACCGCCGGTCGTCGCAGGGGCGTGAAACTTACAGACATCCCACTTACGAGACGGCAGACGGCTTCAAGACGGCACAGACATGGGTTGTCTGGGCGCCCGGGGCAGCAACGGGATCGACGCCAGGCCATCCGGCATGCCAAAACACCGGCGGCACGCACGGAGTCCGCGGAGCTCCCAGCCCAGGCCCGGATCTTCGCCGACCTCGGGGACTCTTGGCATTCGCGATCACGCCGGACACGCGTCGGCGTCCGCCGTCCGGCGAGAAGCCTGGACAGATCGCCACCGTTGACTTACAAACATCCCATGTCCACATGGTGAAGGTCGTCGCACCATGCGACACATCCGCGAAATGCACGTCCTCGGCCTGCAGGACGTCCATCCCACGCACGGCCGGCGAGGTCTGCCGGCCGGTCGGGAACGCCCCAGCAGAGCTCCCCGCGCTCCAGAGAGGTGCCCCACATGTCCCCGTCTTCGTCGTTCCAGTTCAGCCGTCGTCAGCTGCTCGTCGCGGCGGGCCTCGGCGCGGCCGCCGGCATGCTCAAGGTGGGTCCGGCGTGGGCCACCGCCGGTCCGCAGAGCTACAGCCCGAGCTGGTCGTCGGTCGACCAGCACCCCCCGGCCGCGGAGTGGTTCCAGGACGCCAAGTTCGGCATCTACTTCCACTGGGGCGTCTTCAGCGTCCCGGCGTTCGCGAACGAGTGGTACCCGCGCAACATGTACAACAACGGGTCGAACGAGAACAACCACCACAAGAGCGTCTACGGCGACCCGTCGGCATGGCCGTACCACAACTTCATCAACGGCGCCCGCGACAAAGCCGGCAACTGGGTGCAGTTCGCACCGAAACTCAAGTCGGCCGGAGGCAACTTCGACCCCAACGAGTGGGCGCAGCTGTTCGCCGACGCCGGCGCCAGATTCGCCGGCCCGGTGGCCGAACACCACGACGGCTACTCCATGTGGAACAGCCGCGTCAACGAATGGAACTCCGTCGCCACCGGCCCCAAACTCGACCTGCTGCGCCTGCACGCCGACGCCATCCGGGCCAAGGGCATGAGACTGCTGGTGGCCATGCACCACGCCTACAACTTCACCGGCTTCTACCAGTGGGCCCCCGCACAGTCGTCCACCTCGCTGAAGAAGCTGTACGGCCAGCTCAGCTTCGCCGACGAACAGCAGCTGTGGTACGACAAGCTCAAAGAGGTCATCGACGGCTACCAGCCCGACATCATCTGGCAGGACTTCAACCTCAGCCGTCTCGACGAGTCGCGGCGGCTGGCCTTCCTGGCGTACTACTACAACCAGGCGGTCGCCTGGAACAAGGACGTCGTCGCGACGTACAAGGACGGGTTCAACACCAGGGGTGAGGTCTTCGACTACGAACGCGGCGGACCCGCCGCCATCCAGACCCCCTACTGGCTGACCGACGACAGCATCTCCAGCTCCAGCTGGTGCTACACCAACGGCATCGGCTACTACTCCCTCAACGCCATGCTGCACTCCCTCATCGACCGGGTCAGCAAGAACGGCAACATGCTGCTCAACATCGCCCCCATGGCCGACGGCACCATCCCCTCCGGCCAGCGCTCGATCCTGCTGGGCATCGGCGACTACCTCAAGCGCTTCGGCGAGTCCATCTACTCGACCCGCGCCTGGGCCGTCTACGGCGAGGGCCCCACCCAGATGGGCGGCGGCTCCTTCACCACACCGCGAGCGGGAACCAACACCGACATCCGCTTCACCCGCAGCAAGGACAACACCGTCCTGTACGCCACCGTCCTGGGCTGGCCCGGCGCCACACTCAACATCACCACCCTGGGCGCCAACCGCATCAACCTCAGCAACCTCGCCTCAGTACAGCTGCTCGGCTCCTCCGCCGGCCAATACACCACCCTGCCGGGCCGCACCCAGGACGGCTCCGCCCTGCACATCACCATGCCCTCCTCCACTCCCCCGTTCAGCGCGCCCGCGTACGTGGTCAAACTGACCTTCAACGGCCAGGTCCCCACCCTCGGCGGCGGCTCCACCCCCACCGGCTACGTGCGGATCACCAACGTCGCCACCGGACTCGTCCTGGACAGCGGCGGCAACGTCGCCTCCGGCTCGAACCTCAAGCAGTGGAACTGGGACGGCAGCACCAACCTGCAGTGGCAGCTGGTCGACCTGGGCGGCGGCTGGTACCGCATCGTCAACCGCACCAACGGCATGGTCGCCGACAGCTGGGGCGACACCACCAGCGGCGCCCTGTGCAAGCAGGCGTCCTGGAACGGCGGCAACAACCAGCAGTGGAAGCTCACCGACATGGGCAACGGCCGCTACCAGATCGTCAACCGCGGCACGAACACCTGCCTGGACAGCGGCGGCATCACCACCGTCGGCTCCAGCGTGAAGCTGTGGGCGCCCGGCTCCAGCACCAACCTCCAGTGGACCGTCACCGCGGTCTGAACCATGCCGCCGCACGCGCCCTCCGCTCGCGCGCAGGGCGTTCGGCGTCTCAGCGGTCCCCTGCCCGGCGCGGGTCGCCGTCGTCGGGCAGGCGGTTCAGGGACTCCTCGACTCCGATGAGATGGTTGGCCATCCGGATGCGCGCCCGTTCGGGATCGCGTGCCACCAGCGCCGTCCAGATGGCCACGTGCTCGTCGTGGGTGCGCCGGTCGGCGTCCTTCTCGTGCAGGCTGCGCCACAGCCGGCCGTGGACGGTGCGCCTGGCGAACGCCTCGATCAGGCCGACCATGACCGGATTGTCGGAGTGGGCGGCGATGATGCGGTGGAAGGCGATGTCGATCTCGATGAGACGCTCATGGTCGTGGGGGGCCTGACCGACCATGCGGGCCGCTTCGTCGAGCAGGTCCCTGGCCTGGCAGAGCGCTTCATCGGTGATCCTGGTGGCGGCGATCCGCGCCGCTTCGCACTCGAGCAGGCGCCGGACGGCGTACACGTGCCGCGGGTCGCCCTGGCCGTGCAGGTCGACGACGAACCCCATCGGCGCCAGCAACTGCGTCGCGTCGAGACTCGTGACATAGGTCCCGTCACCCTGCCGGGTGCTGACGATCCCGAGGATCGACAGGGCCGAGACCCCTTCGCGCAACGCACCGCGCGAGACGCCCAGCGACTCGGCGAGGTCCTTCTCGACGGGCAGGCGGTCACCGGGCCGCAGGACCCCGTCGAGGATCATCCGCTTGATGCTGTCTACTACGTTGTCTGTGCGTGACATGGCAGTGGGTGTCCTCGGTCCCGGCCGGAGCCTCATGCGGGGAGCGCCTTCCCGAGGCTCCGATTGTATTCCGCTCGGCCGTCAGCCCCAGGTAGCGGCGGACGCCGCCGAGGCAGGCGGCGCCCTCAACCCAAAGATTAGATGTTTCCCGCCGCCAGCGAGCGCAGATGCGCATTTTCGGGCTGTTTGATACCGACCGTTGACGCATACATCAAATCTTTGTAGCTTTGCGGTCACTCCCCCCACTAGAGCCTCGTTGAGCCGCCGGCCCCCTCGCAACCCGCTCGTCTCGTCGTTCGCGAGCTCGTCGTCCATGCGCAGGTGCCGGTTGTCCGCAAGGCCGCGATGCGCTTGGAGAAGCGAGATGCCAGACCTGTCGCGCAGGCAATTAATGAAGATCGGTACGGTCGGAGCCGGAGCTCTGATGCTGCCGATGCAGTGGACAGCGGTCGCCCGGGCCGGATCGGTGGCGCCCTCGGAGGTACGCGCCGCCAACGACATGGCGCTGTGGTACGACAGGGGCGCCGGCACGGACTGGCTCCGCGCCCTTCCCATCGGCAACGGGCGCCTCGGCGCCATGGTGTTCGGCAACGTCGACGCCGAGCGGCTGCAGCTCAACGAGGACACGGTCTGGGGCGGCGGGCCGTACGACCAGAGCAACCCCAAGGGCGCGTCGGCACTGGCGGAGATCCGGCGCCTGGTCTTCGAGGACCAGTGGAGCCAGGCCCAGACCCTGATCGACCAGAACATGCTGGGCAAGCCCGCGGGCCAGCTCGCCTACCAGACCGTCGGCAACATCAGGCTGACCTTCCCCGGCACCAGCGGGTTCTCCGAGTACAACCGCCAGCTGGACCTCACCACCGCCACCACGTCCGTCACCTACCTCCTGAACGGCGTGCGGTACAAGCGCGAGGTGTTCGCCAGCGCGCCCGACCAGGTCATCGTCATCCGCCTGACCGCCGACAAGCCCGGCTCGATCACGTTCAGCGCGACGTTCGACAGCCCCCAGCGCACGACGCTCACCAGCCCGGACGGCACGACGGTGGCGCTCGACGGCGTCTCGGGCAACTTCGAGGGCATCACCGGCCAGGTCAAGTTCCTCGCGCTGGCCAAGGCCGTCGCCGAAGGCGGCACGGTCACCAGTTCCGGCGGAACGCTCCAAGTGTCCGCCGCCGACAGCGTGACGCTGCTGATCTCCATCGGCTCCAGCTACGTCAACTACAAGGACGTCAGCGGCGACTACCAGGGCATCGCGCGGCGGCACCTCGAGGCCGCCCAGGGCAAGGCCTACGACGCGCTGCGCGACCGGCACGTGGCCGACTACCAGGCCCTGTTCAAGCGGACGACGCTCGAACTGGACCGCACCGATGCGGCCGACCAGCCGACCGACGTCCGGATCGCCCAGCACGGGGCCGTCGACGACCCGCAGTTCTCCGCGCTGCTGTTCCAGTTCGGCCGCTACCTGCTGATCAGCTGCTCGCGCCCCGGGACACAGCCGGCCAACCTGCAGGGCATCTGGAACGACTCCCTGAGCCCGTCGTGGGACTCGAAGTACACCATCAACGCCAACCTGCCGATGAACTACTGGCCCGCCGACACCACGAACCTGTCGGAGTGCTACGAGCCGGTGTTCGGCATGATCCAGGACCTCACGGTGACCGGCGCCCGCACGGCCGAGGTCCAGTACGGCGCCGGCGGCTGGGTCACCCACCACAACACCGACGCGTGGCGGGCGACCTCGGTCGTCGACGGCGCGTTCTGGGGCATGTGGCAGACCGGCGGCGCGTGGCTGGCCACCATGATCTGGGACCACTACCTGTTCACCGGCGACGTGGAGTTCCTCCGGAAGAACTACCCGGCGATGAAGGGCGCGGCCCAGTTCTTCCTCGACACCCTCGTGGAGGAGCCGAAGCTCGGATACCTGGTCACGAACCCGTCGAACTCGCCCGAGCTCAGCCACCACGCGAACGCCAGCGTCGCCGCCGGTCCCACCATGGACAACCAGATCCTGCGCGACCTGTTCGACGGCTGCGCCGAGGCGAGTGAGGTTCTCGGCGTGGACGCGAGCTTCCGGGAGAAGGTCCTGGCGGCCCGCGAGCGCCTGGCTCCGATGAAGATCGGCTCCCGCGGCAACATCCAGGAGTGGCTGTACGACTGGGTCGAGACCGAGCGGAACCACCGGCACGTCTCGCACCTGTACGGCCTGCACCCCAGCAACCAGATCACCAAGCGCGGCACCCCGGAGCTGTTCGAGGCCGCGCGGCGGACCCTCGAACTGCGCGGCGACGAGGGCACGGGCTGGTCCCTCGCCTGGAAGATCAACTACTGGGCGCGGATGGAGGAGGGCAAGCGGGCGCACGACCTGGTCCGCCTCCTGGTGACGCCGGCCAGGCTCGCCCCGAACATGTTCGACCTGCACCCGCCGTTCCAGATCGACGGCAACTTCGGCGCCACGTCCGGCATCACCGAGATGCTGCTGCAGAGCCACACCGGCGAACTGAACGTGCTGCCGGCGCTTCCGGACGCCTGGCGGAACGGGAAGGTGCAGGGCCTGCGCGGCCGCGGCGGCCACACGATCGGCGCGGCGTGGAGCGACGGGCAGGCCGACGAGTACCTCGTCACGCCTGACCGCGACGGTGTCGTCAAGGTACGCGGCGGCATCTTCACCGGCCGCTACAAGATCCTCGACACCACCGGCGGCGGCACGGTCACGGTGGAGAAGGCCGAGTCCGGCGCCATCAAGATCACGGCGCAGGCCCGGCACACCTACCGGGCGTACGCGCTGCAGAAGGTCACGATGACCGCGCCCGTCGAGGTCTCGCCGGGTCAGGGGGCGAAGGCCACGGTCACCGTCCGGGCGGTGGAGGCGTCGCTGGCGTCGGCGACGGTGTCCCTCAAGGCGCCGGAGGGGTGGACCGTCACCCCCGCGCAGGCCAACGTGGGGCCCCTGGCGCCGGACGCGAAGGCCACGGTGGAGTTCACCGTCACTCCCGCCGCCGGCGCCGCAGCCGGTACCGCGGTCCTCACCGGCGTGGTGAGCGGCACCGAGGCGGGCGAGGACTGGACCGCGTCCGCGAAGGCCCCGGTGCAGGTGTGGGGCGGCGGGGAGAAGCCACTTGAGGAGCTGTTCAGCAACGTCGGCGTCACCGACGACACCAACACCGCCCCCGGAAACTTCGACGGCAACAACGCCAGCATCTCCGCCCAGGCGCTGGCGTCGGTCGGTGTCACCCCCGGGGCCACCGTCACCAAGAACGGGCTGAACTTCAAGTGGCCCAACGTCGCGGTGGGCACCCCCGACAACGCCATCGCCTCCGGACAGTCCCTCAAGGTGACCGGCACCGGCAAGACGCTCGGCTTCCTGCTGACCGGCACCTACGGCGCGGTGTCCGGACCGGCCACCATCGTCTACAAGGACGGCACGAGGCAGACCTTCACCCTCAGCTCGCCCGACTGGTACGGCGCGCCGCGGCCGGAGGGCGACGCCGCCGTCGTGGCCCCGTACCAGAACCGGCCGAACAACCAGCGGCAGAACACCGCCGCGACCATCTACTACTCGGGCGTGGCACTGCAGAACAAGGAGATCTCCCGCGTCGACCTGCCCAATATCAGCGCGCGGGCGGCGAACGGGGTCGCGACGATGCACATCTTCGCGGTCGCGCTCGATGCCGTCACGCCCCCGCCGGCGGTCAAGCTGACCGTCACCGCCACCACCCGCTGCATCGGCACCTCGGCCTACCTGGCGGTCACGGCCGTCAACGACTCCGACGTGCCGGCCACGATCACCCTCACCACCCCGTACGGCACCAAGACGGTGGCCGACGTGGCTCCGGGCAAGCAGGCCTACCAGTCCTTCAACACCCGAGCTCCCCAGATCGACGCCGGCAAGGTCACCGTGACCGCGACCGCGACGATCGGCGGCAAGCAGGTCACCTCGACCTACGACGCGGCCTACACCGCGGCCAGCTGCGGCTGACCACACCTGGGGCGTCCCCGGCCGGCCGCCGGCCGCACCGGGCGGTGACCACCGTCCACCGGCTGGGACGCCGCCATCGCACGCCAGGGCCGGCCGGCCGAACAGCCCGCCGGCCCCGCCCCCCATCTATGGAGCGATCACATGAAAATCAACAGGACCGCGCTCGCCGCGTCGGTGCTCGGCTTCGCCCTCGCCGGTGCCGGCGTGGCCACTCCCGCGCTGGCCGACGACCCCGGCAGCGGCATCGACGTGTCGGTGAACATCGAGCCCACCACCACCCCCGGCCAGCTGTCGATGACCGTGGCCGACAACAACGGGGTGTCCCTGCAGGAGAACGGCTCCGACGCCGCCGCCCGCCAGTTCACCGGCACCCTGCCCACGGTCACGGTGACCGACACCCGCACCCCCGAGGAGATCCCCCAGGGCGAATACTGGGCGGTCGTGGGCCAGGCGAGCCAGTTCGTCGCATCCGACGACCCGGCCAAGACCATCGGCCCCGAATACCTCGGCTGGAAGCCGCGCCTGCTGAGCGACTCCTCCACCGGCGCGGTCTCAGCCGGTGAGCCGGTCTCCAGTGTCGTCTCCGACGGCACCGGAGCCCCCAACGTGGGTCTGGAGGGCCAGGAACTGCTGGTCTCGACCGCCAACTCCGCCGACGAGATCGGCACCTCGCAGGTCAACGCCGACCTCGCCCTGCGCACCTCCGTCGACGTCGCCGCCGGCGAATACCACTCCACCCTGACCCTTTCGCTGTTCAACCAGTCCTGAACCCGCAGGCGGCGCGCCACCGCTGCTGTTCCGGGTGCGGTCCGGCCGGCGCGCCGGCGGCCCCTGGTGGCACTGGGGGGCTACTGGGGGCCGGTGGCAGGATGCTTGCGGCAGAGGTCGTCGCGGTCACGGCGCGGGGGGGGATCCCCGGTCGATCGCGGGAGCAGGCGAAGGAGGCCGATGAGCCCGAGGAAGCACCGCGTCGCCGTGCTCGTGCTGGAGGGCGCGAAGCCGCTCGACGTCGGCATCCCGGCGCAGGTGTTCTCCAACCGGCCGAGCATGCCGTACGAGGTTCGGGTGTGCGGCGCCACACCCGGGCTGGTGACCGGCGGCGACGGCCTCTCCTATCACGTGGCCGAGGGCCTGGACGCCTTCGAGCAGGCCGACACCGTCTTCATCCCCGGCTATCGGGAGCCGGCGACCACGGAACCGCCGGCGGCGGTGGTCGGCGCCCTGATGGCCGCCCACGAGCGCGGGACCAGGCTCGCGGCCATCTCGACGGGAGCGTTCGCGCTGGCGGCGACGGGCCTGCTCGACGGCAAGCGGGCGACGACCCACTGGCACTACACGAAGGCCCTCGCCGACAAGCATCCGCTCGTGCGCGTGGACGAGAACGTGCTGTTCGTGGACGAGGGGAACGTGCTCACGTCGGCGGGCGCCGCGTCCGGCATCGACCTGTGCCTGCACCTGGTGCGGCGCGACCACGGTGTCGGGCTGTCCAACCACGTGGCGAGACGGCTGGTGGCCGCGCCCTACCGCAGCGGAGGCCAGGCGCAGTACGTCCCCCGGAGCGTGCCCGAACCGCTCGGCGACCTGTTCGCGAGCACGCGCGAGTGGGCCCTGGCGCACCTGTCCGAACGGCTGACCCTCGACACCCTCGCCCGCCACGCGAGGGTGTCGGCCCGCACCTTCTCCCGGCGGTTCGTGGAGGACACCGGTTACACGCCCATGCAGTGGGTGCTCCGGGCGCGCGTGGACCTGGCACGCGAACTGCTCGAACGGACCGATCTGGGCGTGGAACAGATCGCCGACCGGGTCGGGCTCGGCACCGGGGCGAACCTGCGCCTGCATTTCCAGCGGATTCTCGGCACCTCCCCGACGGACTACCGCCACACCTTCTCCGCCTGACCTCCCCGGCCGGACGAGCGGCCGCGCCGGTCCTCGGACGAGGTGGCGAGATCCTTGCGGACGGTGGCGAAACTTCTGGCGGGATCCTTGCGCACGGTGTCGTTCGGGCCACTGTCGGCCCGGCCACCACGCGCCGATCATGGAGCGCGGAACGAAAGGAGCCTCCATGACCCGCATCGCCGTCAACGGATTCGGCCGTATCGGGCGCAACACCCTCCGCGCCCTGCTCGAACGCGACAGTCACCTCGACGTGGTCGCCGTCAACGACCTCGCCGCCCCCGAGACCCTCGCGCACCTGCTCAAGTACGACAGCGCGCTCGGCCGCCTCGGCCGCTCCGTCGAGGTCGACGGAACCAGCCTCGTGGTCGACGGCCGGCGTATCGCAGTGCTCGCCGAACGCGAGCCCGCCAAGCTGCCGTGGGCCGAGCTCGGCGTCGACATCGTGCTGGAGGCCACCGGCCGCTTCACCGCGGCGCGGGCCGTCCGCGCGCACATCGACGCCGGGGCCGGGCGGGTGCTGGTGAGCGCCCCCTCCGACGGCGCCGACGTGACGCTCGCCTACGGCGTGAACACGGAGGACTACGACCCCGCCGAGCACGTGATCGTCTCGAACGCCTCGTGCACCACGAACGCGCTGGCGCCACTCGCGTCCGTGCTGGACGACCTGGCCGGCATCGAGCACGCCTTCATGACCACCGTGCACGCGTACACGCAGGAGCAGAACCTCCAGGACGGCCCGCACCGCGACCTGCGCCGGGCCCGCGCCGCCGCCGTGAACATCGCACCCACCACCACCGGGGCCGCCAAGGCCATCGGCCTGGTGCTGCCGAACCTGGACGGCAAGCTGTCGGGCGACGCGATCCGCGTGCCGGTCCCGGTGGGTTCGCTCGTGGAGCTGAACACCACGGTCTCCCGCCGGGTCACCCGCGACGAGGTGCTCGCGGCCTACCGCGCCGCCGCCGACGGCCCGCTCAAGGGCATCCTCGAGTACGCCGACGAGCCGCTGGTCTCCAGCGACATCACCGGCCAGGCGGCGTCGTCGATCTTCGACGCCGCCCTCACCCGGGTCGAGGGCGCGCACGTCAAGGTGGTGGCCTGGTACGACAACGAGTGGGGCTTCGCGAACCGCGTCGTCGACACGCTCGAGCTGCTCGCCCGCGGCTGAACTCGGCCCGCGGGTGGTGCCGCCTCACAGCACGAGCCGGCGGTGCCGCTCGGTGCGCCACTCGACCAGCATCACCGTGACGTCGTCCTGGAGCTGACCGCGCTGGTAGGAGAGGATCGAGTGGATCAGGCGGCGCAGGATCTCCGGTGCGGAGACGCCGTCGGCCTCCCACCGGATGACGAAGTCGGCGAAGCGGTCCAGCTCGAACCTCTCCCCGTCGGGAGTCAGCGCCTCGACGATGCCGTCGGTGTAGAGGAGCAGCCGGTCGCCGGGCTCGAGCTGACGGCGCGCGAGCACGGCGGCCGGGCCCAGGCGAAGACCCATCGGGGTGTCCGGCGGGCTGTCCAGCACCGAGGCCACCCGCCCCTGTCTCAGGAGGAGCGGCGGGGGATGCCCCCGGTTCACCCAATCCAATCGGCAGCAGCGTCCACAGCATCTCGGCCGACAGGTGCATCTCCTCGGTGCGCACGAGCCGCGCGAAGGCGTCGCTGTAGGCACGCTTGCTCACCACCAGCAGCGCGACCAGGCTGCCCAGCTCGGCCGCGATCCGCTCGGTCGTCGACCACGGGCACGGTCACCCCGAGCACGCGGTTCAGCCCCCGCTGCCCTTGCCCGTGCCGTCCGGACTTCCGCGGCCGGCGGGCGGAGAGTGCGGCCCCCGGCGCGTAGACCTCCGCCGGGCCTGATCGCACGGCGATTTGCGCGGTATGTGGGAGAATGAGGGCCCGTGACCCCCGTGCTCGACCTTGTCGGAATCTTCGTCTTCGCCCTGTCCGGTGCGCTCCAGGGCGTACGCAAACGGCTCGACGTGGTCGGCATCGCGGTGCTCGCGTTCTTCACCGCGGTCGGCGGCGGCATCGTGCGTGACCTGTTCATCGGCGTGCAGCCCGCCGCGCTGCGGGACACCGCATATCTCCTCGTGCCGGTCGTGGCCACCGTCATCGCCTTCTTCTGGCATCCCCAGGTCGAGCGGGCGATGCCCGCGGTGCTCGTCTTCGACGCGGCGGGCCTCGGCCTGTTCTGCGCCGTCGGGACCGCCAAGGCGCTCCACTACGGCATCGCGCCGATGCACGCCGTGTTCCTCGGGGTCTGTACGGCTGTCGGTGGCGGCGTCATCAGAGACGTCCTGTCCGGCGAGAGGCCGACCCTGCTCTACGACCGGGAGCTTTACGCCGTACCGGCGATGCTCGGCTCGACGGCGATGGTCGCGCTGCACGCGCTGGACGTGCGGGGGTTCGTCGCCACCCTGTCCTCTGCCGTGCTCGCCTTCACGTTCCGCATCCTCGCCATGCGGTATCGCTGGCGTGCGCCTCTGGCCAGGGGCGTCAGCAAGGCGCAGTGACCGGCCGGGCGCCCTCGTGCGGCGGTCAGGAGGCGAAGAACCGGTCGGCGAAGGCCTCCCACTGGGCGAGGAAGTCGATGTCGGCGTCACGCAGCCAGTTGAGCTGCAGGCCGTCGAGGAAGGCGAGCAGGTCCACCGCGGCCCGGTCCGGCCGGGGATGCCAGGCCAGCAGGTAGCGCTCGAGCATGGCGCGGCCCTCGATGAGCCGCGTCCGGAAGTAGGCGTGCGCGGGATGCGCGGGGTCCAGCGCCTCTGCCGACAGCATGGTGTACAGCTGCACGAGTGAGCGTTGCGCGAGGTTGCGCCGGACGAATCCGGACATGATGGCGCGGGCGGTCGCCGGGTCGGGCGCCGGTTCGAACGTGTCGACGACGCTCGCGAGGTCGAGCGTGTCCCGGCGTTCGAGGACCGCGATGAGCAGGTCCTCCCGTGAGCGGAAGTGATGCAGCAACCCCGCCTTGGTCATGCCGCAGGCCGCCGCGAACGCCTCGAGGGTGACGCCCTTGAATCCGGAGGCGGCGATCAGCTCGGTGGCCGCCTGGAGGATCTCCTCCCGGCGCTCGGCGAGCGGCAGCCGGCGCCGTCCCGGTGCGGGGGTCATGCCGTCCTGGCTCCTGGGAGACGGGGGGTTGATTCGATCACGATACCAGCCTAGTTTATCTACCGTTTGGTAGATAGCGCTGTCGCGCCTGTTCAGAGAGTTGTGTGCGCATGTCGACGCCCTCCTCCCCGACCGCATTCTCCGCCGCCGTCGCCGCAGTGCGCGCCGGGCGGCCCCTCGACGAGGCGGCGGGCGAACTGCTGTCGCAGATGACCGGTGAAGAACGCCTGTGGCTGCTGGACGGAGACCTGCCGTTCTGGCAGGGCATGGCCGACATGATGACCAACGGGTACAACCTCACCCCTTACCCGATGGGCCGCGTCGAGCGGCTGGGCATCCCCGGCCTGCTGTTCTCCGACGGCCCGCGCGGTGTGGTGATGGGGAAGTCGACCGCTTTCCCGGTCTCCATGGCCCGCGGCGCCACCTGGGACGTCGAGCTCGAGGAGCGCGTCGGCACCGCGATCGGGCTCGAACTGCGCGCCCAGGGCGCCAACTTCTTCGGCGGCGTGTGCGTGAACCTGCCCCGCCACCCGTCGTGGGGCCGGGCCCAGGAGACGTACGGCGAGGACCCGGTCCTGCTCGGCGAGTTCGGTGCGGCGCTGACCCGCGGGGTGCAGCGCAACGCCATGGCCGTCGTCAAGCACTACGCGCTCAACAGCATGGAGAACGCCCGGTTCAAGGTCGACGTCACCGCCGACGACGCGGCGCTGCACGAGGTCTACCTGGCGCACTTCCGGCGGATCGTGGAAGAGGGCGTGTCGGGCGTCATGACCGCCTACAACTCCGTCAACGGAGAGTGGGCCGGGCAGAACGAGCACCTGATGGAAGGCGTGCTCCGCGGGATGTGGGGCTTCGAGGGCGTCACCGTCTCCGACTTCATCTGGGGCCTGCGCGACGCCGCCGCCTCGCTGCGCGCCGGGCTCGACGTGGAGGAGCCCTTCCGCCAGCAGCGCGCCGGGCATCTGCCCGCCGACCTGGAGGCGGGCCGGGCGAGCTGGGACGACGTCGACCGTGCGGCCCGCCGCATCCTCGCCACCCAGCTGCGCCACTACGCCGCCCTCAGCGAGCCCGAGCCCCCGCTCGACGTGGTGTTCGGCTCAGAGCACCGCGCGCTGGCGCGCGAGGTCGCCGCCCGCGGCATGGTGCTGCTCAAGAACGACCCGGTCGGCGACGCGCCCCTGCTGCCGCTGAGCCGGGACGCCCTCGCCTCCCTGGCGGTCGTCGGGCGTCTGGCCGACGTGGCCAACACCGGCGACAACGGCTCCTCCGACGTACGCGCCCCGGAGGTGATCACCGCGCTGCGGGGGCTCACCGAGGCGCTCCCGGACACCCGGATCACCCACGTGGCCGACGACGACCCGGCCGCGGCCGCCGCCGCGGCCGCACAGGCCGACGTCGCCGTCGTCGTCGCCGGTTACACCGCGGCCGACGAGGGCGAGTGGATCGGAGGGGACGTGCTGGCCGATGCCGACCTGCTGGCGTTGTTCCCGCCGCCCGGCGACGACCCCGCCGGGCAGTCGTTCGCGGCCTTCCTGGCCGAGCCCGGCGCGGTGGACTCCATGAGCGGCGGAAGCGCCGGCGGCGACCGTGCCAGTCTGCGGCTCCGGCCCGTCGACGCCGAGATCATCCGGGCCGTGGCGGCGGCCAACCCGCGCACCGTCGTGGTGATCGTCACCGCCGGGGCCGTCATCACCGAGGAGTGGCGCGACGCCGTACCCGCCGTGCTTTTCTCCTGGTACTCGGGTTGCGAGGGCGGCCGGGCCCTGGCCGACGTGCTGCTCGGCGAGGTCGACGCGGCCGGGCGGCTGCCGTACTCGATCCCGGCCGCCGAGGAGCACCTGCCGTACTTCGACCGCGACGCCACCGCCATCACCTACGACAAGTGGTTCGGCCAGCGGCTGCTGGACCGGGACGGCCACGCGCCGGCCTTCCCGCTCGGGTTCGGGCTGTCCTACACCGGCTTCGCCCTCGCCGACCTCACGGTCGGCGCACCCGACGGCGACTCCTTCACGGGCGTCGTGACCGTGACCAACACCGGCTCACGCGCGGGCCGCCACGTCGTCCAGCTCTACGGGCGGCCCACCGGCATCGACGCGGCGGCCGACGACTTCCCCACCCGGGTCCTGCTCGGCTTCGCGACCGTCGAGCTCCCGGCCGGGCAATCGGCCCGGGTCACCGTGCCCGCCTCGACCCGGCCCCTGCGGAGGTGGACTCCCGGCGGGTTCGTCCCCGCCTCCCCGACGGCCGTGATCGAAGCCGCTTCCTACGCGGGCGACCCCGGCGCTGTCACCGCACCCGCCGAGCTCGCGCTCGCCTGACAGCCGGAAGGTCGGCGCCGCATTCCCAAGTCGTGCGTCCGGAGCCGGTCCGCGGGGGCGGACCGGCTCCGGGGCCGGGCGTCACATCGAGGTCACACCCGGGTCCACTTCTGGTTGTTGCCGCCGGTGCAGGACCAGATCTGGACCTTGGTGCCGTTGGCGGTGCCGCTGCTCGCGACGTCCAGGCACTTGTTCGCCCCGACCGCGGTGATCGTGCCGTCGGAGTTCAGGCGCCACTTCTGGTTGTTCTGGCCGTTGCAGTCCCAGATGATGACCGCGGTGCCGTCCGCCGTGCCCGCTCCGTTCACGTCCAGGCACTTGTTGCCGTAGACGCGCAGCTCGCCCGCGCTGGTGGAGGTCCACTTCTGGTTGTTCCCGCCGTTGCAGTCCCAGATCAGCACCGTCGCGCCGTTCGACTGCGACGCGCCGTTGACGTCCAGGCACCGGCCCGACCCCACACCCCGCAGCGCACTCGTGCTCCCCGTGCCGCCCGAGGGCGACGCAGAGGGCGAGGGAGAGGGAGAGGCCGGCGCGGAGGGGGACGGCGAGGGGGACGGCGAGGAGGAGCCGCCGCCCTGCCCGACGCCCCTGCCGCCGAAGGTGAACGAGTCGACGTCGAACGCGTTCGCCGACGGCGCCTTGAACACGACGTACACGTTGTGCGTGCCACCGGGATCGGTGACCCGCACCGCGGGCAGGGACACGTAGTTGTTCCAGCCACCGGTCGACGGCACCGAGGCGGAGGCGATGAGCGCCCCGGTCGGCGAGTCGGCGTGCAGCTCGATGGACGCTCCGGTGGCGGACGGCGCCGAGACGCGGAAGGACACCGTGTCGATTCCGGAGAGGTTGAACGGGGTGAAGGAGAGCCAGTCGTTGTTGGAGATGTCGCCGATCCGCCTGCCGCCCTCGGCCCCGGCCTCGTCGACGATCCTGATGCCGGACGAGCCGGTGGCGTGCTCGGCCTGCTTGTGCTTGGGCTGCAGCGTGATGCCGGCGCTGCCCTTCAGGCCGCCCTTGTCGGTGTAGTCCGCACCCAGGACGTAGTAGACGTTGGAGGCCTCGTCATGGCCGGAGGCCGTGGTCGTGACCGTCCCCGAGCAGCCGGTGTACTGACCGGTGTCGTGGGCGTGCTGGTCGTGGCCGAGCGCGGTGAACACGTTGACCTTGGTGCAGTCGACGGTGCCGTCCTCGGGGTCGGTGACGTTCAGCGTGTAGGTCACCCGGTCGCCGAAGTCGATGAACCCGCCGTCGGGCGGAGCCGAGAAGACGACCGTGGGACGGGTGTTGCCGACGGCGATGGTCAGCGTGATGCTGCCCGTCTTCCCGCCCGAGTCCCGTACGGTCAGCTTGGCGGTGTAGGTGCCGTTGGCGTTGTAGGTCTTCGTCGGGTTGGCCGCGGTGGAGGTGGTGCCGTCGCCGAAGTCCCAGCTGTAGGTGATCGGGTCGCCGTCGGGGTCGGACGAGCCGGCCGAGGAGAACGCCACGGTCAGCGGCGCGGCGCCCGAGTCGGGGCTGGCGCTCGCCTTGGCGACGGGGGCGCGGTTCCCGACCACGTAGTCGATCCGGTAGATGCTGTCATCGGTGTTCGCGTGGCCGAAGCCGTTGCCCCAGTCGGCCATGTAGAGCGCGCCGTCGGGGCCGAACTTCATGTCGATCGGCGCGTGCGGGGCGATGTTCGCCACGAACGGGCTGATCTTCAGGAGGTTGCCGGAGGAGTCGAGGCGCATCTCCTTGACGAAGTTGCGGCTCCATTCGTACAGGAAGGTCGCGCCGTCGAAGTACTCGGGGAACTTCCGGTCGGAGGCGCTGGCCGCGTCGTAGCGGTAGAACGGGCCGCCCATGGGGGCCGCGCCGCCGCAGCAGTTGATCTCGGGGAACTCGGCCGAGGCGTGGTAGTTGTACCAGACGGTCGCGGGCTTGGCGGCCGGGAGGTTGGTCAGGCCGGTGTTGTTGGGCGAGTCGTTGACCGGCGCCGAGCAGTTGAACTTCGCCCCCGAGGTGTTGGTGGAGAAGTTGAAGTCGTTGAACGGCGTGTTGTTGCCGGTGCAGTACGGCCAGCCGTAGAACCCGGGCTGCTTGATCAGGTTCCACTCGACCGTGCCCTCGGGGCCGCGGTTGGCGTTGGCGCTGCCCGCGTCCGGCCCGTAGTCGCCCACGGAGATCCAGCCGGTGACCTTGTCGACCGAGAAGCGGAACGCGTTGCGGAAGCCCATCGCGTAGATCTCCGGCCGCGTCTTGGCCGTGCCCGGAGCGAACATGTTGCCGGACGGGATCGTGTAGGTGCCGTCGGGCTCGGGGTGGATGCGCAGGATCTTGCCGCGCAGGTCGTTGGTGTTGGCCGCGGACCGCTGGGCGTCGTAGTGCTCCCGGCCCGGCCGCTCGTCGATCGGGGCGTAGCCGCTGGAGGCGTTGGGGTTGGTGTCGTCACCGGGGGCGATGTAGAGGTTGCCGCCCGGGCCGAACGTGATGTAGCCGCCGGTGTGGCCCGGCTCGTCGACGTTGCGGAACGCCGGAACCTCGATGAGCTTCTTCTCGCTGCTCAGGTCGAGGCTGGTGCCGTTGAAGGTGAACCGGGACACCCGGTTCACCTCGCCGCCGTTGAGGGGCGAGTAGTTGAGATAGATCCAGCCGTTGGTGGCGAAGTTCGGGTCGAGCGCGATCCCGATACCGCCGTCCTCACCGCCGTCGTACACCGACAGGGTGCCGATGACGCGCGTGCTGCCGCCGCCCGCGGGGATCAGGTTGACCTTGCCCGAGCGCGAGATGTAGAAGACCCGGCCGTCGGCCGCCACGTCCAGCTCCATCGGCTGGTCCGGCGCGCCGTCGAGGGTCACCTTCTGGAAGCGGGCAGAGATCGTGCCGCCGCAGTCGCCGGGCTCCGCGCCCGCGGCCCACTTCACCGCGCCCAGCAGGTGCTGCTTGAACAGCGGCTCCGAGTAGGAGGACGCGTTGTGGCCCATGGCGGTGGCCCACACCCGGCCGCCCTCCGGGTTGTGGCACCAGGAGATCGGGTGGTCGGCGCCCATCTTGTTCGCGCCCGCGTCGTAGGTGGTCTCGTCCGCGGTCACCAGCACGTGCACCGAGCCGCGCATGTTCTTGTCGAAGTTGTACCACTCCTCCGTACGGGTCCACCGGTCCGGCAGGCCCTTCGTCGAGGGGTGGACCTTGTCGGCGACCTTGGCGGTGCCCTGCACGATCGACGAGTGCTGCGTCATGTGCGCGCCGGCCAGCACGGTCTGATCCCACCAGGGGAACTGCGACTCGATGTTCATGTCGACGGCGTTGTGGATCGCCACCACGCCGCGGCCGCTGCGCACGTATGCCTGCATGGCCTGGCGCTGCGCGTCGTTGTCCCACACCATGCCCGACGTCTGGAGCATGATCACCGCGTCGTAGTTGTTGAGGTTCGACGTGGTGAAGACGGAGGAGTTCTCGCTCGCGTCGAGCTGGAAGTTGTTGTCCGTCGCCAGCTGCTGGAACATCGCGATGCCGGCGGAGATGGAGTCGTGCCGGTAGGCGCCGCTCGCTGTCTTGCTGAACAGCAGCACCTTGAACTGCGGAGCGGCCGCGTGCGCCACCAACGGCACCGCGGACAGCAACAGCCCTAACAGGGCTGCGGCCAGGGCGGGGAGCAATCGTGATCTTCGCATGAGGGATCTCCTGGGGGGGTTACCGGTGACGGCCGGAGTTACGGGGTGCGAAGGGACGTTGATCGGCCTGGTCAGGCCATGAGGGTGCGAAGGAAGGCGAGTCCTTCGGTGGCGAGGGCGTCCTGGCTCGAAGCGAGGGGACGCCAGACGGACGCCGCGGTGGCGATGGTCATGTTGTCGGCGGTGAAGGACTCGATCACGAGCGGGCCGCGGTAGCCCACGTCGCGTACGGCCGCGGCGAAGCCCGGCCAGTCGAAGTGGTCGGCGCCCGGGGCGCCGCGGTCGGTCCCGCACACCTGGATGTGCGCGATCCTGTCGCCCGCCAGGCGGACGGCCCGGAGGGGATCCTTCTCCTCGATGTTCATGTGGTAGGTGTCGAGTGCGAGCCCGCACTCCTCAGGGAGGGCGTCGAGCGCCTGCTCGACGGTGTTGACGACGCTGGTCTCGTACCGGTTGAGCGGTTCGACGCCGATCCTGATCCCGCGTTCGGCCGCGTAGGCGACGACCGGTTTCAGGTTCTCCCCCAGCTCGGTGTAGACCTCGCGCCGCTCGTCCGGGCTCATCCGCCAGGCCCGCCCGACAGAGGCGTACGCCGGGCCGCTGACCGCCGGCGCGCCGACGGTCACCGCCACGTCCACGCAGTGCCGCAGGTAGTCCTGGGTCTCCTGCACACAGTGGGGCGAGGCGCCGACGAGCTCGCGTCCCGGTGGCATCGTGAGCACGACCGACGCGCCGAGCCCGAGCCCGTCCAGGAGGGCCGCCGCCTTCCCCGGGTCCCAGTCGCCGGGGTGCTCGACCGGCAGTTCGACGACGTCGAAGCCCCATTCCGCGATCCGCGGCGCGAGGGCGGCCAGGGACTCGTCGGTGAGCGGCGAGACCCAGACCCACGTGTTGACGCCGATCACGACGCGCCTCCCCACTTCCCGGGGTAGCCGGGCAGGTCCTCGCACCCGCACAGGGCGTAGTGCAGCGGCGGCATGCCGGGCTTGAGGTAGGTGGCGAGGTTCTCCTGCGTGATCGCCGGTTGCGGGAGGTTCCAGACCTTCGGCACCTGCTCGCCCTTCAGGATCTTGAGCGCCGCGATGATCGGGGTGCGCCACTGGTAGGTCGGATAGGTCGGGGCGATCGCGGTCAGCTTCGCGTCGCTCCACTTCCTCAGGAAGTCCTGCTGATCCTCGCCGTTGATCGGCGGCACGGGCTGGCCCGCGTCCTCGAACGCCTCGACGGCCGCGACGGCGGTGGCGCCCGCGTCCATCCAGACTCCGTCGATCTTGCCGTAGCGCTGGATGTAGTCACTGACGATGCTCTTGGTCTTCGCGGCGTCGCCGTCGGTGAACTCCACGCCGACGACATCGAGGTCGCTCTTGTCGAACGCGACCTTCGCCGCCGACCACCGGGTCTCCAGCACGTCCACACCGGGCAGGATGCGCAGCGCCAGGATCTTCCCGCCGGGCTGCACCTTTTCGACGAGGAACTCGGCCGCCTCGGCGCCGAAGGCGTAGCCGCCGATCGGCTTGATGAAGGTGACCGGGCAGTCGGTCTGGACCCCCCGGTCGAACACGATGACCGGCACCTTCGGGCACGCCCCGGCCACCGCGGGAGTCAGCGTGGCCGTGGTGTTGGGCGAGACGATCAGCGCGTCGCAGCCCTTGCCCTGCAGTTCCGCGATGTCGGAGATCTGCTTGTCGTCCTTGCCCTCGGCGTCCAGGGCGGTGAAGCGCGTGATCTCCTTGTGCAGGGCGACCTCCGCCTGCATGGTCTTCCAGCCGACCTGGCGCCAGGGGTTGTTGACCGCGGCGTTGGAGAAGCACAGGTGGTACGGCCCCGCCTTCTTGTACTCGGCGGTGTCGACGAGCCGCGGGTCGATGCTCTGCTCCCACGGCTTGTCCGGCGAGCCGGTCGGCTGCGCCTGGCGCATCGCCATCTGGGCGTCGTAGTCGGCCTGCACGAAGAACTTCGACTGCGCGCCGGTGCCCTTGTCCTCCTGAGCGGCGGACCCGGCCGGCGCGGCGGACGCGGAGGACACGGGTTTGTCGCTGGTGCACGCGGCCGCCGGCAGCGTCAGCGCGGCCAGCGCGGCGGAGGCGAGGAGCCGCCGCGAATATGAACGCATCGTCTTCCTTCCGTCACGAGACCGCCGCGGCTCTTCTGCGCGGGAGGTTCACGGCCCCCAGCGCCACCGCGGCGATGATGATCACACCCTGTACGGCCGGCTCCAGCGCCCCCGAGATGCCGTACAGGTTGAGCAGGGTGAACAGCGCCTCCAGGGTGAAGGCGCCCGCCATGGCGGCGACCACGGAGCCGCGGCCGCCCCCGAGGGCCACGCCACCGAGCACGACAGCGGTGATGGCCTGGAACTCCAGGCCCTGGCCGACCTGCGCGGACACCCCGGCGAAGCCGCCGAGCAGGATCGCGGCGACCGCCGCGGACAGCCCGGAGATCATGAACGCCACCGTCCGCACGCGGGCGACGCGGACGCCGGACAGAGCCGCGGCCCGGTCGTTGTCGCCGGCCGCGATCAGCGTGTGGCCGAAACCCGCGCGCATCGCCCAGATCGCGGCCGCCGCCACCGCGACGAGGATGAGGACCGACCAGGGCACCGGGCCCAGGCTCCCCCGCCCCAGCTCGCGGAACTCCGGGGACAGGGCGCCCCGGGGCGCGCCGCCCGTCCAGAGGAAGACCGCCCCGGACAGGATCAGCAGCATGCCGAGTGTCGTGATGAACGAAGGGACCCGGAGCAGGGTGGTGACGATCCCGTTGACCAGCCCGGTGAGCGGCCCGATGACGATCAGCAGGGCCAGCACGGGCCAGGTCGCCTCCGCCGAGCCGTCGATGAGCCGGGCGGCGATCACCACCTCGGCGGTGACGAGCGAGCCGACCGACAGGTCGAACTCGCCGGACACGATGACGAAATACTGCCCCGCCGCGAGGATCACCAGCGGCGCGGCCCGTTTGACGAAGGCGAGGAAGGCGGGCGGCTCCAGGAAGTACGGGTTGACGACCGCGATGGCGACCAGCAGCCCGGCCAGCACCACGAAGATCGGCAGCGCGCGTCTCATGCGGTCCGCCTCCTGCGGGCGTAGATCGCCAGGGCGGCCACCAGGACCACACCCCGTACGACGTCCTTGGCGAAGGAGTCGACCTCCAGCTGGTTGAAGATGCTGTCGAGGACGGCCAGGAGCAGGACTCCGCCGACGGTCCCGGCGACCCCGCCGCGGCCGCCGGCCAGAGCCGTCCCGCCGAGCACGACCGCGGCGATCGACTCCAGGTCGTACCCGCCGTCGGTTCCCACCGTCGGCGCGCCGGCCCCGAGGCGGGAGGCGAGCAGCAGCCCGGCGATCCCGGCGCAGACCGAGCAGAGCACGTGGGCGGCGACCACGACCCGACCGGTGCGGATACCCGACAGGCGTGCGACCTCGGCGTCCCCGCCCACGGCGTAGATCCGGTATCCCAGCCGCGTCCGGCTGAGCATGAGCCACGCGGACGCCGCCACCGCGGCCCACAGCAGCGCCGACACCGGCAGCGGCCCGATGCGGTCGTACCCGAGATGCTGGAAGGACTCGGGCACGCTGCCCGCGGGCCCGTCGTACCGCTCGTCGAGCAACCCTCTCAGGATCAGCGCGACCCCGAGCGTGGCGATGAAGGCGTGCACCCGGAGCCTGGTGACGATCAGGCCGTTCACCAGCCCGGCCGTCGCGCTGACCGCCAGCACCGCGGCGACCGCGGCCGGCACGCCGCCGTCGGCGCCCGCCATGATCTCGGCCGCGACCAGCGAGGTCAGGCTGATCAGATAGGCCACCGAGAGATCCAGGCTCCCGGCCAGGATCACCAGGGTCTGACCGACCGCGACGATGCCGAGGGCCGCCGAACGCTGCTGGATGCCGACGATGTTCTCCTGGCTGAGGAACTGCCCGCCGTCCAGGGCGAACAGCAGCCAGCCCACCACGACGAGCAGGGCGAGCGCCACGTAGACGGCACGCGCGGGCCGGTCGGCCGACAGCCGGCGGAGGAACGAGCCCCCGACCGCGACGCGCCGGAGCTTCAGCTGCTGGGTCATGACGCGGCCGCCAGGTGCATCACGGCCTCCTCGGTGGAGCCGGCGGGCAGTTCCCCCGCGATGCGGCCGTCCCGCAGCACCACGATGCGATCGCTCATGCCGATGAGCTCGGGGAGCTCGGAGGAGATCATCAAGACGGCCACGCCGTCGCCTGCGAGTTCGCGCATCAGCTCGTGGATGGCGGCCTTGGCGCCGACGTCGACACCGCGGGTGGGCTCGTCGAACAGCAGGACGCGCGGCGCGACCGTCATCCACTTGGCCAGCACGACCTTCTGCTGGTTGCCGCCGGACAGCAGCCGGACCTCCTGGGTGGGCCTGGGCGGGTTGAGCCGCACCCGCTCGAGCAGCCGCTCGATCCCGGGCCGGCGCATTCCGGCGGCCCGGGCGACGAGCAGGGCGTTGTCGCGCACCCGCTGGTTCAGCAGGAGTCCTTCGGCCTTGCGGTCCTCGGTGACCAGGCCGATCCCTGCGGCGATGCCCTCGCGGACCGAGCGGGGACGGCAGGGCGTCATCTCGCCTCCGGTGAACGGCTCGGCGCCGAACAGCGCCTTGGCCAGCTCGGTGCGGCCCGAGCCCTGCAGCCCGGCCACCCCGACGATCTCCCCCGCGCGCAGGTCGAGGTCGATGCCGTGCAGCCGGGCGTTGCCGCCGCCGCGCACGCTCAGCATCACCTCCCCGGGCGGTGCCGCCGCCCGGGGCGGGTAGTAGAAGTCGAGATCCCGGCCGACCATCAGGCGGACCAGGGCCGCCGTGTCCAGGCTCGACGCCTCCGCGGTGGCGACCCGGGCGCCGTCCTTGAGCACGGTGATCCGGTCGGCGAGATCGAAGATCTCGCGGAGCCGGTGCGAGATGTACAGGACCGCGATGCCACGCCCGGTGAGCCGCCGCACCAGCGCGTAGAGCAGCTCGACCTCGTGGTCGGCCAGAGCGGCGGTCGGCTCGTCCATCACCACGATCCGGGCGTTCAGCGACAACGCCTTGGCGATCTCGACGACCTGTTGCTGCGCCACCGAGAGCCGCCGGACGAGATCGCGCGGCCCGAACACCTCCTCGCCGAGTGACTCCAGCAGCTCGCCGGTCGCGGACTCCATCGCGGCCCGGTCGACCAGCCCCCGCCGGACGGGTTCCCGGCCGAGGAAGACGTTCTCGGCCACCGTCCGCTCCGGCAGCAGGGTGAGCTCCTGATGGATGATCGCCACCCCGGCCCGCTGCGCCTCGATCGGGTGCCCGAACGCCACGCTCCGGCCGTCGATCTCGATGGTCCCCTCGTCCGGGGTGTGCACGCCGGCCAGGATCTTCATCAGCGTCGACTTGCCCGCGCCGTTCTCCCCCACCACCGCGTGGACCTCACCGGCGGCCGCCTCCAGATCGACTCCGCCGAGGACCCGCACGCCCAGGAAGCTCTTGCCGATACCGGTCATCCTCAGCACGCGGCCCACCTGTCGGGGCGTACGGCCGCGCCGGCCATGCCGGGAGCGGCAGGCGGCATCGCAGCCGGGGGACCGGCCGGGACACGTCTGCGCGCCGTCCGGGATGACCAGTCATGCACGGGATCTCCTTGCGGGGGGGTGGGAGTCGTGCTGCGCCCGATGTCTCGTTCACCGAACCGGTCGCCGGCGAGGACGCCACGGCCGCCGGGCCGACGCAGCCGGAACGGTCTCGACTGTGCCGGAGCGACGGACACCAGGCCTGACCTGCGACAATCTGTCGAATCGATTCGGAACGACGATAGGTCTGCGCCTCATGCCTGTCAAGCATGCTTATCAGCGATCCATTGGATGTCTGTTCACACACAATGGGTATGGCGTCGCCGCCTATATCGAGAATTACCATTTCAGCGCGACATCGATGATGCAGTGCCCTCCTCACTCGATGCCAGCCGAGCGAGAATCAGTAGTACCTTTCGACTGCTCAGCCGGAGATAGGTCTGAAACTTTCACGTTCCGCGCTCACCGTGGCCCGCTTCGGGCGGTGAGTGGACCAACCCGGGCACCCTGAGCTTGTCCGCCGATGCTTGACACATGCCGTTGACATCCCTCGCCGACGAGACCTAGGCTGCCAGCGAATCGATTCGATAGTCCCATAACCGGGATCGCGGGCCGGCCGCCCCGCCGACTCGATCCCCTCGACGCGTACGGCACCTGAACCAGGCGGGCGGAGTGAGCGATCACCGTGCTGGGATCACCGTTCGGTGGGATCACCGCCGTGCCGGGGTGTGCCGTGCGGCAGCGTCTCGCACGCCCGCGGCGGCAGTCGGGCACCCTCCCGGGAGACGGCCGCCGGTGGACGGCGTCACTCCCCACCCCCCTCTGTCCAAGGAGTCATGAGTGGACGCGAAAGGCAGAAAGCGGCGAACAGGCCGCCGCGGGATCGCGGCCCTGTTCGCCGTCGGCGCGCTCGTCGCCGGATCCCTCTTCACGACGGCGGCGCCGGCCCAGGCCGCGGACGAGTCGATCACGGTCGACTTCTCCGTCGCCGGCGGCTCTCCGACGTACCGGGCCTCCGGATGGATCTACGGCATGACGGAGGACGGCGCCAATCCCCCGGACCACTTCTTCACCGATGTCAGGTTCCGGTACATGCGGGCCGGCGGCGCCCAGCTCGACAGCCCGGGCGGCTGGGTGTCGGGCAAGTACGACCGCAGGTGGAACGCCACCCGCGCGCAGCTGCTGCGCACCCGGTCGCTGGGCGGTGAGTTCGTCCTGCTGGTGCACGACCTGTGGGGCGCCGACGGTTACCCGATCTCCCGCTTCCCCGGCGACAACGGCAACTGGACCGACTACGACGCCTTCCTCACCCGCCTGATCGCCGACGTACGGGCCACCGGCGTCCCGGTCCAGTGGGACCTGTGGAACGAGCCCAACATCACCCTGTTCTGGAACCGTCCCATCTCGCAGTACTTCGAGATGTGGAAGCGCGCCTACCAGCGCATCCGCGCCGCGTTCCCGTCCCACCTGATCGTCGGCCCCAGCTGCGCCTGCGTGCCGTCCTCCGGCGGCTTCTGGACCCAGTACCTCGACTACGTGAAGGCCAACAACGTCGTCCCCGACATCGTCAGCTGGCACTCCCTGCCCGGCGACCCGGTGGCCAACGTCGCGACCGCCGACACCACCCTCGGCTCCCGGGGCATCCCCCACCCCCGCCCGTACCAGATCAACGAGTACGGGGCGTCGAACGAGCAGAACCCCGGGGACGGGTCCTGGTACATCGCCCGGCTGGAGCGGGCCGGCGCGGACGGCCTGCGGGCCAACTGGGCCGGCGGCGGCAACCTGCACAACGACCTGGGCAACCTGCTCGTCCGCAACTCCTCCGGGCAGTACCAGCCCAAGGGCGAGTGGTGGGTCTACCGCTTCTACGGCTCGCAGACCGGCCAGATCGTCTCTGTCACGCCCAGCACCTCCTACGACGCGTTCGCGACGAAGGTGAGCGGGGAGGCGAAGGTCCTGGTCGGCGGGGGCCGCACGACGGGCGACATCGCGGTCGGCCTGCAGCGGCTGGACGCCACCAGCGGCATCGTGCAGAACAATCAGGTCCGGGTGGTGGCCGAGCGCATCCCGTACAACGGCGGGGGCGCCGTCTCCGGTCCGGTGACCGTGCAGAACACGGTGGTGACGTTGTCGGGCAACGGCACGACGGTGCATCTGCCGCATACCAACGCCGACGAGACCTTCACGATCACGCTGCTGCCCCCCGGCACTCCGGGGCCGTCACCGTCCGCGAGTCCCACGGGCGGCACGGGCGGCACGAGCGCGCTGAAGGGCGTGGGGTCGGGCAGGTGCCTGGACGTGAACGGCGCGTCGCAGGCCAACGGCGCGACGGCGCAGATCTGGGACTGCAACGGGCAGGCCAACCAGCAGTGGACCACGACCAGTGCCGGTGAGCTGCGCGTCTACGGCAACAAGTGCCTGGACGTGAACGGCGGCGGCACGGCCGACGGCACCGCGGTCATCATCTGGGACTGCAACGGCCAGAACAACCAGAAGTGGCGGCTCAACTCCGACGGCACCATCACCGCGGTCGGCGCCAACAAGTGCCTGGACGTGTCGAACTACGGCACGGCCAACGGCAGCAAGGTCCACATCTGGACCTGCCACGGCGGCACCAACCAGCAGTGGACCCGCGTCTGACCCGATGAACCCCCCTCGCCGGGCGGCCGGCCCCGCGCCCGGCGAGGGCCCTCGACAGCCGGTCACCTCCCGCGTGTCAGCGCCCAGCCCTCCGTCACGCCATCAGTCCCCGCGGACCGGCGAGCGTGAGCCGGTGTTCGTGGGCGGCGGCGAGGATGAGGTAGGCGCTGGCGGTCCAGGTGTAGGCGCGGTCGCGCAGGCCCGCACCGCTGCGGGCGTCGAAGTTCTCCGCGAACCCGGACTTCTCGCACAGGGCACGGAAGCGAGCGCTGATCTCGTCGGCCAGGTCCGGGTAGCCGGCGCGGCGCAGGCCGTCCTCGATGAGGACCGTTGAGGGCGCCCAGATCGGGCCGCGCCAGTAGCCGTCGTCCCGGTAGTCGGGTGAGCCGGGCAGCTCGGTGGCCAGCCCGAACTCGGTCAGGTGGGTCTCGATGCGGGCCGCCAGCGACGCCCGGACGGGCTCTGGCAGCTCCTCCCCCAAGACGATCGGCATCAGGTCGAGCAGGCTCGAACTGGACCACGTGCACCCGGTGTGGGCGCTGCGCGCCACGAACCGGTCGCCGTCCCACAGCTCGGCCAGCAGCGCCTCGCGCATGCGACCGGCTTCGCGGCTCCAGGCGGCGGCCGCGTCCATGAGTCCGAGCTCGGCGGCCAGGCGGGCGAGCTCCCGCATCTGCAGCACGAGGAAGGCCGCCAGGTCCGCGGTCTCGACGACGCGCTCCGGGTCGAAGGTGGTGGCGTTGTCCCAGCCGCTGTCGTTGCCGTGCTGGTAGTGGGCGAACTCGTGACCGGGAACGCGCCGCCGGGTCAGCCAGAAGGAGGTCCACCGCTCCAGCAGCCGGTACACCTCGGCGGCCTCGCCGTCCTGCAGCGGGCGCAGCCGCGCCAGGGCCCAGCCGTGGATGGGCGGCTTGACGAAGTTGTACAGGACCTCCGAGTGCGTGACCGAGTCGGGCAGCGCGCCGGCGGCGTCCTGGTGGTCGAACACCAGCCGGAACTGGTCCCGGGCGAGCTCCGGCAGCCCATCGGCGAGGGCGATGGCGTTGAAGCAGTGGTCCCAGCTCCAGACCTTGTCCATCCAGTGCTTGGACATCAGCACCGCGGGGCGGGTGACGAACCCGGCCGGACGGACCGTGGCCGACCACAGGACGTAGGCGGCCAGCTCCGCGCCAGGCGTCCGGTCGCTGCGCCAGGGCGTCACCGCGTCCCGGAACGATTCGAAGCCGGCCCGCGCGGCCGTGAGCACCTGCTCGAAGCCGCTCTCGCTCCGGTAGGGGGCCCGGGCGGTCTCGTACTCTTCGACGGCGATCTCCCACGGCTCGTCGCCGGGGAGTGCGATGCCGCGCACGGCGGCGCCGAGCGCCTGCTCGCCCCAGGACTCGGCATGCCCGGCGAGAAGGGTGACGCGGTAACGGCGGCCGGTCTGGTACACGGTGAAGACCCACGAGCCGTCGCCGGGATCGGCGTAGAAGTACGGACCGCTGAACGGTGTCAGGACCGAATCGGCCGCCACCAGCCGCAGCCCCAGGCCCTCACCCCGCATCCGTACGGTGTCGGGGGTCTCGTAGGCGAGGTCGATCCGCCGGTCGTCGCAGGTCCAGGTGAGCTCGTGCGGGGTCGCGGACAGGATCGTCTCGGCGCGGGCTCCGGCGGCGGTGGGGATCAACCGCAGGATCGGATGCATGCCGGTCTGGTGCGACACCAGATGGACGTCGGGGGCATAGGTGTTCTCCGCGATCACCGGGGAGAAGCCGAACCACGATCCGCGGAAGCTGAACGGGATCTCCCGGGGGGAGAAAACCGGGCCTGCGGCGACGGTCATGAAAGAAGAGTCCCTTCTGGCTAGTGCTTAACCGCGCCCGAGGTGACGCCCGCGGCGACGTAACGCTGGGCGATGACGAGCAGCACGGCGGCGGGGATGGAGGCGATCACGGCGGTGGCCATGATGGCGTTCCACTGCTGGTTGTTGTTGCCGATGTAGTGGTAGATGCCGAGCGTGATCGGCTGGTGGGCGCCGCCCTGGTCGAGGGTGGAGGCGAAGACGAAGTCCGACCACGCCCACAGGAACGCGAACAGCGACACCGTGATGACCGAGTTGCGGCTGACCGGCAGGACCACCGACCAGAAGGTGCGCAGGGCACCGGCTCCGTCGACCCGGGCCGCCTGCAGCAACTCCTCGGGGATGCCGGACATGAACGCCGTGAAGATCAGCACCGCGAACGGCACCGCCAGTGTCGAGTCCGCCACGATCAGCCCGGGGATCGTGTTGAGCACGCCCACGTTGAGGAAGACGGCGTAGAACCCCATCGCCATGATGATCCCCGGGATCATCTGCGCGATCAGCAGCAGGAAGCTCAGCAGCCCGCCGCCTCTCGGGTGCAGCTTCCCCAGCGCGTAGCCGGCCGGCGTCGCGACCAGCAGGGTGAGGGCGACCGTGCCCAGCCCCACGATCACGCTGACCCCCAGGTAGGGCAGCTGCTGGTCGAGCACCGACCGGTAGCCGTCCAGCGTGCCGTCCAGGGGGAGCAGGGAGGGCGGGCTCCTGCGCATGTCCTGTTCGCGGGTGAAGGACACGTTGACCATCCAGTAGACCGGGAAGAGCATCACGCCGGTCAGCACCAGCCCGGCCGCGGTCCTCCACCGGCTGCGCGTGACCCTCATGACGCCCTCCCGCCCGGCCGCTCGTGTGCGGGGCGCGCGCCGTGCCCGCCCGTCCGCCCGTTCACGCGAGGGCCTGCCGTCGCTGTACGCGGATGTAGATCAGCCCGAAGACCAGGGCCGCCACGATCAGCAGGTTGCCGACCGCCGCCCCGCGGCCGAACTCCGGCAGCAGGTTGCCGAACCCCAGCCGGTACGACCAGGTGGCGAACGTCGTGGAGGACTCGCTCGGCCCGCCCCTGGTCATGATCCAGATGATGTCGAACACCTTCAGCGTGTAGACCAGCCCGAGCAGCAGCGTGATCGCCGAGACCGGCCGCAGCAGCGGGAACGTCACGTACCGGAACCGCCGCCAGCCGGTCGCGCCGTCCAGCTCGGCCGCCTCGTAGACGGCGGGATCGATCGCCTGGAGGCCCGAGTAGAGAACGACCAGGTTGAAGGGGATGCCGATCCAGACGTTGGCGATGATCACCGACCACAGCGACCAGTCCGGCGAGGTCAGCCAGTGGACGGGCTCGACACCGAAGACGGCCAGCGCCGCGTTGACGACGCCGGACTCGCTGTCGAGCATCCACGACCACGTCGAGGACGACACGATGAGCGGCAGCAGCCACGGCACCAGGAACAGGGCCCGCAACGTGGCCGACAGCGGGAAGTTCTTGGCGAAGAACACGGCCAGGGCGAGCCCGATGGCGAACTGGAGGACCAGCGACGCCAGCGTGAACACCACCGTGTGCCACAACGCGGGACCGAACGTCGGGTCGCCGAGGACCTCGGCGTAGTTGGCCACTCCGGTGAAGGGCGCGTTGCCCCGGACGAACGAGCGCACGGTGTAGTCGCGCAGGCTCAGCTCGACGTTGCGGTACAGCGGATAGGCGTAGAACACCAGCAGGTAGACGACGACGGGGGCCAGGAAGGCCCAGGCCGCCCACTGACCGGCCGCGGTACGGCGGAGCGACGCCCGCCGGTCGCCGGGGCGCGGCCGGGCCGGAGCCGGTCTCCGCCCCTCTGCCGGCGGCGGCGCGACCGATGCGTGTGTCGCGTGGTCCATGCTGTCCCCTCGTCCGGCGGACGTCCGGCGCCGGATCCGGCATCCGGGACGCCGTCGCCCCCGGACCCCTCCCCCGCCGCACGCGCCGCTGCTACTGTGTGGCGCTCGCGGCCGCGGCCTGCGCGTCGGCCATCGCCTGCTGCGGGCTCTTCGACCCGCTCAGCGCCGCCTGCACCCCGCCCCACATCGGCTCGGAGATCTTCGGATACTTGGTGCCGAGATCGTCGCTGGTGCGCCCCTTGGCGGCCTTTACCGCCTCCACCCAGACCGCCAGGTCGGGGTTCTCGGCCACCTGCTTGGCCTGCACCTGCTCCGTCGGCGCGACGTACGACAGGGCGGTGGTCGTGGTCAGGGAGTTGTCCGTGCCGGTCAGGCAGGTCACCAGCTTCCGTGAGGTGGCGTAGCGCCCGGTGTCCTGCTGCACGGGGATGCCGACGAACTCGCCGCCGGTCGGCGCGGGAGCCGTCCCGCCGTCCTTGGCGGGGATCGGGATGATGCCGTAGGCGAAGCCGGCCTTCTCGGCGGCGGCCAGCTGCCAGGTCCCGTTCTCCGCGAAGGCGAAGTCCCCGGAGGCGAACTCCTGCCAGCTCGTGGTCTGCGTGTTGTTGATGACCGAGTTGGGGGCGTACCCCTTCTTCAGCCAGTCGGTCCACAACGCGACCGCCGAGACGCCCTCGGGCGAGTCGAGCGTGGTGAGCCGCGCGCCGGACCCCCAGAACCAGGGCAGGAACTGGAAGCTGCCCTCCTCGGTGCCGATCGCCGAGAACGTGATGCCCTTCTTGCCGGCCGCCTTGACCTTCTCCAGCGCGGCGGTGAGCGAGGCCCAGTCCCGCACCGAGGCGATGTCCACCCCGGCCTTCTTGAGCACGTCCTCGTTGTAGTAGAGGGCCAGCGTGTTGGCCCCGATCGGCACGCCGTACGTCTTGCCGCCGATCTGCCCCGCCGCGAGCAGATTCGGCGCGACGGCCGAGGTGTCGAGCCTGTTCTCCTCCGTCGTCGTCAGCACCCCCGCCTCGGCCAGCGTGGAGACCACGGGATTGTCGACGACGAGCACGTCCGGCGCGTTGCCCTGCTGCGCGGCCAGCAGCGTCTTGTTCGTCAGGTCGGTGGTGTCGTAGGCGGTGCGCTCGACCGTGACCCCCGCCTGGGCGCCGCACGTCTCCAGCAGTTTCACCCACTCGGAGCCCTTGTCGTGCTGCGGGTACGGGTCCCAAATCGTGTAGGTCCCGCCGCTGGCCGCCCGGCCCGCCCCCGTCGTGGCCTCACCGCCGGACGACCCGCCGGACGACGAGGAGCACGCGACGAGACCGCCCGCGGCCGCCAGCGCCACCAGACCCAGACCGGCCGCCCGCCGGCCCGTTGCCGCTGATCCCATGATCTGACCTCCGCTGCGTTCCGCGGCTGGTAGTACTATCGAATCGGTTCGCATGAAGATAGGCCCGCTCATCGCGTACGTCAATGGGGTCCTGCGGATACAGCCGGGTTCGTCGGCTCTATCGATTCGACCTACGATGGTGGGGCCGGGGACGAGCGGTTGAGGAGCGGGATGAACATCGGGGAGATCGCCAGGCGATCGGGCGTGTCGCGCAGCACCGTCTCCTACGCTCTGAGCGGCAAGCGCCCGGTGTCGGAGACCACCCGGCGGCGCATCCAGGCGGTCATCGACGAGCTGGGCTACCGTCCCAACGCCACCGCGAGGGCGCTCAAGGAGGGCAGGACCCGCACGATCGGCCTGGTCATCCCCCCGGCCAGCCAGCGCCTCACCGAGATGCAGCTCGGCTTCGTCGCCAGCGTCGTGGACGCCGCCGCGCGCGCCGACCTCGACGTCCTGCTGTCGCCCTCGGGGGGCGAGCACGATCGCTCATTCGAGCGGGTGGTCGGCGGCAGGCGCGTCGACGGCGTGATCCTCATGGAGATCCGGATGGAGGACGACCGGGTCACCCGCCTGCGGCAGACCGGCCTGCCGTTCGTCGGCATCGGCCGCACCAGCCGTCCCGACGAGATGTCCTGGGTGGACATCGACTACGAGACGCTGATCTCCCAATGTGTGCACCATCTGGCCGACCTGGGCCATCGTCGCATCGCCCTGGTCAACCGCTCCACCGAGCTGATGGCCGCCGGATACGGCCCGGCCCATCGGGCTCAGGCCGGTTTCAGCCAGGCTGTGGCGGAACGCGGCCTGGAGGGCGTGCAGACGTGCTGCGCCGACGACGCCCGCGCCGGCGTGTCCTGCGTGGGGCGGCTTCTCGCCGACCACCCCGATCTCACGGCCATCGCGACCATCAACGAGACCGCCATGCCCGGCATGTACCGCGCGATCGAGCGCGCGGGCCTGACCGTGCCGCGCGACTTCTCCATCGCCGGCGTCGCGGGCCGGCACTGGGCCGAGAACCTGCATCCGCCGCTCACCGCCGCCGACGTGCCCGCCGACGAGCTCGGCGCCCAGGCCGTCGACCTGCTCATCCGGCAGATCTCCGACCCCGCCGCGCCGCATCGCGGCGCCCTCGTCGCCCCGCCCATCTCCCTGCGCGGGACGACCGGGCCCGCACGCCCGCGCTGACCGGGGATCGACGAGGTGACGCCCGGCGCCGCGCCGATCGGGGCGGTGCCGGGCGTCATGTCGCACCGTGTTGTCACACCGTCATGTCACACCTGTCATGCCACATAGGTGCCTGACGGAGCCTCGTGAGCTCTCTCGGGATGAGCGGGTGATCTCATACCCGGGTCCACTTCTGGTTGTTCTGGCCGTTACATGTATAGATCTGCGCCTTTGTGCCATTGGCGGTGCCGCTGACGTCCAGGCACTTGTTGGCGCCGACCGCGGTGATGCTGCCGTCGGAGTTGAAGCGCCACTTCTGATTGTTCTGCCCGTTGCAGTCCCAGATGATGACCGCCGTGCCGTTGGCGGTGCCGCCGCCGTTGACGTCGAGGCACTTGTTGCCGTAGACGCGCAGCTCACTGGCGCTGGTGGAGGTCCACTTCTGGTTGTTCTGGCCGTTGCAGTCCCAGATCAGCACCGTCGCGCCATTGCTCTGCGAGGCGCCGTTGACGTCCAGGCAGCGGTTCGACGCCACGCCCCGCAGCGCGGTCGTGCTCGTCGTGGGCGGGGTCGGCGACGCGGACGGAGAAGCGGACGGCGAGGGGGACGGGGAGGGCGAAGGGGACTGCGACGGGCCGCTCAGTTCCTTGACGCGGATGTTCCGGTAGGACACCACGTTGCCGGACCCGTGGTTCTGGATGCCGATGTACCCCTGCTGCAGGGATCGCGCCGGGTTCGTGTTGGTGAAGTCGTTGATCTTGCTGCCGTTCAGGAAGACCTGCAGCCGCTCGCCCTCGACGAGCAGTTCGTAGGTGTTCCACTGACCCGGCGGGTTCAGCGCCGCGTCACGTGCGGCGAGGTCGGCCGACTTGACGCCGTAGATCGCCCCGGTCGTCTTGTCCGCGGTGTCGGTGGCGTCGATCTGGACCTCGTACCCCGTGTCGAGGGCCGTCTGGGGGTCGCTGGTGGCCGGGAACCCGACGATCACGCCGGAGTTGGAGTCGCCGGTCATCCTCCAGTCGAGCTTGAGGGAGTAGGAGCCGAACTCCTTGGCGTTGTACCACAGCATGCCCATGCCGCCCTGGGAGGTCAGCGTGGCGTCGCTGTTGGTGAACGAGCCGGGCCCGGCCTGCGTCCAGCCGGAGGTCGACCCGTTGTAGAGAGTCGTGTAGCCGGTCTCGGGACGGCAGTCGGCGTTCGTGGCCTTGGCCGCGTAACGGATGCCGCCGAGCAGCAGGGTGCGGAAGTTGGAATCGGAGTACGACTCCTGGGTGTGTCCGAGACCGGTGTAGAACGACCGGCCGGACGCCTGCGGGTGGCACCAGGTGATCGGGTGGTCGCCCATGTTCCCGCCGCTGTAGCTGCTCTCGTTCAGGCTCTGCAGCACGTGCACGTTGGCGCGCGGGTTGGTGCGGTAGTTGTACCACTCGTCGGTGCGCGTCCAGGTCTGCCCGAGGTGGGCGGTGGCGCCGTGCGCGCGGTCCTCCTGCTTGAGGGTGGCCTGCTGGATCGCCGGGTGGTTGTTGAACCAGGCGCCCATCAGCTGACCGTAGTAGGGCCAGTCGTACTCGGTGTCGGACGCCGAGTGCACGCCCACGTAACCGCCTCCGCCGTCCACGTACGACTGGAAGGCGGTCTGCTGGGTGGCGTTCAGCACGTCGCCGGTGGTGCTGAGGAACACCACGGCCTTGTACTGCGCGAGGTTGCCCGACGTGAACGCGTTCGCGTCCTCCGTGGCGTCCACGGCGAAGTCGTTGGCGGCGCCGAGTTCGCGGATGGCCTGGATGCCGGCGGGGATGGAGTCGTGCCGGAACGCGGCCGTCTTGGAGAACACCAGCACCTTGAAGGCGGCGGCCTGGGCGTGCGTGGCGGGGACCACCATCGCGGCGGCGGCGGTGGTGAACGCCACCGCGGTCGCCGACAGGCGTCGCAGCACCGATGTCTTCCGGTCGCTCCCCGCGCCGCGCCCGGAGGCTGCGGGGGTCAGATGTCGCAGCATGGATTTCCTTTCGTCGCGGCGCCCGGCGCGGTCCCCGTCTCGTCGTCGAGGGCGGGGCCGTGCCGGGCGCCGCATCAGGTGGTCGGTCGGATGGTGGGGAGTGGTCTGCGGGACGGCGTCAGACGCGTGTCCACTTCTGGTTGTTGCCGCCGGTGCACGACCAGATCTGCACCTTGGTGCCGTTGGCCGTGCCGCTGCTCGCCACGTCCAGGCACTTGTTGGCCCCGACCGCGGTGATCGTGCCGTCGGAGTTGAAGCGCCACTTCTGGTTGTTCTGGCCGTTGCAGTCCCAGATGATCACCGCGGTGCCGTCGGCGGTGCCGCCGCCGTTCACGTCGAGGCACTTGTTGCCGTAGACCCGCAGCTCACTGGCGCTGGTGGAGGTCCACTTCTGGTTGTTCTGGCCGTTGCAGTCCCAGATCAGCACCGTCGCGCCGTTGCTCTGCGACGCGCCGTTGACGTCCAGGCACCGGCCCGACGCCACGCCCTTGATCGAGGTCGTGCTCCCCGCGGGAGGAGTGGGCGAGGCCGACGGCGACACCGACGGAGACGGAGACGGAGACGGAGAGCTGGAGGTGCCGGTGTCGAGGGTGAAGGCGTCCAGGTCGAACAGGTATCCCTGCCCGGTCGCCCCGCGGAACACCAGATACAGCGTGGCCGTCCCCGCCGGCGCTCCGCTGAGGTTCGCCGAGACGTCGGCGAAGGTCTCCCATCCGCCGGTGGCCGCAACGGTCACCGTGCCCAGCAGCGTGCCGGTCGCCGAGCCCGCCCGCACCTCCAGCCGGCCGCCCGCGCCGCCGGACGACACCCGCGCGGTGATGCGCGTGGCGTTGGCGAGGTTGTAGGGGGTGAAGGAGATCCAGTCGCCGTCGTCGGTGTAGCCGACGGTCTTGCCGCCCTCGGCGGTGGTGTGGTCGGCCGTCTGCAGGCCCTGCTGCGCGCCGAAGTGCTCGGCCTGGCGGTGCCGCGGCTGCAGCGTCCGGACGACGGTGGTGGTCAGGCCGCCCTTGTCGGTGTAGGACGCCTGCAGCACCCCGTAGATGTTGGCCGCCGAGTCGTGCTCACCGTCGACCGGCACCGCGATCGACCCCGAACACCCCGACTTGGAGGTGATCTGGTGGGCGTGGCTGTCGTGCCCCAGGGAGTAGGTGACCGACACCGCCGAGCAGTCGATCGTCCCGTCCTCCGGATCGGACACGCTGACCTGGAAGGGCACCGTGTCGCCGAAGGAGAACAACTGCCCCTCCACCGGCGAGGTGAGCGCCACCGACGGCGCGGTGTTGCCCACGTTCACGGTCACACTCGCCGTGCCGGTCAGCCCCTGCGGGTCACGGACGGTGAGCGTCGCGGTGTAGGTGCCGTTGGTGGTGTAGGTCTTGGCCGGGTTGGCCGACGTGGAGGTGGTCCCGTCGCCGAAGTTCCACGAGTACGACAGTGTGCCGCCCTCGGGGTCGGAGCTGCCCGCGGAGGAGAAGTTCACCGTCAGCGGCGCCGCGCCGGAGGTCTTGTCCGCGCTGGCTTTGGCGATCGGGTTGCGGTTGGCCTTGCCGATGTACTCGATCCGGTACAGCGCCTGGTTGTTGGACCCGGTGCCGTAGTCCAGGACGTACAGCGCGCCGTCCGGGCCGAAGGCCATGTCCATCACCTGCGTCCCCGACCAGGGGAACGCGCTGATCTCGCCGTACCCGCCGTCGGAGCGGACCTCGATGGCCTTGATCCACTTGCGGCCGTACTCACCGGCGAAGAAACGCCCGTCCAGCGCCTGGGGGAACTTCACCGACGAGTTCAGGTTCGGGTCGTACCGGTAGACCGGTCCGCCCATCGGCGACTCGGACCCGCCGCCGAACTCCGGCGGCGAACCGGCGTCCCCTCCGTACCGGATCCAGGCCGGCTTGGCCGCCGGGAGCGTGGTGAGCCCGGTGTTGCGGAAGGAGTTGTTGGTCGGACCGCCCGCGCAGTTGTACTTGGGGCCGGTGCTGTTGGTGGCGAAGTTCCACTCGTTGTAGGTCTCGTTCGTGCTGTTGGACCCGGTGCAGTACGGCCACCCGAAGTTCCCCGCGCTGGTGATGCGGTTGAACTCCACCTGCCCTTGCGGCCCGCGGTTGGAGTTGGTCGACCCCGCGTCCGGTCCGTAGTCGCCCAGGTAGACCACCCCGGTGGCCTTGTCCACGCTCATCCGGAACGGGTTGCGCAACCCCATCGCGTAGATCTCCGGCCGCGTCTTGGCCGTCCCCGGCGCGAACAGGTTCCCGCTCGGGATCGTGTACGACCCGTCCGGCTGCGGCTTGATCCGCAGCAGCTTGCCCCGCAGGTCGTTGGTGTTGGCCGCGGTGCGCTGCACGTCGTACTGCGGGTTGCGGTCCGTGCGCTCGTCCAGCGGCGAATACCCCGCCGACTCGAACGGGTTGCTGTCGTCGCCCGTGGTCAGGTAGAGGTTCCCGGCCGCGTCGAAGTCGATGTCACCGCCCACGTGGCAGCACATGCCCCGGTCGTTCGGCACCTCCAGCACGACCTTCTCACTGCTCAGGTCCAGCGTGTCGTCGGACTTGAGCGTGAAGCGGGAGAGGTTCAGGTGCCCCTTCCACTGGTCGAACTGCGACTGTGTGCCGTTGGAGGGGGCGTCCCCAGTCGGGGTGCTCAGCCGCGGCGAGTAGTACAGCCAGACGTAGCGGTTGGTCGCGAAGTTCGGGTCGACCGCGACCCCCTGCAACCCCTCCTCGTCATGGGTGTAGACGTTCAGCTTGGCGGCGACCTTCGTGGTGCCGTTGACATCGGTGATCCGCACCGTGCCGTCACGAGCGGTGTGCAACACCGATCGGTTCGGCAACACCGCCAGCGACATCGCCTCACCCAGTTCCCCGCCACCGGTCGCCAGCGCGATCTGCTGGTAGTCGGAGGCCGGGATCGTCAACGCATTCGCCGCCGGCACATTCAGCGCCATCGGCACAGGAGCCAGCAGCGCCAGCGTGGCCAGCATCACCGGCCACGGACGTCGGGACATAAGAGAGATTCCTTCCTGACATGAGATGCAGTCGGGCAAAGGCGCGCGCCGCCGCGCTGTTGCCGGTGGACGAGGTTCCGGGAGGGGTGCCGCCTCCGGTTCGGTTCGTGGTCAGACGCGGGTCCACTTCTGGTTGGCGCCGCCGGTGCAGGACCAGATCTGGACCCTGGTGCCGTTGGCGGTGCCGTTCCCGGACACGTCCAGGCACTTGTTCGCCCCGACCGCGGTGATGCTGCCGTCGGAGTTGAAGCGCCACTTCTGGTTGTTCTGGCCGTTGCAGTCCCAGATGATCACCGCGCTGCCGTCGGCGGTGCCGCCGCCGTTGACGTCCAGGCACTTGTTGCCGTACACCCGCAACTCGCCCGCGCTGGTGGAGGTCCACTTCTGGTTGTTCTGGCCGTTGCAGTCCCAGATCAGCACCGTCGCGCCGTTGCTCTGCGACGCGCCGTTGACGTCCAGGCACCGGCCCGACGCCACGCCCCTGAGCGCGCTCGTGCCCCCTGCGGGCGGAGTGCCCGTCGGAGTCGAGGTGGGCGTCGAGGTGGGTGTGGAGGTCGGGGTCGAGGTCGGACTGGCCGTCGGACCGCCGCCGGGCGGGTCGAGCGGGCAGCTGGCCATGTACTTGGAGATGCCGTTCGCGTTGGTCAGCGCCGGGCACAGGAACGGCGCGTAACGCGTGTCCCTGTCGACGAACAGCTTCAGCCAGACCATCATGGTGCGCGCGAAGGCGCCCGAGTTGCCGCCGCCCCCACCGGCCGGGAAGCCGTGCCCCTCGTTCGCGATCTCGACGTACGCGCGCTCGACGCCGGCGGGGATCGTGTTGTACGCGTTCTGGGCGTACTGCGGGGTCACCGTTCCGTCGGTCTGGCCGGCGAAGGTGATCGTGGGGCTCTTGATGCCCGAGAGGCTGCCGTCGGGCACGTACGGCGCCTGCCCGACCGCGGTCAGCAGCGAGGGCCGCTGGTCGGCCGCGAGGATGGCCCCGCCGCCGCCCATCGAGTGGCCGCCCACCGCCAGCCGGTTGCGGTCGACCCGGTCCCGTACGGAACTGCTGTTGACCAGGTAGTCCAGCGCGGCGAGCAACTGCGCGGCCCGGGCGTCGGCGTAGTCGTTGAGGGTGTTGGTCTCGATCCCGATCACGACGAACCCGAACGAGGCGAGCCTCGGGCCCTGCCAGGCGTAGTAGCTCCAGGCGGTGTTGAAGCCGGGGGCGATCGCGATCGCGCCGAAGGTGCCCTGGCTGGTGTCGGTCGGGTAGTAGATGACCCCGCCGCCGAATCCGTTGCCCCTGGGAACGGTCACCTGGGCGGTGGCGAAGGGACCGCGGTCCGCGGCGATGCTCGCCGCGGTGGGCGCGGGCCCGCGCTGGTAGGGGTTGTCGGCGGCGGACGCGGCGGACGGCCATCCCGCCGCGCCGGCCATCGCCAGGAGAACGGTCACGATCCCGGCGAGGACGGCGGCTGCGAAGCGCCGCGGTCCGATGTCGTACTCGGGGAGCGCCCTGCGGGAGGCCGGCTCCGGGACTTGCGGTGAGGACACTACTGCTCCTGCGGGATGGGGGACTCGCGTTCGAGGGGTGCGGCCGAGGCGGCCGGCGCGGACGAGAGCGGCTCTACAGGTGCCCGGAACCGGAAGGGCGCGGCGTGCCGCCGGATCCGCCGATCCGGCGGCGGCCGCCGCACCGTGCTCCGCCGGGGCGAGGGGTCGCCCCGGCGGAGCCTTGTGTCAGATGCGGGTCCACTTCTGGTTGGCGCCGCCGGTGCAGGACCAGATCTGGACCCTGGTGCCGTTGGCGGTGCCGGCGCCGCTGACGTCCAGGCACTTGTTCGCCCCGACCGCGGTGATGCTGCCGTCGGAGTTGAAGCGCCACTTCTGGTTGTTCTGGCCGTTGCAGTCCCAGATGATCACCGCGCTGCCGTCGGCGGTGCCGCCGCCGTTGACGTCCAGGCACTTGTTGCCGTACACCCGCAACTCGCCCGCGCTGGTGGAGGTCCACTGCTGGTTGTTCTGGCCGTTGCAGTCCCAGATCAGCACCGTCGCGCCGTTCGACTGCGAGGCGCCGTTCACGTCCAGGCAGCGGTTCGACGCCACACCCCGGAGCGCGCTCGTGCTCCCGGCGGGCGGAGTGGGCGACGCGGACGGCGAGGCCGAGGGCGACGACGTGCCGCCGCTCTGGGGCCCGGCGGCCGCCATCACGGCCTGCGCGCCGGACGGCCAGTTGTTGTTGGAGACGACGACGTTGTTGTTGACGACGTTGCCGCGGTCGCCGTTCGTGATGTTGGTGCTGCTGTTGGTCGACCAGTTGCCGGTGACGGTGAAGTTGCCCATGTTCTCACCGCCCCAGTAGTTGGCCGTGGCCCAGGTGCCGGTGTTCGACAGGACGTTGTTCCTGACGGTGTAGTACTTCGAGCCCTCGTCGAAGTAGACGCCGAACCAGCCGTTGGTCCGCAGGCAGTAGTTGTCGCTGATCACGGCGCCGGGGTTCCAGGACAGCGTGTAGATGCACCCGCCGTCCGTCATCTGCTGCATGACGTCGTGCACGTAGTTGCCGACGAGCTTGTTGCCGGACGCGGTGGTGGCGGTGGTGTACCGCGGCTGGTAGTTGTACAGCCCGCGGTTGGCGTAGTTGGTGCTGCCGCCGGGCTCGTTGGCGCCCCACCCGTAGCCGATCGACATGCCGGTGTACGGCAGGTTGTAGACCTCGTTGTGCGAGACGTTCGAGGTGGTGACGTAGGTGGTCAGGACCGAGACGATGCCCCGGTAGTCCAGGCCGAGGTCGTGGATCCGGTTGTTGCTGACCGTGATGTTCCGGTTGACCATCCGCTGGTCGCTCGGGTGGTGCGCGTCGGCGCGCACCCCGCCGGCCACGACCCCGCCGGCCGAGTTGCGGGCGATCTCGGACCGGGTGACCGTGATGTCGCTCGCGCCCAGGCCCACGCCGCTGGCGTGCGCGTTCGCGTCGTTGCCGATGCCGATGGCCGTCTGGCCCAGGTTGACGAACTGCGAGTCGGTGAAGGTGATGTTGTTCGCGGCGGACACCTGGACCGCGGCGGGCATCTGGTACCAGTTCGGCCGCGTGGACTCGAACGCCTGGCAGCCCTCCTGGCAGGAGGTCAGCCGGTCGCCGGGCCAGTTGTAGTTGCCCGCGATGTAGGCGCCGGTCTGCTGGTCCACGAAGCCCTGGTTGCTGCTGGGGCCGAGCCACGTCGTGCCGGTGAACGTGATGCCGCTGAAGGTGATGTGGTGCGCGGGCGAGTCGTAGGTGCCCCCGACGTCGACCAGCGACTGCAGCACCGGCAGCTCGACGGCGACGTTGTTGATGTTCTGCCCCGACGCCGGGATGTAGTACAGGACGCCGGTCCCGGGGTTGATGTACCACTCACCCGGGGAGTCCAGGAACTCGTACGCGTTCTCCAGGTACAGCGCGCCCGCCCGGTGCGGCTGACTGAAGGTGTCGTACCCGAAAGTGTTGTTGTTCCAGCCGGGCTGCTGCATCGTGATGAAGTTGCCGCTGATGCTCTGCACCGTCACGTACCGGTCGGTGAACGAGCCCACGCTCTCCATCTCGACCCGGTTCTGGTTGGCGAGATTGTTCAGGTAGCTCAGCGCGCTGCTGCTGAACCTCATCCCGGTGGTGGTCGCGGTGAAGTCGTTCCGGTTCACCTGGGTGCGGGCGCGCGTGGCGAGGGCGCCGTTGACGTACAGCTGCCGGGTGTCGATCCCCGTGCCGACGTTGGCGCGCCAGATGTTCTTCCCGGAGTCGGCCAGCGACCACCCGGTGACCGCCCGGGCTCCGCTGATCACCGGGCGGGCGCCCTGCGCGGCCTGCCACTTGACGCTGTAGCCGTTGGTGCCGGAGTCCGCGGCGGTGAATCTCAACGGCGAGGTCTGCCGGTACACGCCGTCGGCGAGCTCGACGACGATGTCACCGGACATGGCGCTGTTCTGCGACCGCACCGCCGTCTGCGCCGCCGGCAGCGAGCAGGGCTGGGCGGAGGTGCAGGCGGTGCCGGTTCCGGAGGGGGACGCGTACAGGGTCGTGGTGGCCGCGAGGGCCGGGGTGGCCGGGGCGACGAGGGCGAACGCCGCGGCCAGCGCCGCGGCGACGATGCCGGTGAGGACCGGTCTCGGCGCCGTGACGGGTGAAGGTGACTGCACGGTGGTTCCTTTGGGGGGTAGGGGGGTGGTCAGGTCACGCCCTCCTCAGGCAGGTCACTCCCTCCCGAGGTGGAGGCCGTCGCCGAACGGTGAGGGGTACGACGGCGGCCGGCTGCCTCACCGGCGGCACCACGAGGGGACGCCTGGCGAAGCGGGGCTGTGGACGTCGACGTGGCCGGCCGGGGTGCGGAGGGCCGCGCAGCGCCTCCCACACCCCGCCCATGTGATCCAGCCGCGGAGATTCCGGAACGAGCTCTCCCACCGGGATCTCGCTACCAATTACGATCGGAGCGCTGATGCCCGTCAAGACCTTAAGCCCACTTATTTCATCGTGCGCACATCGGCGCCCGAGCCACAGTTATCCTTTTCTCCTCGTTCACCTGTGGTTACGTCCGCCGGCGTATTCGCCGGTGCCGACCATCCCGAATGAATCGTTCAGATGTGTCGTACTGATCGGACGTACGTGCCCCACGGAAAGACAACTCCGATCAGTCATACTCTGCAGGGAACGGCGAGGAGGGAGCACGGTGACCGACACCCCCCGTGAGAGCGGATACCGGCCGGGCTACGAGGTGGCCGCGGAGCAGGTGCTCGAGTTGATCGTCCGGCTGGGCCTGCGTCCGGGGGACCGCATGCCGACCGAGAACGACCTGGCCCGGGAGCTGGGCACCAGCCGCACCGTCGTCCGCGAGGCGGTGAAGATACTCTCCGCGCTCGGACGGGTGCGCGCCCAGAAGGGGCGCGGCCTCTACGTGGCCGACGACGAGGGGATGCTCGGCACCGGGCGCCGGGCGGCCTTCTTCCTCCCGACCGACCTGGACCACGTCTACATGCTGTTCGAGTTCCGCCGGACGCAGGAGATGGAGACCAGCCGGCTGGCCGCCCGGCGCGCCACCCCTGCCGAGCTGCGGGCCATCGAGGAGGCGGCCGGCATGTGCCGGCACGGCTTCGAGACCGGACGCGAGGACCTGTTCAACGAGGGCGACGACACCTTCCACACCGCCATCGCCACCGCCTCCCACAACATGTTCCTTCAGATCGCGGTGCGGGAGGCCCGGCGCCTGCAGGCCCAGTCGAGCCTCATCGGGCTGCGGGGCTCGGTGGGCGGGCACGCCGCCAAGGCCGTCGAGGAGCACGACGCCATCTCCCAGGCCATCCGCGCTGGCGACCCGGAAGCGGCCGCCCAGGCCGCCGCCACGCACATCGACAACACTCTCGACGACTATCGCAGGGAGATCCAGCAGCGCCTCTTCTCCTCCGACCGGTGACGGCCGGGCCGCGAAGCACCAGAACCGGTTCGACGTCAGCGGCACGACCGGGGACGTGAACCGCACGCCCGGCGGATGAACGTTTCATCGACTGCGCCGACCGAAAACGCAGGGCATCCGGATCGGAGAGGGCTTTCGGCAGGCAGCCGGTGACACAGAGCCTTGACAGGGAGTCCGCCCGTCGTATGTGCTACACGGTGCACCGCCGTCTTCCCCGTCTCCAGCTCGCTCGCTTGGTATCGAATCGATTCGCCTCTCCAGCGGCGACCGGCTTCGATCGGCTTTTCCGCCGTTCACGCCGGTCCTAGGCAGTCGCCGGGCCGCGCGCCTTCCCCAGCGCGCCCCTTTCCGAGCGAGCCTGTCCCCGCGACGCCCTACCCCAAGGAGTACGACAATGCGACCTCCATCCGTTCCCCCACCGGGCCGCGCGACGCGTGGGCGGCGCTCACGGGCGGCCGTCGTCGTGTCCGTCCTCGCGGTGCCGGCGACCCTCGTGGCCACCGCCCTGACATGGGCGGCGCCTGCCTCCGCGGCCACCACGCCGCTGGTCGGCGTGGGGTCGGGGCGGTGCCTGGACGTCAGCGGCGCGTCCCAGGCCAACGGCGCGCAGGTGAACATCTGGGACTGCAACGGGCAGGCCAACCAGCAGTGGACCACGACCAGCGCCGGTGAGCTGCGCGTCTACGGCAACAAGTGCCTGGACGTCTACGGAGGCGGCACGGCCGACGGCACCGCGGTCATCATCTGGGACTGCAACGGCCAGAACAACCAGAAGTGGCGCCTGAACTCCGACGGCACCATCACGGCCGTCGGCGCGAACAAGTGCCTGGACGTGTCGAACTACGGCACGGCCAACGGCAGCAAGGTGCACATCTGGACCTGCCACGGCGGCACCAACCAGCAGTGGACCACCGGAGCCCAGCCCAGCCAGACGCCGACCACGTCGCCGACCTCGTCACCGACCCCGCCGCCGCCCGGCGCGCGCCCGTGCGACATCTACGCCTCGGGCGGCACAGCGTGCGTGGCCGCGCACAGCACGACGCGGGCGCTCTACGGCTCCTACACGGGCAACCTGTACCAGGTCAGGCGCTCCTCCGACAACACGACCCGCAACATCGCCGTCCTGACCGCGGGCGGTGTCGCCGACGCCGCTGCTCAGGACTCGTTCTGTGCCGGCACCACCTGTGTCATCACGGTCGTGTACGACCAGTCGGGGCGGGGCAACGACCTGTGGTACCAGGGCTCCAGCGTGGTTCCCGGATCCCCCCAGAGCAAACCCGCGGTCGCGACCACCGAGTCCCTCACCGTCGGCGGCAACAAGGCCTACTCCCTCTACATCAACCCCGGCAACAGCTACTGGCGGGACGGTCACCTGACCGGCGTGCCCACGGGCAGCGCGCCCGAGGGCATGTACATGGTGACCAGCGGCACCCACGTCAACAGCGGCTGCTGCTTCGACTACGGCAACAGCGAGACCACCCGCAAGGCCGACGCCGCCGGAGCCATGGACGCCATCAACTTCAGCAAGCAGTGCTGGTTCGGCGGCTGCTCCGGAAGCGGCCCCTGGGTCCAGGCCGACCTCGAATGGGGCCTGTATCCCGGCGGCAGCCAATCCTGGAACCCCAACCAGCGCGCCTTCACCAGCAAGTTCGTCACCGCCACGCTGAAGAACAACGGCACCTCCCGCTTCGCCATGAAGGGCAGCAACGCCCAGTCCGGCACCCTCTACACCCTCTACGACGGCGCGCTGCCCGGCGGCTACAGCCCGATGAAGAAGCAGGGCGCGATCATCCTCGGCAGCGGCGGCGACTGCTGCAAGCCCGACGGCGGCGCCAACCTCAGCGCCGGCACCTTCTACGAAGGCGCCATGGTCGCCGGCTATCCCTCCGACGCCACCGAGAACGCCGTCCAGGCCGAGATCGTGGCCGCCGGCTACCGCTGACCCGCTCCCGGGACAGGAGCCTCACCGAACCCGGACGCCGGCCACTCGGTGGAAGCAGGACAGTCCCGGAGCACGGCCGATGACCAAGGGGCCGGCCGCCACCGCGGCCGGCCCCCGGTCATGGTCCGGGCTCGGATGTGCCCGGATCAGCTCACGCCGAAGTCGGCGAAGCCGAACTGACCCGTCACGCCCGCGGCGTGGGACGTGGCGATCAGTCCCGCGTCCTGCCTGTCGGCGATGCCGGGCAGGGTCGCGGTCGGGCCGACCTTGGTCCAGGCGGTGCCGTTGGTGGAGTAGTAGCCGCTCACCTGGTCGCCGGAGCGGACGAGGCGGACCCAGGCGGGCGCCCTGATTCCCGAGACCCCGCTGAACGAGTCGAGGTAGCCGTTGCCGTCGGAGTCCCACTGGAAGGCGACCCCGTTGCCCGGCGTGACCACCATGACGGCGTACCCGGGCGACGAGCCCGTGCCGGTGACGTCGTTGCGGAGCACGACCCCCGCCTTGGCCCAGGCGTTGGTGTTGTCCATCTGGGTGACCCGCGCGGTCACGGTCGACGTGCTCCCGGCCGCGTCGTCCCGGTAGACGACGCCGTACTCGTCGAAGGACCCGGCGGCGTCCTGCCAGATGTCGGTTCCCTCGGTGAGGATGGCGTACTCGGATCCGGCCTCCGCGAACCGGCTCGGCACGGAGCCGTGGGCCTTCAGGGAGGTCAGCGGGTTGATCGCGGTCAGGGTCAGCGACCTGTCCACCGTGTAGCCGGTCTTGCCGGCGCTGAAGCTCACCGACGCCTTGACCGCCGCGCGGCTGACCGGTGTCGTGAACGAGCCGGGTGCGGTGATCTTCCACGTCTCGGTGGCCGAGGCGCCGGCGGCGAGCCCGCGCTTCACCGGCTTGCCGATGCGTTCGGCCTGCCAGCCCTCGGGAACGGTGATCGAGACGGCCAGGTCGGCGGCCCGGCCGTCACTCACGTTCGCGATCGTGGCGGTGACGGTGGCCGAACCACCGGTGCTCACACCGGCCGGGTCGGCCGTCAGAGAGACGCCGAGCGGGGGGCGCTGCGGGTCGGGTTCGCCGCGGTACTTCCCGGTGGGACCAGCCTCGTAGACGATCCGGGCGGCCTCGGCGGGAATGTTGCCGGCGCTGATGGTCACGTTGTCCCTGACGACGTTCCCGCGCTGGCCGTTCACCAGGCCGGTGATCGCGGGGTTGGTGGAGAAGTTGCCGATCAGCGTGAGGTCACCGGTGTGGTTGCCGTTCTGGTTGTTGGCGTGCGCCCACTGCGCGGCGGTGCCGACGAACACGTTGTGGCTCGCGCTCAGATACCGGGAACCCTCGTCGAAGTACAGACCGAGCTGTCCGCTGCTCTCGCAGTAGTTCTCGTCGATCGTGCTGCGGGGTATTGCCGAGAGCGTGTAGATGCAGCCGGCGTCGAACATGGTCTGCACGACCTTGCGCACGTGGTTGCCCACCACGCGGACGTCGCTAAGAGTCGTCGGCGTGTCGTAGAGCGGCTGGAAGTCGTACAGCCCGCGGTTGATGTACTCCGGGCTGCCGCCCGGGTCGTTGGCACCCCAGCCGTAGCCGATGCCGATGCCGGTGTACGGCATGTCGGAGACGTAGTTGTGCTCGATGGCCAGCCGGGTGACGTAGCTGGCGAAGATCCCGTCCTGGTCCAGGTATTCGAGGGCGGTCGCGTAGACGCGGTTGTCACGCAGGAGGATGTCGCTGTTGACCATGCGGGGATCGGACGGGTGGTGCGCGTCCGGGCGTATGCCGCCGACCACGATGCCGCCTCCGGCGCTCGCGGTGAACGTGCTCCCCACGACCGACACCTTGTGCGCGCCGAGTCCCACGCCGGTGGCGTGGGCGTTGGCGTCGTTGCCGATGCCGAGCCCGACGGAACCGAGGTTCACGAAGGTGCTGTCCACGAAGGCGATGTCCTCCGCGGCCGACACCTGCACCGCCGCGGCCGCCTGCGCCCAGTTGTTACGGGCCGCCTCGAATCCCTTGCAGCCGGAGGAGCACGAGGTGAACGCGTCCGGCGGCCGATGGGGCTGGACGCCGCTTATGAAGGCGCCGGTCTGCTGGTTCGCGTAGCCGTCGGAGGTGCCGGGGTGCAGCCAGGTGGTGCCGGTGAAGGTCAGGCCCTCGAACCGGAGGTTGCGGGCCGGTTCGTCGTAGGTGCCGCCGACCTGGACCAGCGACTCCAGCCGGGGCAGCTCGGCCCGCACCTGCGAGATGTCCTGCCCGGGGAGCGGTTTGTAGTACAGCGTTCCAGCGGTGGTATCCAGATACCACTCGCCGGGCTCATCCAGGAATTTCCTGGAATTGAGCAGGAAGAACTTCGGCGTCCGGAACGGAGCCTGGATGGCGTCGTACCCGTAGGTGTTGTTGTCCCAGGCCGGCTGCTGCATGACGACGGTGGAACCGGAGATGCTCTCCACCGGCGCGAACCGGTTGGTGAACGAGAGCATCGCCTGGAAGTCGATGCGCTTCTGGTCGGGAAGCGTGGCGAGATAGGCGAGATCCGGGTTCCTGATGGTGAAGCCGATGGGAGTCAGGGTGATGTCGGACCGTGCCACGCTGATCCGTGCGCGCTGCGCGGGTTTCCCGTCCACGTAGAGCTGGCGGGTGTCGAACCCGGTGCCGACGTGGGCCTTGTAGACACCGGTGGCGGCGTCGTCGACCTCCCAACCGGTGACGGGCGTGGCACCGCTCAGCACGGGCGTGGCCCCGCGCGCGGCCGTCCAGGTGACGGTGTGCCCGTTCCGGCCGGAGTCGGCGGCGTCGAAACGCAGCGGCGAGGTCAGCCGGTAGGTCCCGTCCAGGAGTTCGACCGTGACGTCGCGCTTCCCCTCGGCCGCCGCGACACGGGCCCGCCGTTGTGCCTCCCCGAGGGTGGCCAGCGGCCGGCCCCTGTTGCCCGGGCCGTTGTCGTCGGCGTTCTTGGCTCCGGCGGGCGCCACCACGATCCTGTCGGCGGCCCCGGCCGCTTCCGCCCGGGCGGCGCCCGGCCCGGCGAACATTCCGGCGGTGATGAGTACGGCGGCGGACGCCGCGGCCGTTGTTCTTCCTTGTGGTCGTCTTCGCGGCACAGGTGACGGACGCATGTTTCTTCCTTTCTTCCGGCACTGCGTGCGCAGGGACGGTCAGCGCCGGACGGTGTGAGACACCTCGTCGGCCGGCCGCGTGCTAGGGGTGAGCTGGTGTGGCTGTGCGGGGTGACCGTGGTCGGCCACGGAAAGCAGCCGCCGACCGGCGTGCTCCGGCCGGATGTGGGGGCCGTCGGCGGCCCTGGCGTCCGGCCGGCGGGTGAACGCGCTGATCGCCCGCTCGTCGATCGTGATACCGAGACCCGGCGCGTCTCCGAGGACGAAGGCGCCGTCCTCGACGTACAGGTCGAGCGACACGCCGAGCGGCGGGTGCAGGTCCTGCAACTCGCTGGCCATGTGGTTGGGCACCGACGTCGCGGCGTGCAGCAGCCCGACCGGCGTGTTGCCGATCGGGCTGACCGGCAGGTCGTGGGCGTGCGCCAGGGCGGCCACCCGGAGGAAGTGGGACACCCCCCAGACGGCGGCCGCCTGGACGATGTCGACCGCCCCCGCGGCCAGCAGCGGACGGAACTGCTCGAGCCCGGTGAGGTTCTCCCCCGTGGCGACGGAGGCGCGGACGCCACGGCCGACGACGGAAAGCCCTTCGGCGTCCCACCGCCGGACCGGTTCTTCGATCCAGGTGAGATCCAGCGTGCGCTCGAGCTCGCAGACGTGCCGGACCGCCTGCTTGCGCGTCCAGGCCTCGTTCACGTCGAGCATCAGGCCCGGCCGCGATCCGTGCCCGGCCTCGGTCAGGACGTCCCGTACCAGGGTCAGGCGGTGCCGGTCGCGTTCGATGTCGAGGCCGCCCTTGATCTTGGCGGCGCGCAGGCCGTGCTGGGCGTAGACCTGGTAGGCCGAGACGAGCTCGTCATCGGTCAGGCCGATGTCCAGGCCGGAGGCGTAGGCGGGAACCCGCCTGTCGAGTCCGCCCAGCAGACGCCAGAGCGGTTCGCCGGCCGCCTGCGCCTTGATGTCCCACAGGGCGGTGTCGAGCGCGCCGATCGTGCCGAACACGGCGCCCGCGTGCCCCGCCTTGAAGGTCTGCCGCAGCATGCGGTCGTAGAGCGCCGTGACGCCGCGCGGATCCTCGCCCTCGATCGCGGCGAACACGGCGTCGATGTTCACGTGCGGCCCTAGGCCGACGCCGGTGATCCCCTCGTCGGTGTCCACCATGACGATCGGCACCGAGACGACCCCGTCGGCGAAGACGCCGTTGGCGTCGCCGACGGGACGGCCCCATTCCTGGACCGTCGTCGTGGTCCGATACCCCGTGATCCTCATGTCAGCCCTTCGTGGAACCTGCGGTGACGCCGTCGGCGATCCGCCGCTGCAGAAACAGATAGATCATCAGTACGGGTACCGCGGCGATCAGGACTCCCGAGGCGAAGGTGGGGATGTCGTCCGAGTACTGTCCACGCAGCGAGTTGACCCCGATCATGAGGGTGCGATGCTCCGGCGACGGCATCATCAGCAGGGAGATGAGCACGTCGTTCCAGCAGAACAGGGTGTCGAGGATGCCGACGGACAGCAGCGCCGGAACGCCCAGCGGGAGCATGATCCGCCGGTACACCCCGTACACCGTGTTCCCGTCGATCCTGGCCGCGTCGACGATCTCCGCCGGAACGGTCCTGTAGTGACTCGTCATCAGGAAGACGGTGAACGGGAGGAACTGCGCGACGTAGGCCAGGATCAGTCCCGGATAGGTGTCGACGAGCCCGCTGTCCGCCATGACCCTGGTGAGCGGCACCATGATCACCTGGAAGGGGACGAACAGCCCCGCGAGACACCCCAGGAAGATGACGGTCGAGCCGCGGAACCGCAGCCGGCTCAGCGCGAAGCCCGCCATCGACCCCAGCAGCAGCAGAAGGAGCACCGACAAGGTCACCACGACGAACGAGTTGGCGAAGTATCGCGCCATCCCGGCGCCGGCCCACGCCTCGGCGATGTTGTCCCAGCGCGGAGAGCCCGCCGGGGAGAACCGGTCGAGGACGTAGTCGCGGCGGGTCTTCATCGCGACGTTGGCGGTGAACACGAGAGGATAGATCGTCGCCAGCGCGAGGGCGGCCATCGGGACGGCGGCCGCCCACCTGGCCAGGCGCATGCCGCGCATCAGTCCTGCCTCCCCGCGCGGCGGAGCAGGCTGATCTGCAGGAGCCCCACCACGAGCATGACGACGAAGAGAACCGTCGACGCGGCCGAGGCGAGCGCCGGCCGGTTCATTTGCCCCTGCTCGTGCCAGATGTAGTACTCCGGCAGGTAGGTCGACCCTTCCGGGCCCCCGCTGGTCATGACGAAGAGCAGGCCGAACATGGACGTCAGCATCCCGATCATCGTGGTCACGAAGACGAACTGGATGGTGCGCGTCAGGCTCGGGATGATCACGTGCCAGATGACGCGGCCGAGCGACGCGCCGTCCACCCGGGCGGCGTCCAGCAGCGAGGCGTCAAGAGTGCTGAATCCGGCGAGGAACACGACCAGCGACATCCCGAAGGTCGCCCATATGTGCACGCCGACCACCGTGAACATGGCGATGTCCGGATCGCCGAGCCAATCGACCGGTCCCAGGCCGATCGCCCCGAGAGCGGCGTTCACCGGGCCGTCGTACCCCAGCATGAGGTTGAAGATCGCCCCGACGATCACCGGCGAGAGCACGGCAGGGAAGAAGTACACGCTGCGGTAGACCCGGTTGCCCGGCACGCGCAGATAAATGAAGGTCGCGAGCAGGCCCGGGATCGCCACCGCCACGGGAAGCAGCAGCACCAGCAGCCCGACGTTGCCCAGCGCGGTGCGGAACAACGGGTCGTCGGCCAGCTCCAGGTAGTTGCCCAGGCCGACGGGGGTCCCGTTGAGCTCGCCGTCACCGGTGAAGGAGAAGTTGACGCCAAGGACGAGCGGCCACAGCCGCAGCACCACGATGATCAGTACGGCCGGGGCCACCAGGACGTAGGGCGCGAGGCGCTCGGCGAGCGCCCCGCGGGTGGGCGTGCGGGCGTTCCCGCGGCGCCCCCGCCGCTCCGTCGTCGCCGCGTCGGTGCGCCCGGAGCCGGCCGGGCGCACCGACGGCGGCGAACCTTTGACCGGCACGCGATCAGCCCGCCCGGTCGGAGGCGGCCAGCTGCTCCACGACCTCGTCCACCGTGGCCGACCCGCTCAGGAGCTGCTGGGACAGTCTTCCCATCAGGTCCAGGGTCTTGGAGGACAGCGCGACGTGCAGGGCGGGCTTGCCGGTCTTGATCTCCTGCACGATCCCGCCGACGGCCGGGCCGGCCTGGGAGACGTCGATGGTCGTGTCGGACGCGATCGCGCCGGCCTTGGCGTAGAACGCGGTCAGGGCCTCGGTCGAGGTCAGGGATCGCACCAGGTCGGCGGCCAGTTGCGGGTCCTTCGTCCACTTGGCGACCGCGTAGCCGATGCCGCCGTCGTACGGCAGGCTCGGGGTGGCCCCTTCCGAGGCGACCGGGGCCTGCATGACGCCGAGCTTGTCGGGCGGCAGGAACTCGGAGAAGTCCTTCCAGTGTCCGATGTCCGACATCAGCCCGATGATGTGCGCGGCCTTGCCGGTCTCGAAGACCGTGAAGATGTCGGTGAACATCGCCGTGGAGTTGGCGCCCTCGTTGTTGAGTCCCTTGTCCTGGGCCTCCTTCCACAGCTCGAAGATCCGCCGTACGTGCGGAGAGGACCAGTCGCGCTTCCCGGCGATCCAGTCGTCGTACTCCTGAGGCGTCAGGATGCCGGATCCGAGGCCCGACATCCAGAACTGGATTCCGGCGCCTTCCTTGTTGCCCAGCGCGAAGCACGTGGCCCCGGTCGCCTTCTTGATGGCCGCGCAGGAGTCGAGGAGCTCGTCCCAGGTCGCGGGCGGTTTCGCCGGGTCGAGTCCGGCCTTCTCGTAGAGCGCCTTGTTGTAGTAGATGGGGTGTCCCTGCAGGGTCACCGGCGCGGCGTAGATCTTGCCGTCCTTGCCGAACGCCTCCCAGCCCGCCAGCCGGCTCTTGTCCTCGGCCACGTACTGGTCCAGCGGCAGGAGCGCGTCGGTCCGGTCGCGGATCTGCCCGCCGCCGTTGAAGAGCATGACGTCGGGCCCCTTGCCGGACTGGATCGCCGTGCCGAGCAGGGTGTAGTACTGGTCGAACGGCTGGGCCACGAACTCCACCGTGACGCCGGGATGCCGCGCGGCGAAGTCGGCCTTCGCCTTCTCGATATAGGTCGCGGCCGCCGGTTCACTGGACTTCCAGTCCCAGACCACGAGCTTCTGCTGCTGCTTCTGCGGCGACTCTCCGGACGGAGACTCCGTTCTCGCCGCGCTCCCACAGCCGGTCACGGCCAGTCCCGCGACCATCAGGACCGCCCACCACCGCTGCTGTCTCATCGCTGCTCGCTTTCAGGAGCGGCCGACCTGCCCGGCCGATCTGGCGAAACGTAACTCGTATGACGTATTACGTCAATAGCGGTCACCTATACTGGCGCGGTGGCGCTGTTCGTTGGGCCACACGGAGGGGGATATGACGGCATCGCAGGACACCGCCGGGGGCGTCCCGGCATCCCCCGCGTGGGTACGGCGCCCGGCCAGCCTCGCCCGGGCGGTGACGGCCGAGCTGGTGGAACGCATCGTCCGCGGCGTGCACCCGCCGGGAACGCCGCTGCCTCCCGAGCCCGCGCTGTGCGAGGCGTTCTCCGTGAGCCGCACGGTCGTCCGCGAGGCCGTGAAAGTCCTGCAGGAGAAGGGGCTCGTGCAGGTCCGCCAGGGCGCCGGCACCATGGTGACGCCCCCGGCGATGTGGGACATGCTCGACGAGCTCGTCCTCGCCGCGACCATCGCCGAGGACGAGACCCTGGCGATACTCGACGACGTCGTCGTCACACGGCGCGTGCTGGAGTCCGACATGGCGAACGTCGCCGCCCGCCTGGCCGGGCCGGACACGATCGAGCGGTTGCGCGCGCTGGTGGACCGGATGGACGAGCTCGTGGACGACCACGTCACCTACGCGGACAGCGACCGCGCCTTCCACGACACGATCATGCAGGCGTCCGGGAACCGCATCGCCCGCGGCGTCGTACGGGCGCTGGAGAAGCAGGTCATCCACACCGCCCGGTACACGGGCCGGACCGAGCGGGCCCTGTGCGTGGCGTCGAACCTCGGTCACCGCCGCATCTACGAACGCATCGCCGCCCACGATCCCGACGGCGCCGCCGAGGCGATGTTCAACCACATCACCGAGGCCTGGGTCGTCCGCCGCAGCGGACCCGCCGATCCCGTACGGCTGCGGCGCTGACGCCGGAGTTCACGTCCTCGCAAACGATTCGATCCCGGGGGGAGTGAAAGTTTCAGCGCGGCCCGTCGGCGGCGACCACGGCCGCTTCCCCTGGCCAGACGCGGGAGCGGCCGGTCGTCCGAGGCGGGAATCCCGTGACGCCGGGCAGTCCGAGCCTTGACAGGTCCGGTCACGGTCATATTTGCTCCGCTGCACCATCGCCTCCGTCCCCGCCATCCGGAAGAAAGGAAATCCGATCGGGGCGTTGGGTGAGCGCTAACACCGGATACGTCGACCGGCCGGCACACGCGTGGACCGGCGATCCGATCGCGCGCGGGACGCCGGCGACGGCGGACCGGAATTCGCCGGGCCAGAGACCGGACACGCCGGTCCGGCCGGGCCCTCTCACCTCAGGAAAACGCCGGAACGAACGGCTACCTCATTTACGTATGTCTCCACGAGAAAGGAGCTTGCGTGATGCCGGGGCACAGATCCCTCTTCACCGTCATCGCGACCACGGCACTGCTCCTCCTGTCCACGGCGCAGGCCGCGCTGGGCGACAGTGCCGTCAAATCCGCCACCGCGAAGAGCGCCCTCGCGGCCACCGCGGGATGCGGCAAGACTCCGACGCTGAGAAGCGGTACGCAGTCGATCACGACCAGCGGGAAGAATCGCAGCTACATCCTGAGAATTCCTGACAACTACAACAACAACACCCCTTATCGCTTGATCTTCGGATTCCACTGGAACGGCGGCACCGCCAATGACGTCGACTCGGGCGGAACCAGTGGATACCCCTGGTCCTACTACGGGCTCAGGGCATTGTCGAACAACAGCACCATCTTCGTCGCACCCCAGGGCTTCAACAACGGCTGGGCCAATTCCGGCGGCGAGGACATCACCTTCGTCGACGACATGATCCGGCGGATCGAGGGGGACCTCTGCGTCGACACCTCCCAGCGCTTCGCCATGGGCTTCAGCTACGGCGGTGGCATGAGCTACGCGCTCGCGTGTGCCCGGGCGTCGGTCTTCCGCGCGGTGGCGGTCTACTCCGGCGGGCAGCTCAGCGGGTGCAGCGGCGGCACCGAGCCCGTCGCCTACATCGGGTTGCACGGCCTCAGGGACCCGGTCCTCAACATCTCCGCGGGCCGCTCGCTGCGTGACAGGTTCGTCAGGAACAACGGCTGCACGGCGCAGAACCCGCCGGAGCCGGCGCAGGGCAGCCTGACGCACATCGTCACCTACTACTCGGGCTGCAGGGCCGGGTATCCGGTCGCGTGGGCGGCGTTCGACGCGGGCCACACCCCCGGTCCCGTGGACGGGAAGTCCGGCGACTTCGAACCCGGCGAGAACTCCTGGACCAGGCCCGTGGTGTGGAGCTTCTTCACGCAGTTCGGCAGCGGCGGCACCCCGTCGCCGTCCCCGTCACCCTCGGCCTCTCCGTCGTCCTCTCCGTCGTCCCCGGGGAGCACGAGCGCGCTCAGGGGCGTGGCGTCGGGCCGGTGCCTGGACGTCAACGGCGCGTCGCAGAGCAACGGCGCGACGGTGCTGATCTGGGACTGCAACGGCCAGAACAACCAGAAGTGGACCTCCACCAGCGCGGGCGAGTTGCGGGTGTACGGCAACAAGTGCCTGGACGTGAACGGCGGCGGCACCGCCGACGGCAGCGCGGTGATCATCTGGGACTGCAACGGCCAGAACAACCAGAAGTGGCGCTTCAACTCCGACGGCAGCATCACCGCGGTCGGGGCGAACAAGTGCCTGGACGTGTCCGGGAACGGCACCGCCAACGGCACCAGGGTCCAGATCTGGTCCTGCACCGGCGGCAACAACCAGAAGTGGACCCGCGTCTGAGACGCATCGACCACAAGCACCGGGGCCACGCCCTTCTTCTGTCAGGGGCGTCCTCGGGGCAGGGACCGGCGCGGGTCTGTCACCCCAGGTGGCAGACCCGCGTCGCCGTTTCCCCCGGGATCCGCTGCTCCAATCCACCGCGGCCGCTACTCGCCGCCCCGCCAGCCCGGCTACAGCGCCCGGACGCACCCTGGCACGATCCAGACCCACCGCTACCCTGATGGCCACCATTGGGGAGGCTGACGTGGGCGTCATCGAGACCGCGATCGACACGATCAAACAGATGATCATCGATGGCCGCTTGCGACCCGGGCAGAAACTGCCCGTGGAAAAGGACCTCGCCGAACAGCTCGGCGTCGCCCGCAACACCCTGCGTGAGGCCGTACGCGCCCGCGTCTGGCGCGGCATGAGCGACCCCCAGGCCATCCACCGGACCCTCCCCGAACACCGCGCCGTCTACCGCGCCCTGCTGGCACGCGATCCCGACCGCGCCCGGCTCCACGCCGCCCTGCACGTCCTCGGCGTCGAGGAGAGCCTCACCAGCCCACACACATACGAGAACCCCGATGACCGACCCCGCACCTCACCCGGACCGGACGAGGGCGGACGGGGCCCGCGCGGGCACGGCGGTCAGGTCTCCCGGCGGGCCGCCGCGGCGCTCGTGCGGCGCGGCTCGCGGTCGCCGTGAAAGATTCATGACGGCCCCGCGGCTCACGGCGACGCCCACGTCGCACGACGGCTGATCGAGAACGCGGCCGGCACCGCTTCCCGAGGCTCGGACCAGCCAGCATTCGACGATGACGACGGGATGAGCAGGCTTACAGAGATCCCATCTCTCATCCGGCCTCGGCACCGGTATGCGCGGATTTCGGCAAGTCCGGCGCACCCATTGACTGGATTGATCACATGTTCGTAGCCTTGCGCGGAGCCTCTTGATCCAGCCGCACCGAACACCCGCCGTGTCTCGTCGACACCCGAGGTTGCGGTCGAAACGATTCGAAACGTCCGCGCCTTCCTCGGACTTGGAGGACCGAATTGTCTGAGTTATCGCGAAGGCAAATGCTCAAGCTCGGCGCGGTGGGAACCGGAGCCGCGCTCCTGCCGCTGCAATGGACGGCGGCCGCGCGGGCCGCGGCGGCGCCGCCCCCGGAAGTACGCGCCGCGAACGATCTGGCGCTGTGGTATGACGGGAGCGCCGGCACGGAATGGCTGCGTGCGCTTCCCATCGGCAACGGGCGCCTCGGCGCCATGGTGTTCGGCAACGTCGACACCGAGCGGCTGCAGCTCAACGAGGACACCATCTGGGCCGGCGGGCCGTACGACCAGAGCAACACGAGGGGCGCGGGTGCCCTGGGGCAGATCCGGCAGCTGGTCTTCCAGAACCAGTGGAGCCAGGCCCAGACCCTGATCGACCAGAACATGCTGGGCAACCCCTCGGCCCAGCTGGCGTACCAGACCGTCGGCAATCTGCGGCTCGCCTTCGGCAGCAACAGCGGGGTTTCCGAGTACACCCGGTTCCTGGACCTGACCACGGCCACCACGACGGTGTCGTACCTGCAGAACGGCGTGCGGTACAAGCGCGAGGTGCTCGCGAGCGCGCCCGACCAGGTCATCGCCATTCGCCTGACCGCGGACAAGGCCGGCTCGATCACGTTCTCCGCGACGTTCGACAGCCCTCAGCGGACCACGCGCTCCAGCCCGGACGGCACGACGGTGGCGCTCGACGGCGTCTCCGGGGACCAGCGGGGCCTGTCCGGCAAGGTGAGGTTCCTCGCGCTGGCCCGGGCCGTCGCCGACGGCGGCAGCGTCAGCAGCTCCGGCGGCACCCTGCAGGTGAGGGGCGCCAACAGCGTGACGGTGCTGATCTCCATCGGCTCCAGCTACGTGAACTACAAGGACGTCAGCGGCGACTACCAGGGCATCGCGCGGCGGTACCTCGACGCCGCCGACGACAGGACCTACGACGACCTGCGCTCCAGGCACGTCGCCGACTACCAGCGGCTGTTCGGGCGCACGACGCTCGACCTCGGGCGCACGGCGGCGGCCGACCAGCCGACCGACGTCCGGATCGCGCAGCACGCCAACACCAACGACCCGCAGTTGTCCGTGCTGCTGTTCCAGTTCGGCCGCTACCTGCTGATCTCGTCCTCGCGTCCGGGCACCCAGCCGGCCAACCTACAGGGCATCTGGAACGACTCCCTGTCCCCGTCGTGGGATTCCAAGTACACCCTCAACGCGAACCTGCCGATGAACTACTGGCCGGCCGACACCACGAACCTGTCGGAGTGCTACGAGCCGGTGTTCCGGATGATCAACGACCTCACGGTCACCGGCGCCCGCACCGCCCGGGTGCAGTACAACGCCGGCGGCTGGGTGACCCACCACAACACCGACGGGTGGCGGGGCAGCTCGGTCGTCGACGGCGCGACCTGGGGCATGTGGCAGACCGGCGGCGCGTGGCTGGCCACCATGATCTGGGAACACTACCTGTTCACCGGCGACGTCGAGTTCCTCCGGCAGTACTACCCCGCGATGAAGGGCGCGGCGCAGTTCTTCCTGGAGACCCTCGTGCAGGAGCCGAGCCTGGGCTATCTGGTCACGAACCCGTCGAACTCCCCGGAGCTCACCCATCACTCCGGTGTCAGCGTGTGCGCCGGCCCGACGATGGACAACCAGATCCTGCGTGACCTGTTCAACGGCTGTGCCAAGGCCAGCGAGGTCCTCGGCACCGACGCGAGCTTCCGGACGCAGGTCCTGGCCGCCCGGGACCGGCTCCCGCCGATGAAGGTCGGTTCGCGCGGCAACATCCAGGAGTGGCTGTACGACTGGGTCGAGACCGAGCCGAACCACCGGCACGTCTCACACCTGTACGGCCTGCACCCCAGCAACCAGATCACCAAGCGGGGCACCCCCACCCTCTACAACGCCGCGCGGCGCACCCTCGAACTGCGCGGCGACGACGGGACCGGCTGGTCCCTTGCCTGGAAGATCAACTACTGGGCGCGGATGGAGGAAGGCGACAAGGCGCGTAGCCTCATCGGCCTGCTGGTGAGGACGGACCGGCTCGCGCCGAACATGTTCGACCTGCACCCGCCGTTCCAGATCGACGGCAACTTCGGCGCGACGTCCGGCATCGCCGAGATGCTGCTGCAGAGCCACAACGGTGAACTGCACGTGCTGCCCGCGGTGCCGTCGGCCTGGCCGAGCGGGAAGGTGCAGGGCCTGCGGGGGCGTGGTGGCTACACCGTGGACGCGACGTGGAACTCCGGCGGGAACACGGAGATCCTCGTCAAGTTCGACCGCACCGGCACGGTCAACGTGCGCAGCCGGATCTTCACCGGCACCTACCAGGTGGTCGACGCCGAGACCGGCGGCGCCGTCACCGTCACCAAACCCGAGGCCGACGTCATCGCGCTGCCCGGCCAGGCAGGGCGCACCTACCGCCTGACCGGGTCCGGCGGCGGCTCCACACCGTCGACCTACGTGCGGATCACCAACGTCACCACCGGCCTGGTGCTGGACAGCGGCGGCAACGTGGCGTCGGGGTCGAACCTCAAGCAGTGGAACTGGGACGGCAGCACCAACCTGCAGTGGCAGCTCGTCGACCTGGGCGGTGGGTGGTACCGCATCGTCAACCGCACCAACGGCATGGTCGCCGACAGCTGGGGCAACACCGCCAACGGCGCCAACGCCAGGCAATCGGCCTGGAACGGCGGCAACAATCAGCAGTGGCGCCTCAACAACGTAGGCAACGGCCGCTACCAGATCATCAACCGCGGCACCGGTACGGCCCTCGACGGCATGGGCAACAGCTCCGCCGGCTCCACCGTGGGCATGTGGGCGCCGAACAACAACACCAACAACCAGTGGACCATCACGAACGTCTGACGGCAGGCAGCCCGTAGAAGGCCGGCTCATCACCGCGCCTCTCCGCGCCTCTCCATGCCTCTCCATGCCTCTCCATGCCTCTCCGCGACCGGCCCTCGGTGGCGGAGAGGCGCCGTCCCCTCATCCCCGCCGCTCCGGGCGGCCACCCGGAGAACAAGGATGAGCCCGCGACGACCGCGCTCAGGCCGATCTCGGCGGGGCCGTGCTGTCGCGGACCACGAGGGCGGCGCCGAGCTCGACAGGTGGCCGGGACGGCCTGTCCCCGTCGGCGAGCGCCAGCGCGATGCGCGCGGCGGTGGCGCCTATCTCGAGGAACGGCTGCCGTACGGTGGTCAACGCCGGTGCGACCCACTCGCAGTGCTCGATGTCGTCGAACCCGACCACGCTGAGGTCGTCGGGAATGCGCAGGCCGAGGAGCCGAGCGGCCTCGTAGACGCCGAACGCCTGCAGGTCGTTACCGCACACGACGGCCGTCGGCGGGTCGGGCAGGGTCAGCAGCTGCGATCCGAGATCCCGGCCGTGCTCGAACAGGAAGGGCCCGCTGCGCATGAGACGTTCGTCGAACGGGACGCCGGCGGTGTCCAGAGCGGCCCGGAACCCGTCCAGCCGCGCCCGCGTGGCCAGGAATCCGGCCGGCCCCGTGATCAGGCCGATGCGCCGGTGCCCCAGCTCAAGCAGGTGCCGCGTGGCCGCGAGAGCACCACTCCAGCTGGTCGACCCCACCGACGGCGTGGGGTGCACGTCCCCCGTCGGGTCCAGCGCCACGAGAGGCACACCGCTCGCCTCGAACAGCTCGCGGTGCTCGGTGGTGACTTCGGAGACGACGGCGATCACTCCCACCGGCTGCCGCAGCAACAGCGGCTCCACCCAGGGCAGGCCCGCCGTCACGAGCGAGCGCACGTCGGTGAAGCCGACGCCCAGCTGACGGGTGGCCGCGACCTGCTCGACGCCCCGCATGATCTCGATCGCGATGGAGCCCAGCATGTTGCTGAACACCACTTCGAGGCCGCGTGCCGACCCGGCAAGGACCGGCCTGCGGTACCCGTGCTCACGCAGGAGCGCCTCCACCCGCTTACGGGTGCTCTCCCCCACCCCTGCCCGGCCGTGGAGCACCTTCGACACCGTCGGCGGTGAGACCCCGGCGAGCTGGGCGATCGCGGCGACGGTGAGGTCACCGCGCCGCAGTCCTCGGCGCCCCTGCAACCGGCCTCCCCCCAACATGCGGGGAGTCTACGTGACTCGGGCGCGATCGACCGCGAACGTCAACCCCGGCCGCAGCGCCGGCGAACAGTGGCCGGCCGCGCGACGCCACAGAAAGTAGTAGCCAAAAAGGATAGACGGCACTTTCGGGATATCTATCAGGCAGTGGCACACCGTTCGCATACTCGGACAGCGGCCCGGCCGGGCCGCACGCCGCCTGAAAATTTCACTAGTACCCCATGCTTGTGACTTCGTCACTGACGGGATTTCTTATCCTTTCGCACCCCTGTCACCGGTGCGGGACGGGTGCAGCCTCTCCCTCCTCAGCTGGTCGGATGCGCTTTCCGTCACCACCCCGTCAGCCGCGGGAGCGGTTGAACGGCGACGTCGGACCTGGTATCCGAGCGGCTGCCGACGAAATTTGAGGAGGTTGACTCACGAAATTTTCCTAATAGCGTTCGCGCAAGTGACGTCGAGACCCGTGCCCGATGTGACCGGCCTGGCGTCGCCGGACTCCCGGCGTCGGTTCGCGCGTACTCCTCCCGCACGGGGTCGGCGAGCAACGACGGAACCCCGGCGGCCGCCGGGAGGCTCGGCGACGGCGATGTCGCGGCCGTCCTCTTCGATCAGGGCGGCGGCACCACCACGATCGGCACCAACAGCTAAACAGGAGGAGTCATGACGCAGGGTCGGAATGAGCCCGTCAGCGGCGAGCGAAGGATGCTGAGCCGGAGATCCGTCCTGGCGACGATGGGTGCCCTGCCGGTTCTCACGGCCGCGACGTCGGTCCTGGGGGCCACGGAGGCCGCGGCGGCCACCGCGACCATCAATCCGTCGGCGCAGCGGCAGACGATCAAGGGCTTCGGCGGCATGACTCACGCGGCCTGGGCCGGCGACCTGACAGCCGCCCAGCGGGAGACGGCGTTCGGCACCGGCGAGGGCAGGCTGGGGTTCTCCATTCTGCGGATCCCCGTCGGCGAGAGCCAGGCGGACTTCGGCCGTGACCTGGCGACGGCGAAGCGGGCGGCCGAGCTCGGGGTGACCGTTTTCGCGTCGCCGTGGAACCCCCCCGCCAGCATGATCGAGACGTTCACCCGCGGCAGCCAGACCAACGCGAAACGGCTCAGGTACGACCAGTACGCCGCGTACGCCCAGCATCTGAACTCCTTCAGCACGTACATGAAGAACAACGGGGTGAACCTGTACGCCATATCCGTGCAGAACGAGCCCGACTACGCGCACGACTGGACGTGGTGGACCCCCACCGAGATGGTCAAGTTCCTGCGGGAGAACGCCGGCTCGATCAACACCAGGGTCATGGCGCCCGAGTCCTTCCAGTACCTCAAGAACATGTCGGACCCGATCCTCAACGACTCCACGGCACTCGCCAACACCGACATCATCGGGGCGCATCTCTACGGCACGTCGTACTCCAACTTCCCCTACCCCCTCTTCAAGCAGAAGGGCGCGGGCAAGGAACTCTGGATGACGGAGGTGTACTACCCCAACAGCACCGACTCGGCGGACACCTGGCCCCAGGCGCTCGACGTGGGCGAGCACATGCACCGCGCCATGGTGGAGGCCGAGTTCCAGGCGTACGTCTGGTGGTACATCCGGCGCAGCTACGGCCCCATGCGGGAGGACGGCCAGCTCAGCAAGCGCGGCGCCATCATGGCGCAGTTCGCCAGGTTCGTCCGCCCCGGATATGTGCGGATCGACGCGACGGCGAACCCGGCGACGAACGTCTACGTCTCGGCGTACCGGAACGGCGACACCGTCGTCATCGTCGCCATCAACAAGAACACCTCCGCGGTGAGCCAGCAGTTCACCGTGGCGAACGCCGCCTCGGCCGGCGTCTCGTCCTGGGTCACCGACGGGAGCAGGAACGTCGCACCCCAGGCGGCGACCACCATGTCGAACGGCTCCCTCACCGTCACGCTTCCCGCTCGCAGCATGACGACCTTCGTGACCAGCCTGAGCGGCGGCCAGTCGCCCAGTCCATCGCCCATCGTTTCGCCTGTCGTATCGCCCACCCAGTCGCCCAGCGCCTCGCCCAGTGGCGGCACCGGGACCGGACCCCGGGTCAGCTACACGATGAACACCTGGGGTAACGGCTTCACCGCCGCCATCAGCATCACCAACACGGGCAACTCGACGATCAACGGCTGGACGCTGGCTTTCACCCTGCCTTCCGGCCAGGCCATCACCTCCGGCTGGAACGCCACCTACTCGCCCTCCAGCGGCCAGGTGAGCGCGCGCAACGTCGACTACAACGGCACGCTCGCCCCCGGGGCCACCGTCGACATCGGCTTCCAGGCCACCCACACCGGCAACACCGCCAAACCGACCGCCTTCACCCTCAACGGCGTCCCTTGCACCGTGGTCTGACCGGCACGACCCCACCCCCGGAGCCCGACCGGCGATGGGACAGGTGACGGCCCCTCCGACGAGGGAGGGGCCGCCGCGGCCGGTGACGCGTCGGGCCGCGACGTCACCGGCCCCGGCTCCTGCTCACTGAAGACGGATGGAATCGTCAGCCGGCCTGTGTCCTCCGCAGTCGGCACTCCCCGCGACAAGTCATCGCCGTGTCTCCCCCTGGAGTGTGTATGAGCACATTCGCACGATTTCGCGTTGGGTTCGTGGCCGCCTCGGCGGCCGGGACGATGCTCGCGGCCGGTCCGGCCGGCGGCGCGTCCGCGGCCCCCCTCCCGCACACCGTCCCGCACACGGCCCCGGACACCGCCCCGCACACGGTCGCGGCGCTCGCGCGCCTGGCCGCCTGGCCCTCCCCGAGCGGCCAGCAGGCCGTCGGCGCCACGATCAACGTCTCGGGCACACTCGACGGCGGCATGAAGCGCTACTACGGCACCGGCGCCCTGGGCAGCGGCAGCCAAAGCGAAAGCCAGCCCCCCGTCTTCAAACTCGCCAACGGCGCGGTACTCAAAAACGTGATCATCGGCGCGCCCGCCGCCGACGGCGTCCACTGCACCGGCACCTGCACCCTGCAGAACGTCTGGTGGGAAGACGTCGGCGAAGACGCCGCCACCTTCAAAGGCACCTCCTCCTCCCAGACGATGACCATCGACGGCGGCGGCGCCCGATCCGCCAGCGACAAGGTCTTCCAGCACAACGGCCCCGGCACCATGACCATCAAGAACTTCCAGGTGCAGAACTTCGGCAAGCTCTACCGCTCCTGCGGCAACTGCTCCACCCAGTACAAACGCAACGTCGTCATCCAGAACGTCACCGCCACCACACCCGGCAAAGCCCTGGCCGGCATCAACACCAACTACGGCGACACAGCCCGCTTCTCCCAGATCACCATCGTCAACGACCCCACCAAGAAGGTCGTCATCTGCGAGAAGTACAAGGGCGTGACCAGCGGCGAACCCACCAAGACCGGCACCGGCGCCGACGGCGTCAACTGCCTCTACTCCACCTCCGGCATCACCTACCGGTGAGCCCCATCACCGGCTCGTCCACCGCCTCCGGGTCTCACCGCCAACGGCAGCGCGGTGACCCCGTCCGTTGTTTGCAGTAGCCCCTGATCTTCATACCTCCCCATCCGACTCACCTGAAGGAGGGTCCGTGCGCAAGGTGGGAGCTCTACTCGCCGCCGGCGTTCTCATCGCTGTCCCGATCGCCCTGCAGGGCCAGGCCACCGCCCTGGACAACGGGGTGGCCCGCACACCCCCCATGGGCTGGAACAGCTGGAACACCTTCGGCTGCAACATATCCGAGACGCTCATCAAGCAGATGGCCGACGCGATCGTCAACTCCGGCCTGCGCGACCTGGGCTACCAGTACGTCGTGGTCGACGACTGCTGGATGAACTCCACCCGCGACTCCGCGGGCAACCTGCAGGCCAACGCCTCACGCTTCCCCAGCGGCATGAAGGCCCTCGGCGACTACCTCCACGCCAAAGGCCTGAAGTTCGGCATCTACCAGGCGCCGCTGGACAAGACCTGCGCGCAGTACTTCTCCAGCTACCCCGGCGCGACCGGCGCCCAGGGGCACGAAGCCCAAGACGCCCGGCAGTTCGCCGCCTGGGGCGTGGACTACCTCAAATACGACTGGTGCTCCCCCAGCGGCACCATCGACGACCAGGTCCGCACATTCGCCAAGATGCGTGACGCGCTGGCGGCTACCGGACGCCCGATCGTCTACAGCATCAACTCCAACAGCATCCACGCCAAAACCGGCCCGCAACGCGACTGGGGCGACGTCGCCAACATGTGGCGCACGACCGAGGACATCACCAACAAGTGGGACACCGGTCAGACCAACGGCTACCCGATGGGCATCCAGAACATCGTCAACGTCACCGTCCCGCTCGCCTCCTACGCCAGGCCCGGAGCCTTCAACGACCCCGACATGATGGAGGTCGGCCGGGGCGGCATGACCGACACCGAGATGCGCAGCCACTTCGCTCTGTGGGCGATGATGGCCTCCCCCCTGATCCTCGGCAACGACATCCGCGCCATGGACGCGCCCACCCAGACCATCCTGAAGAACGCGAACCTGATCGCCATCAACCAGGACTCGCTCGGACTGCAGGCACGCCAGATCAGCAACGACGGCACCCGCCGCGTGCTGGCCAAGCGGCTCGGCAACGGCGACGTCGCGGTCGCCCTGTTCAACCAGAGCGGCAGCACCACCACGATCAGCACCACCGCGTCCGCGATCGGGATGTCCGGCGGCTCGTTCATCCTGCGTGACGCATGGACCAACACCCTCAGCGGCACCAACGGCACCATATCGGCCAGCGTGCCCGCACACGGCACCGTCGTCTACCGGGTCAGCGGCGACACGACCCCCTCCCCCAGCCCCACACCGCCGCAGTCCCCCACACCGTCCCCCAGCCCGCCGGTCTCCCCCAGCCCGTCGCCGACGCCGGGCGGGCAGCCGGGCACCTGCACGGCGACCTACAAGCGGATCAACGACTGGGGCAGCGGCTTCCAGGGCGAGGTCACCGTCAGCAACAACGGGCCGACCCCGCTCAACGGCTGGACCGTCAAAATGACCCTGGCCGGCGGCCAGAGCATCACGAGCCTGTGGAACGGCGCCAACACCGGCACCAGCGGCGCCATCACCGTCAAGAACGCCCCCTACAACGGCACCCTCACCGGCAACGGCTCGACGACCTTCGGCTTCACCGCCAACGGCAACGGCTCGACCGCCCCCACCGGCGTCACCTGCACGAGCCCTTGACGCGCTCCCCGGCCTGAAGTGAAGGCCGGGGATTCAGCCCGTGCCGCGCGTTCACGCGGCGCCTCTGTGGCTTCCTGCTTCACTGGGCTGTGCCACCGCGAGCGGTGGTCTTACCGGCCCTCCACAGGCGTTCATCCTGTCCGCCCGTCCGGCGGCCAGGATGTTCTTGGCCGCGTTGACGTCCCGGTCGTGGACCGCCCCACACGGGCAGGTCCACTCCCGGACGTGCAACGGCCTCGTGTCGGCGACGGTCCCGCACGCACAGCACAGCTTCGAGGAGGGGAACCACCGGTCGATCTTGGCGAAGGCGCGGCCGTACCGGGCCGCTTTGTACTCCAGCATTCCAACGAACTGAGACCAGCCCGCGTCATGGACGCTCTTGGCCAGCCGGGTGCGGCCGAGGCCGGACACGGCAAGGTTCTCCGCATACACCGCTTGGTTCTCGCGAATGATGCGAGTGGAGAGCTTGTGTGCCCAGTCACGGCGGGCGTCGGCCACTCGGGCGTGCGCCGTGGCGGCCCTGGCCTTGGCCTGGTTCGCGCGGTGATGGAGAACCGGGCGTTCTTCGTGAAGCGGATCGCCTGCCGGTTGTCTTCGCTGGACCGGAAGCGAGGCGGGGCCACCTTCGGCCCCTTCCGCTTACCCGTGATGGAGGCGAAGAAGTTCCGGTAGGCGGTGTTCAGGTCGGCGAGCGCCTGCTGTATGTAACACCACGGCCGACACCTCCCCCAGCCAGGAGCGTTCCGGGGTCTTCTTCGCCTCGGTGATGACCCGCTTGGACAGCTCCCCATCCGAGATGTACGGCAAGCCCTGTTCCCGAGCGTCCTGTCGTGCGCGCAGCGCGTCGTTGAACACCACCCGCGCACACCCGAACGCACTTGCCAGCGCGACACGCTGACCCGGCGTCGGATAGAGGCGGAAGTTGTACCTAAGCTGCACACCATGGGTTTTACCATCAGTTGAACGGTGAGCACGGAACGTTATATCGAACAGGCAGTGCGTTTTCGTCCTGCACGCCCACATGGCTTTCGTGACCACGTCCGGCACCGGGTGTTCACCGGCGCCCACCTGGAGCGCATGGAGCAGACCATGCGGAAGGTCTGCGCCGGCTTCGAGTGCGAACTGGCCGAGTTCAACGGCGAGGCCACCCACGTGCACCTGCTGGTGACCTTCCCGCCCAAGGTCGCCCGCTCCAGACTCACGGGCAGCCTCAAGGGCGTATCCTCCCGCCGGATGCGGCAAGCGTTCCCCCTGCACCAGTACATCGAGCAGCAAAACCGCCCCGTCTGAACCCACCTGGACGCCGATCCGCCTGACGGCGGATCGGCTTTTCCTGTTTCCCCTATGCCCACGGGCGGCGGCGCACGGGGAGGACCCATCGGCTCCGTGGCTGCCCGTGGTGACGGGTGGATCCTCCACTCCGGCCGGACTCAAGGAACCTGCCTGCCATGTCACGCACAGACGATGTAGTGGACAGCATCAAGCGGATGATCCTCGACGGGGTCCTGCGGCCCGATGACCGCCTGCCCGTCGAGAAGGACCTCGCCGAGTCGCTGGGCGTCTCGCGCGGTGCGTTGCGCGAAGGGGTCTCGGCCGGTCATGGTCGGCCTGATCGAGGCGTTCGCCAGGCGCACCGTCCACGGCCGGCTGTGGCGCAGCCTGCACGAGAAGGACGCCGACCGGCGCACCCACGACGAGCACGTGGCCATCTGGACGGCGCTGGTGGCACGCGATCCCGAACGGGCGCGCATCCGGATGGCCAACCATCTCATCGGAGTCGAGGAGTCCCTGAACCGCCTGCCCGACGACGGCGACGCGCCGTCCGCGCTCATGGCCGGCTGACCTCGAGCCCGTACGGGGGCGAGGTGGGGTGACATGGTGGGAGCAGGTCGGGCGCGATCCGCGCCCCGGTCACGGCGTCGGTTGCGGGTCGGCACCGGACCGTGACCGGCCGAGGTTGTCCCGCAGCCAGGTCTCCGTGGTGCTGACGTGCATGAGCGCCGCGGCCTGGGCGAGGGGGGCGTCGCCGGCCGCGAGCGCGCGGTAGATGGCGGCGTGCTCGGCGATCGTGCGGCCCGCCGCGTTCTCCTCCACGAGGCCGCGCCACACACGCGCCCGCAGCGTCTGGCTGGCGATGCCGCCGAGCAACGCCGACAGCGACTTGTTGCCCGTCGCCTCGAACACAGCGCGGTGGAAGGCGTCGTCGTGGTGGTTGAGCGCTTCGATGTCGTCCTGCGCCCCGATCATCGCGTTGAGATGCCGTTCGACCTCCGCGAGCTGGCCGGCGGTGATCCGGGCGGCGGCAAGTGCGGTGGCCACCGGCTCGAACAGCCGTCGCACCTCGGTGATCTCGAGCAGGCCGTCGCCCCGCATCATCTCCACGGCCAGACCGACGCCTTCGAGCAGCAGCTCCGGCGAAAGGCTCGTGACGTAGGTGCCGTCGCCTCTGCGTACCTCCAGCACACGGGTGGTGACGAGGGATCGGACCGCCTCTCTGAGCAGGTTGCGGGACAGGCCCAGCTCGGCGGCGAGCTCCTGCTCGGGAGGCAGCCGGGCGCCCGGGGGCAGCGTCCCATCCTTGATGAGCTGCCTGATGCGTTCGATCGCCTGCTCCGTCAACGACATACCTGCATTTTGGTATGCCAGGACATCGAACCTCTACATGGCTCTTCCTGGCGCATGGAACGGTCTCAGAACCGCCTCGTACGCACCCGTCGTGCCGCGCGGCCGGGTGGCCACCGCCCCTCGGGGTGGGATGTGCATCCCCGAGGGGCGGCGGGAGCGGTCTCAGGGGGTGGTCAGGTCGAATCGGTTGACGGTGACCGCGCCGCCCAGGGACTGGGTGGCGTAGTTGAAGACGGCGAATCGGTAGCCCATGAAGAACTGCCAGGCGTTGCCCATGGTGAAGCCGGGC